>CANGIF010000001.1 GCA_947453885.1 Flavobacteriaceae bacterium
ATAAATAAAAATAGTTCAAAAAATTGGAAAATAGTTGCAAATGTAAATCAAACGCAATCTGAAGTAATTCAGCTTTGTGATGCTATACAATTTGATAAAACTCTAGATAAACAAATAGAAGAAGATATAGAATTAGGCAAACAACAGCTTATTGCTTTAAATGCTTCTGCTGATGGAATTCAATTTACTGCTGATAAACGTAAAGATACTAGACATTTTTCAAATGTGCTTTTCAATATTATGCGTGGTGGTATTTTTGATAATAATTATCAAATAGATAAAAAAGATTTTATAGTTTATTTAGAATTGGCTAATAAAGAAGTTGTTGCTAATAGTTCGTCTTTCTTAACTTCTTTAAATGAAAACTTTTCATATCTTGAGTTACAAAAATCACTTATTCATCAAGAAAATGTTGATTTAATTCGACTTTGCATAGAATATTTACCATTAAAATTTAGTAGAAGACACGGAGATCCAAGTCGTCCGTGGAATAAATTTTCTATTAACACTCGTAGTGAAATAGATGGTTCTAAAATATTAGACTATGAAGGCAATTGGCGGGATATTTTTCAGAATTGGGAAACATTAGTGTATTCTTATCCTGAATTTATTGAAGGAATGATTTTTAAATTTCTAAATGCTTCAACTTTTGATGGATACAATCCTTATCGTGTAACAAAAAGTGGATTTGATTGGGAAACTATTGAACCTGATAATCCTTGGTCTTATATTGGCTATTGGGGAGATCATCAAATTATTTATTTATTAAAATTTCTTGAATTTATTGAAAAATACAATCCAGGAAAATTAGATTCCTATTTTGAAAAAGAATGTTTTGTTTATGCTGCTGTGCCTTATGTAATTACATCTTATGACAAAATAATTCAAAACCCAAAAGATACTATTTCGTATAACCATGAATTAGATTCAAAAATAAATAAAAATAGAATTGAAATTGGTGCAGATGGAGCTTTGTTGGCAACTGATAATGGTCAAATTTATCACGTAAATTTTATTGAAAAAATATTAGCAACGGTATTGGCTAAAATGTCAAATTTTATTCCTGAAGCTGGAATTTGGATGAATACTCAACGTCCGGAATGGAATGATGCAAACAATGCTTTGGTAGGAAATGGAGTCTCAATGGTAACTTTATATTACCTTAGAAGATTCTTGACTTTCTTCCAAAAGCTAATAGACAATTCAACGGTAGAAAATATTAAAATCTCAAATGAAATGGTTGAATTCTACCATAGTATTAGAGAAAATTTAATTCAATTTGAGCCACTTCTTAATAATTCAATCAATGATATAGATAGAAAAAAATTACTTGATTCTTTGGGACAAGCAGCTTCAGATTATAGACAACACGTATATCAAAGTGGTTTTTGGGGCAAAAAAAGAACCGTTTCAATGGATGGTTTGAAAAAATTTGTTCAAGTTAGCATCAATTTTATTGAGCATTCGATTAAAGCCAATCAAAAAGAAGATAATTTATATCATGCTTACAATTTAATGTCAGTTGAAGGGGATAGTGTTAAGATTTCTCACCTTCCAGAAATGTTAGAAGGTCAAGTTGCAGCTATCAGTTCTGGTTATCTAGGAGCAAATGAAACTTTACAAGTTTTGGATAGTTTAAGAAATTGTGCATTGTATCGCTCAGATCAAAATAGTTATATTTTGTATCCAAATAAAGAGTTACCTAAGTTTTTAGAAAAAAACAATGTACCAAAAACAAAAGTAGAGAATACAGAACTTTTAGTTAAATTGCTTAATGACAACAATTTCCAAATTGTTACTAAAGACATTAACGGTAATTATCATTTTAATGGAAACTTTCATAATGCAAATGATTTAAAAAAGGCTTTGGAGCTTTTAAAAAACAATACAGTTTATCATTCATTAATAGAAAAAGATACAGAAAGCATATTGAATCTATTTGAAGAAGTTTTCAATCACAAGGCTTTTACAGGCCGTTCAGGCACTTTTTATGGCTATGAAGGATTAGGTTCTATATATTGGCATATGGTATCTAAATTGTATTTAGCTGTTGAAGAAGTTTGTATAAAAGCTAAAAATGACAATGTTGATTCTGAAATCATTAAAAGGTTATGTAATCATTTTGAAGAAATAGGAAACGGAATAGGGGTTCATAAATCGCCAAAAGGTTATGGAGCTTTTCCTACGGATCCTTATTCGCATACTCCACTTCATAGAGGTGCTCAACAGCCTGGAATGACTGGACAAGTTAAAGAAGACATATTAACCAGAATAGGTGAATTAGGAGTTTTTATTAGCGATGGAAGGCTTATATTTAATCCAAGTTTATTAAATAAAAATGAGTTTTTAAATGAAAAGCAAGAAGTTACTTTTAATAGTCTTGAAGGCGCTTTAGATACAATTTTACTAGAAACAAATAGTTTAGCATTTACATTCTGTCAAGTGCCAATTATATATAAAATCGGAACAGAAAAACAACTTAAATTGTTCTTTAAAAATGGTAAAAATGAAATATTTTCTTCTTTAGAGCTAGATAGAAATTACAGTCAAAAAGTATTTCATAGAACTGCTGAAATTACAAAAATTGAAATTTCAATTCCAGTAAATAGCTTACTTTAATGAAAAAAATAATCTATATAATACTGGTAATTTCAATGGCAAGTTGTGGAGTAACATCTCATCAATTAAAAACTACGGTATATGAAACCGGTGAAAATGGAAATGCATTAAAAATAATTTCCGATTTTCAAATAGATGATAATAAAGTTTTGATTACAATAAATCCTAATCAAACTTTTCAAACGATTACTGGTTTTGGTGGAGCATTTACAGAATCTTCTGCGTATTTATTGTATAGATTAAGTCCGGAAAAACGAAAGTTAATTTTAGATGCCTATTTTGGTGAAAATGGAGCTAATTATTCCTTGACAAGAACTCATATAAATTCGTGTGATTTTTCATTAAAGCATTATGCATATGATATGGTTGAGGATGATAAGAATTTAGATCATTTTTCAATTGATGAAGATAAGAAAAATAATCTAATTCCAATGATTTTAGAAGCAAAATCGTATTCAAAAAAAGGCTTTAAAATTATTGCATCTCCCTGGACATCTCCACCTTGGATGAAAGATAATAAAAAATGGGTAGGAGGAAAATTACTACCAGAATATTACGATACATGGGCGCTGTATTTTTCAAAATATATTGATGCTTACAAAAATGAAGGAATTGATATTTGGGGGTTAACTGTTGAAAATGAGCCTCATGGAAATGGAGGTAATTGGGAAAGTATGTTATACACTCCACAAGAAATGACCAATTTTGTTCAAAAACATTTAGGCCCAAAATTAGAAAAAGAAGGAAAATCCGAAATAAAAATTTTAGGTTATGACCAAAATAGAGCGGGTTTAAAAGAATGGGTTGATGAGATGTTTAAAGATGAAGTCACTTCTAAATATTTTGCAGGTACAGCTATACATTGGTATGAAAGCACTTACGATTATTTTCCAGAAGCATTACAATATGCTCATAACAAAGCACCTAATAAGTACCTTATTCAGACAGAAGCTTGTGTAGATTCAGAGATACCACATTGGAATGACGATGCTTGGTATTGGAAAAAAGAAGCTACTGATTGGGGTTGGGATTGGGCAAGTGAAAAAGAAAAATATTTGCATCCTAAATATGCACCAGTTAATAGATATGCAACAGATATTATTGGTTGTTTAAATAATTGGGTTGATGGTTGGGTAGATTGGAATATGGTTTTAGATAAGCAAGGTGGTCCAAATTGGTTTAAAAATTGGTGTATTGCTCCAATTATAGTTGATCCAAACAGTGATGAAGTCTATTTTACACCGTTGTATTTCACTATGGCACATTTTAGTAAATTTATGCGACCAGGAGGAATTAAAATTGGTTGTACTATTAATCATTCTGAAATTATGACAACAGCTGTTAAAAATCCAGATGGTACTATAGCCTTGGTTATTTTTAACCCGACTGAGAAAAAAAAGACATTAGAAATACATTGTTATAATCATAAAAAAACTATTTCCATTAATGCAAAAGCTTTGCAAACAGTGGTAATTAAATCTTAAATAAAAATAGTATGACAGAAATTAATATCAATAATTCATCACCTTCTGCTAAAAGAGATAAAGTACCTTTTGGTCAAAAAGCAGCTTTTGGAGCTGGGCATTTGGTAAATAATTTATTTCCAGGTGCTTTAGGTGTTTTCTCATTTTTTTTATTAACTGCTTTTGGTATGGATCCTGTTTATGCAGGAATATTGGGTGGTTTACCTCGAATTTATGATGCAATCATTGATCCTATTATTGGACATATTTCAGATAATACCAATTCTAGATGGGGAAGAAGAAGACCTTTTATTTTTATTGGAGCCATTTTAAGTGGTTTGTTTTTTATAATTTTATGGCAACTTGATCCGAAAGATACTCAAATGTATAATTTTTGGTATTTTTTAATATTCTCACTTGTTTTCTTAACAGGAAACGCATTGTTTGCAACTCCACTAATTGGATTAGGTTATGAAATGACTTCAGATTACAAAGAACGTACCAGATTGATGGGTTTCTCTCAAACAATTGGTCAAATAGCTTGGATGATAGTGCCTTGGTTTTGGGTAATAATTGCCGATCCTACAATTTTCAAAACACAAGCAGAAGGTGTTCATAAATTATCTATAATTGTTGGTGCTATTTGCATGGTTTTAGGTGTAATGCCTGCATTATTTTGTAAAGAAATGGATCAAACTAATTTACAAAATAGAGAAAAAAATAAAGGAAGTTTATTTAGTGAGCTTGCAAGTTTATTTAAAAGTATTGGATTGATTTCTAAAAACAAATCGTTTATGAAGTTATGTGCTGCTACTTTTCTGGTATTTAATGGCTTTCAAATGGTTGCTTCTTTTAGCTATTTTATAATTGTTTTTTATATGTTTAATGGCGATTATGGATTAGCAGGTTCTTGGCCAGCTTGGTTTTCTACAATAAGTGCGGTTGCAACTGCTTTTTTAATTATCCCTATTGTAACCATGATTTCAACAAAATTTGGTAAAAAGAATGCTTTTATTATTTCAACTGTATTGTCTATAATTGGTTATGGATTGAAATGGTGGGGATTTAGTCCAGGAAATCCTTGGTTAATGTTTATTCCTGTACCATTAATTGCATTTGGTTTAGGTGGATTATTTACTTTAATGATGAGTATGACAGCAGATGTTTGTGATTTAGATGAATTAGAAAACGGAATGCCAAGAAAAGAAGGGACTTTTGGAGCTATTTATTGGTGGATGGTTAAATTAGGACAAGGTTTAGCTTTAGTTTTAGCAGGTTGGGTTTTAAAAGTAATTGGTTTTGATGCAGGTAAAGCTACTCAAAGTATGGAAACCATGACTAGTTTAAGATTATTTGATATTTTTATTCCAATAATTACTGCTGGGATAGCTATATGGGTCATGTGGGATTACAGTCTTTCAGAAGATAAAGCGAAAGCAATAAAAGCAGAATTAGTTGCTCGTAGAGGCGAATTATAATACAATTAAATAGTCAAAATTATGTCATATAGAGAAGGCCACTATTTTTCCATAAATAAAAAATCAAATGAAGATTCTAATGATTATTCTTTTGAATATGTAAATAATAGCATTGATTTTTCTAATATTTCCAATAAAGAATTATCCGATATATGGAAAGAAACTTTAGAAAATGGAATGCATGGAATTTGTTTCAGTTTATATGAAGACGGTCAAAAGCCAGGAGATATAATTACTTCAGAGCAAGTAAACCGTCGAATTCAAATCCTTAAACCCTACACAAAATGGATTCGCTCTTTTTCTTGTATTGAAGGGAATGAAAATATTCCTAGAATTGCACATCAAAATGGAATGAAAACATTGGTAGGAGCCTGGCTTGGAAATGATTTAGAGTTAAATGAAAAAGAAATTGAAAGTTTAATTACTTTGGCTAAAGAAGGTTGTGTTGATATAGCAGCAGTAGGAAATGAAGTAATGTACAGAGGAGATTTAACAGAAGATCAATTGTTAGAATACATTAATCGAGTTAAAAAAGCGCTACCAAATCTTCCTGTTGGATATGTTGATGCCTATTATGAATTTTCTCATAGACCAAGAATAACCGAAGTGTGTGATGTTATTTTAACTAATTGTTATCCGTATTGGGAGGGCTGTCCAATTGAGTATTCATTAAATCACATGAAAAGTATGTTTGGTTCTGCTAAAGACGCTGGGCAAGGCAAGCGTGTTATCATTACTGAAACAGGTTGGCCTAGTGAAGGAGGTTTTCTTAAAGGTGCAATTGCTTCTAATGAAAACGCAATGAAATACTTTATAGAAACAGTAACATGGTGTAAACTTAATAATATTGAAAATTTTTACTTTTCCTCTTTCGATGAATCATGGAAAGTTGGACCAGAAGGTGAGGTTGGTGCTTATTGGGGATTGTGGGATAAACATGAAAAATTAAAGTTCTAAATTATATAAAGTCAATCAAGTTTATTAAAATCTAAATATAACATTCAATTGCTATAAATTTTCTTAATTATTAATTTCAAAAAATTGCTTATCATGAAAAAAAATAAACTGTATCAGTTTTTTTTAATATTTTTACTAACAGTTCAATATGGGTATTCACAAGTTGATGTTGTGTACAGTAACTTAGTATGGTCTGATGAGTTCAATACAAATGGTCCTGTTGATTCTACCAATTGGTTTCAACAAACTCAATTACCTAATGGTGTTAGTTGGAATAATGGTGAAGTTCAGCATTATACCAATCTACTTTCCAATTCTTATGTAGATTCAGGTTCGTTAAAAATTGTAGCAATAAAACAAAATTATACAGATCAAGGAGTAACTAAGGAATATACATCGGCAAGATTAAATTCTAAATTTGCTTTTAAATACGGTCGTGTAGATGTGAGAGCAAAAGTGCCAGTATTGGATGGAACTTGGCCAGCAATATGGATGTTAGGAAAAAACATTAATGAAACTGGAGCCTACTTTGCTTCAAATTATGGTACTACAAGTTGGCCAGCATGTGGTGAAATTGATATTATGGAACACGGAATTTTTCAATCTCAACCTGTAAATTATATTCAAGGAACTTTGCATACACCTTCGTCATTTGGAAATTCTATAAATAATGGTGGTATAATAGCTTCAACAGATTTACAAAATAATTATCATGTTTATTCTATGAATTGGTCTCCATTTCAAATATCATTTCTTCTTGACGATGTTGTTTATTATACTTACAATCCTACTATTAAAGATACAAGTACTTGGCCATTTAATGAAGATCAATTCCTATTATTAAATGTTGCAATGGGAGGAGTAGCAGGAAATATACCATCAAATTTCACGCAAGCTTCTATGGATATTGATTATGTTAGAGTTTATCAAAATACTTTGGTTGATACTCAAGCTCCAACTAATTTTACAGCAACAGTTGGAACAGTTACAGGTTCTACAATTGAATTATTGTTGAATTCAAATGATAATTCAGGAAATGTTGTTTATACAATTAATTATGGATCAAATTCTGTATCATTTGCAAATCCAGCAGGTATACAAAAATCAGTTATTATTCCCAACTTAACAGCAAATACTTTATATACTTTTACAGTTAGTGCAACTGATTTATCTGGAAATGCTTATGTAAATAATCCAATAATTTTAAATGCCACTACTGCATCAACTTTAAGCTGCTCTGGTACAGATACTCAAGCTACTCAAGGGTCATTTTCAATAGGATACAATTATACTTTTGAAACTATTGGATCTGATGTTAAAATAACTTTTGAAATGTTGGATACCGATAAAGTAGGTGTTGTTGCATATCTATGGAGACAAAGTCCTTTTTCAGAAACCCAAATGTCAAATGTTACAGGAAATATATTTACAAAAACAATTACAAGTCAAACTTTAGGTTCAACAATTAGTTATGGAGTTAAATTCGCTTATTCGGGAGGGCTTTCAGTTACAAAATATGTATCTTATGTTGTGGGCAGCAATTGTACTTTTGGAACAGTAAAACCTACAGAATTAAGCTCATTTACATTTCAAAATCCTGCAAATGAATACTTACACATTTATTCTGATATCAAAATAGATAAAGTTGAAATATACAATACGCTGGGTGTTTTAGTAAAAGTAGAAACAGAAAACACGAAAGAAGTAGCTATAAATAACCTTTCAAAAGGTATCTATTTAGTAACCGTATATTCTGATTCTCAAAAAAGTGTAAAAAAACTAATAGTAGAGTAATTTATTAAATTACAAATTTAAGAGAATTGTACAATATGGTAAATAATTTTGAAGCATTAAGTCTAATTCCTGGAAATGCAATTTGTTATTCAGGATTTCGCGAAGGTCAAAATCCTGGAGGTATTTATCCAACTTACGATGAAATAAAAGAAGATTTACTTTTAATTGAAAAGCATTGGAAATATATTCGTTTATACGATTGCGACGAGCATGGTGAAACTGTTTTAAAAGTAATAGAACAAGAACAAATAGCTCTTAAAGTAATGCTTGGTGCATATATCGTTGCCGAAATGAATAACTTTGGATGTCCATGGGGTGGAGGAGTATATACAGAAAAAGAGCTAACTGAGAATTGTTCAAAAAATTTGAATCAAATTAAAAAACTAATAGCTTTAGCAAATCAATATCCAACAATAATTAGTTTGTTGTCTGCTGGAAATGAAGCATGTGTAGATTGGACGGATCACTATGTGTCTGTCTCAAGTGTAATTGAGTACGTTACTCTAATTAAAAGAGAAGCGGTACAACCTGTAACTTTTTGTGAAAATTACGTTCCATGGCTAAATAAATTAAAACCACTTGCAGAAGTTGTTGATTTTATTTCAATTCATACATATCCAGTTTGGGAATACAAAAACATTCACGAAGCATTAGATTATACTAAAGAGAATTATTATGCTATTGCCAATACTTATCCTACTATTCCAGTTGTAATAACCGAAGCAGGTTGGGCAACTAATTCTAATGGAAGAGGTATTTTGCCTCATAATGTTAGCGAAGAAAACCAAGAAATATACTACCACGATTTGGTAAATTGGTCAGAAGAAGCAGGTATTCTTACATTTGTTTTTGAAGCATTTGATGAATCATGGAAAGGATCTCACGAACCTCTAGAACCAGAAAAACATTGGGGTGTTTTTAAAATAGATAGATCTCCAAAATTAGTAATGGAAAAAATAAGTGCAATATAAATTTATCTTATCAAAGATTGTATAAATACTATCAATTGATAAATTATTAGAGTTCGTATTTTTTTTATAAACAATTTGTAATTTGGTAAAAAAGAATTACTTTTGCAAACCTTTTGGCGAATAAGAGTTTCCTTTAGGTATCAACTAATTATGTAAAACACTGTTGTTGTTTTCAATTCGATAATAAACTCATGAGACACAGCATACAAATTTATTATCAGCATGTCTGAATTATTAAAATCACAAGAAGAGTTTTTGGCTAATTTCAACTGGCATAATTTCCAAGAAGGAATAGATGCGGTTGACGAAAAAAACTTATTAGAATTTGAAGAATTAGTATCAAAAACTTTTATTGCTACTGATCAAGAAGAAGTTGTAGAAGGAATTGTTGTAAGAGTTACTGACAGAGATGTTATTGTTGATATCAATGCTAAATCTGAAGGTGTTATTTCTTTAAATGAATTTAGATACAATCCAAATTTAAAAGTTGGAGATAAAGTTGAAGTTTTAATTGATGTTCGTGAAGACAAAACAGGTCAATTAGTACTATCACATAAAAAAGCTAGAGCAATGAAATCGTGGGAGCGTGTTATTAACGCTAACGAAACGGGTGAAATTGTTAATGGTTTTGTTAAATGTAGAACTAAAGGCGGTATGATTGTTGACGTTTTTGGAATTGAGGCATTCTTACCTGGTTCACAAATAGACGTTAAACCAATCCGCGATTATGATGTTTATGTGAACAAAATGATGGAATTTAAAGTTGTGAAAATAAATCACGAATTTAAAAACGTTGTGGTTTCGCATAAAGCACTTATTGAAGCAGATATCGAAGTTCAGAAAAAAGAAATCATTGGTCAATTAGAAAAAGGACAAGTACTAGAAGGTGTAGTTAAAAACATTACTTCTTATGGTGTGTTTATTGACTTAGGTGGTGTTGATGGATTAATTCACATTACAGATCTTTCTTGGTCAAGAATTAATCATCCAAGTGAAGTACTTGAACTAGATCAAAAATTGAATGTAGTTATTCTTGATTTTGATGATGAGAAAACAAGAATTCAATTAGGATTGAAACAATTAAACGCGCACCCTTGGGATGCTCTAGATGCTAATTTAGCAATTGGAGACAAGGTAAAAGGTAAAGTAGTAGTAATTGCTGATTATGGTGCATTTATCGAAGTTGCTGAAGGAGTTGAAGGATTAATTCACGTTTCTGAAATGTCATGGTCAACACATTTAAGATCTGCACAAGATTTTGTAAAAGTTGGAGATGAGATTGAAGCTGTGATTCTAACTTTGGATAGAGATGATCGTAAAATGTCTCTTGGAATTAAACAATTAACACAAGATCCTTGGACTGACATTACTGCTAAATATCCTGTTGGTTCTAAACATGTAGGAATTGTAAGAAACTTTACAAACTTTGGTGTTTTTGTTGAATTAGAAGAAGGTATTGATGGATTAATTTATATTTCTGATTTATCTTGGACTAAAAAAATCAAGCACCCATCTGAATTTATTGCTGTAGGCGAAAAATTAGATGTTGTTGTTTTAGAATTAGATGTTGACGGTCGTAAACTATCATTAGGTCATAAACAAACTACAAGTAATCCTTGGGATCAATATGAAAGCTCATTTGCAGTTGGAACAGTACATACAGGAGAAATATCTGAAATTGTTGACAAAGGTGCAACTGTAGAATTTGGAGAAGATATTGTTGCTTTTATACCAACTCGTCATCTTGAAAAAGAAGATGGTAAAAAATTGAAAAAAGGCGATACTACTGAATTTAAAGTTATTGAATTTAATAAAGAATTCAAAAGAGTTGTAGCTTCACATACTGCAATTTTCCGTGAGGAAGAAGAAAAAAATGCTAAAGCAGTTAGTGATGCTGTTGCAAATAGCACAAATGCTCCTGCAGCAACTTTAGGTGACAATAATGATATTCTTGCTGGATTGAAAGCAAAAATGGAAAAAAACGAGAAAAAATAGGTTTCTTGTATTTAAGTATTAATAAACCTCGGTATTTTTACCGAGGTTTTTTTTTTTAATCTTTTTAGGTATTTTTTTTTCAATTTATAACACATGAAGAAAATAGTAGTAATAGATAATTATGATAGTTTTACTTTTAACTTAATACATTATTTAGAAGAATTGAATTGTGAAGTAACCGTTTATAGAAACGATACATTTTATTTAGATGAAATTGATAACTTTGATGCTATTCTCCTCTCTCCAGGACCTGGTATTCCTGATGAAGCTGGTTTATTAAAGCCCTTAATTAAATATTATGCAAAAACTAAAAATATATTAGGCATTTGTTTGGGACACCAAGCTATTGCTGAAGTGTTTGGTTGTAAGCTCATCAATTTAAAAACGGTTTATCATGGTGTTTCTTCGCAATTATTTGTAACCGATCAAACAGAAGTTTTATTTAAAAATTGTCCTGAAAAATTTGATGTAGGACGCTATCATTCTTGGATTGTTGGGCAAGATTCCTTTTCGAATTCTCTTATTGTAACGTCTGTAGATAAGTCAGGTACAATAATGTCATTTCGCCATCGGGAGTATTCTATTAGGGGCGTTCAATTTCATCCTGAGAGCATTTTAACAAAAAACGGTAAACTTATCTTGTCTAATTGGTTAGATACCATTTGATGTTAAGAATAGGTTAATTTTATTTTAAACAGTTGTTTGAATTAAACGTTTGTTTAATTTTGTGCTTAAATTAAATTATTCATGTTAATTTTAAATGATAAGCAAATTCATATTTTGCAATTGGCTGAAAAACTATTTGCTGAGAATGGATTTGATGGCACTTCAATTAGGGACATTGCTAAAGAGGCAAATGTAAATATTGCTATGATATCGTATTATTTTGGATCTAAAGAAAAACTGTTAGAATATTTAATAATTAATAGTTTGCAAAATTTTAGAATTCAAATTGCAAACGTTTTTTTTGAAGAAATAACTCCTATTGAAAAAATAGAAAAGTTTATAGACTTGTATTTAACAAATATGAATGAGAATAAGCATATTTACCAAATTATTCACTTTGAAATTTCATATAAAAAGCGGGCATTAGATTTATCTGATTTTAAAGAAATAAAAAAAAACAATTTAGATACTTTAACTAAAATTATTTCAGAAGGTCAAGTTAAAAAAGTTTTTAAAGACACTGTATGTATTCCACTTATTATACCAACAATAATTGGTACTTTCTTTAATTTTCATTCTAATTTACCTTTTTTTAAAGATGTTTTGAAACTGGAAACAAATCAAGAATGTAATTCATTTATAAATCAAGAACTTACAAATCATATTAAATGCGCCATTAAATCACTATTACTTTATGAGAATTAAAAATTTATTTATTTACCCTTTTTTGCTCTTTTTATCTATAGGTTTTGCACAAAAAACTACTAAACTTGATTTAAAAGAAGCTTTAGATATAGCAGTTAGAAAAAGTAACGAAGCTGTTTTAGCTTCTACAAAAGTTCAAACTAAAAATTTAGAACTTCAAAGTGTTAAAAATATTCAATATCCAGATATGAAACTTTCAGGTCAATATTTACGATTGACAAATGCAAATGTAAATTTAAAGCTGAATTCCAATTCAAGCTCAAGTTCAAACTCATCTCCAAAAGTAAATGAATTGATGTTGGGACAAGCCAATGTGAATTTTCCAATTTTCAACGGATTTAAATTGAAGAATACCATTATAGCATCTGAAAATTTATTCAAATCAGAGGAAGCAAAATATGCACATAGTAAAGAAGAAATAGCTATTAAAGTAGTAGATTATTATGCAAATTTGTATAGAACGCAAAAAGCAGTTGAATTTTTATCCGAAAATTTAAAAAGTGCCAAACAGCGAGTTACAGATTTTATTAACTTAGAAAATAATGGTATTATTCCAAGAAATGATTTATTAAAAGTACAATTGCAACAATCTAAATTACAGCTTTCGCTAGATGAAGCAGTAAAGAATGTTTCAATTTTAAATTTTTATTTAGTCACTTATTTACATCTTCCAGAAGATTTTTATATTGGTATTGACGAAAATCAATTTGATGGAGCAAAACCCATTTTGCCTATAGAGAATAATGAAATAGTACTTAAAAACAGAAAAGATTTATTAGCCTTAACATTTATAAAAAAAGCAAATGAAAGTGGAATCAAAATTGCAAAATCTAATTATTTTCCTTCGTTGGCACTTGTTGGTGGTTATACAGCTTTGAGTCTTCAAAATGTGGTAAGCGTTACAAATGCTATGAATTTTGGAGTTGGAGTATCCTATAATTTTGCTTCTGTATTTAAAAATAAGAAAGAAGTTCAATTGGCTAAAAGCAAGGTATTAGAAACGGAACAAGCACAAGCAATTTTAACTGAAAACATAAAAATTCAAGTTCAACAAGCAATTGAAAATTTCAATATATCAAAAAAACAAAGTTTGGTTTACAAAGAAGCAATTGACCAAGCTTTTGAAAATTTTAGAATAGTAAAAGATAAACATGAAAATGGTTTAGCAACAACGAACGAACTACTAGAAGCAGATGTTGAACAATTAAACGCTAAAATAAATTTTGCCAATTCAAGAGCAAACATAATGTTGAAATATTATGAAATGTTGGCTGCATCTGGAACGCTATTAGCATCTTTCAATCTTTAAAAACTTACAATTAAATACAATGGAAAATAAAAAATCAAGTAAAAAGTTTTACGTAATAATAGGAATAGTAGTTGTTGTGTTACTTACTTATGGAATTACTAAATACAGGCATTCTATAGCGCATGAAGAAACGGATGATGCACAGGTAGAAAAAAATATGACTCCAATTATTCCAAGAGTAGGAGGGTATGTAACTAAAGTTTTTGTAAAAGATAATGACTATGTTAAAAAAGGAGACACTCTTTTTATAATTGATAATAAAGATTATTTGGTTAAGCTTGAAGAAGCTAAAGCAGCTTTAGCAAGTGCAGAAAGTAGTTATGAAGTTTCAAAAGCAGATACAGGAAGTTCAAAAGCTAGCATTTCAGTTTCGGATGCTAATGTTTCATCTGCTTCAGGATCAATAGAAACGGCTAAAATTCGATTAGGAAGAGCCACAAATGATTTTGAACGTTACAATAACTTATATAAAAATCATTCTATTACCAAACAACAATATGAACAAGCGCTAGCAACAAAACAAGAAGCTGAAAGCCAATTAAAAATACTTATTGATCAACAAAAAGCTGTAAACTTTCAAAAATCAGTTGTAATATCAAAATCATTAGTTTCATCTAAACAAACTAACGTTGCTGCGGCTAATACTATCAGAGCAAAAGCTGTTTTAGAGGCAGCAAAATTAAACCTATCCTACACTGTTGTTATAGCATCAATAGATGGACAAGTCTCAAGAATAAATTTACAACCCGGACAATTAATTCAAGCTGGACAAACTATGTTTTATTTAGTTGACAACAATGACGTTTGGGTAATTGCAAATTTCAAAGAAACACAACTCTCTAAAATGAAATTGGGTCAAGAAGTAACAATTTCAATTGATGCTTATGATGGAGAGGTTTTTTCTGGAGAATTAAAATCCTTTTCACCAGCAACTGGTGGGCAATTTTCAATACTTCCTCCAGACAATGCTACTGGTAATTTTGTAAAAACAATTCAAAGATTGCCAGTAAAAATAGCTTTTAAAGATTCAAATGATAAAGAAAAAATGAAACTTTTGCGTTCAGGAATGAATGCTAATGTTGATGTTCATGTCCAATAACTCATTCTTTATTTTTAAATAAGAGTACCAAATGATAAATAATGATCCAGATAGTTTAGTAGAATATGGCTATCGTAGAGTAATAATTACTGTTATTGCCGTACTTTGTGCTTTACTTGAAATTGTTGACACAACGATTGTAAATGTAGCATTAAATAATATGAGAGGTAGTTTGGGAGCTACCTTAACAGATGTTGCTTGGGTAATTACAGCTTATGCTATAGCCAACGTAATTGTAATTCCTATGACAAGCTGGTTGTCGCAACAATTTGGCAGACGAAATTATTTTGCTACTTCAATTGTCATTTTCACCATTGCTTCATTTATGTGTGGCAATGCTTCTAATATATGGGAATTAGTAGCTTTTAGATTTATTCAAGGTTTAGGGGGCGGTGCTTTACTAGTTACAGCTCAGACAATTATTACAGAAAGTTATCCAATAGCCAAAAGAGGAATGGCACAGGCAATTTATGGCATGGGTGTCATTATTGGACCAACTCTTGGACCTCCCTTAGGAGGCTATATAGTCGATCATTTTTCTTGGCCTTATATTTTTTACATTAACATTCCAATAGGTATAATCGCTACAATTTTAACACTTACTTTTATAAAAAGTCCAAAATTTGGAGAAAAACTTAAAGCATCTCAAGTAGATTGGTTAGGAATTATTTATTTGTCTTCATTTATCGGTTCACTTCAGTTTGTTTTAGAACATGGGCAACAAGATGATTGGTTTAATGATACTAGAATTATAACGTTAACTTTAGTATCGTTTTTTGGCTTACTTTTTTTTATAAAAAGAGAATTAACCTATCAATTTCCAATCGTTAATTTACGTGCATTAAAAGATTCTAATCTTAGAGTTGGAACAATGATGGGGTTTATTTTAGGATTTGGGCTATATGGATCTACTTTTATAGTACCTATTTATACACAATCAATATTAAAATGGTCAGCTACTGATGCCGGCTTATTGCTAATTCCAAGTTCAATAACTACAGGATTTATGATGCCAATAGTGGGCAGACTTTTGCAAAAAGGAGTTTCACAAAAATATATGGTTTCTGTTGGATTTTTAATCTTTTTTTGTTTCAGCTTTTGGATGCATAATAGATTAACGCCAGATACAGGAGCAGAACATTTGTTTTGGCCATTAATTCTTAGAGGAATAGGGTTAGGGCTTTTGTTTGTTCCCATTACAACTTTAGCATTATCAACTTTAAAAGGAAAAAATATAGGAGATGGTGCAGCTTTCACAGGAATGATGAGACAGCTTGGGGGTTCGTTTGGAATAGCCATTATAACTACTTTTATATCTCGATTCAACCAACAACACCGCGTTGCTTTATTATCCCATTTAAACGGCTCTGATTTTAAAGTACAACAACGAATTGTTCAAATGCAACATAGTTTTATGGCAAAGGGTTTTTCTTTTGACGTATCGTTAAAAAAAGCCTATCAAAGCCTTGAATTTGCAGTAAACAAACAATGTAATGTATTGTCATATATGGATGTTTTTTTATATTTAGGTATCTTGTTTTTATTGTGTATTCCTGTAGTCTTAATCATTAAAACAGGAAAAAACAAAATCGATCCTGCAGAAGCAATGCATTAATTTCTGAATTGAAATTTAAAACAAGTTCAAAAATCTGTTGTATTCAATCTTTAATTTTTTTAAATTATTTTTAAATAAGTCGATACTATAATACTAATATAGACAAATATTTTTATTATAATATTGTTTTAATATTTGTATATGTCCTTCTATAATTTTTTGTTAATAGTAATGTCAATACTTGCATAATGCTTTTGAATTGTTATTTTTGTTGATTGTAAATAAATATTTTTTTTAATTACAAAAAAACAAAAAAATAAAACATAAAATATTAATTAAAAATAAATAGAATGAAGCTCAATAAGTTGATATTTGGATTTGTACTTGCGTTTAATTTAGTTGCTTATAGTCAAAACACACCTAAAGATGTGTTGTTTACTATTAATGATAAACCCTATTTTACAGATGAATTTATACGAGTTTACAAAAAAAATATTGATTTAGTAAAAGATGAATCTCAAAAAGAGTTGAATCAATATTTGGAACTTTTTATCGGTTATAAATTAAAAATTACTAAAGCATACGAATTAGGTTTACAGGATAATCCTAAATATCAAGGTGAATTAAAAGGATACAGAACTCAATTGTCTAAAAATTATTTTACGGATTCAAAAGTAACTAATGAATTAGTTCAAGAAGCTTTTACAAGATATCAAAAAGAATTAAAAGCATCTCATATATTAATAACTTGTGATGAATATGCAGCCCCAGCTGATACATTGAAAGCCTATAATCAAATTTTAGAGATTCGTAATAGAATTGAAAAAGGAGAAGATTTTGCAACATTAGCTGCACAACTATCACAAGATCCATCTGCTAAAGAAAACAAAGGAGATTTAGGATATTTTTCTGCCTTTAGAATGGTTTACGCTTTTGAATCTGCTGCATTTAAAACTCCACTTGGATCAGTTTCTAAACCTTTCAGAACGCGTTTTGGTTATCATATTGTAAAAGTTACAGATTCAAGACCAAATAGAGGTGAGGTTTCAGTTGAACACATAATGATACTAAAACCAGCAACTGATACGCCAGCCGAAAACGAAAAAGCAGCAAATACTATTCAAGATATTTACAAAAAAATCCAACAAGGTGAAAATTTCGAATCGTTAGCAAAAATGTATTCAGAAGATAAATCGTCTGCTCAAAAAGGAGGTGTTTTAAATAAATTTGGATCAGGTCAATTAAGTTCTGATGAATTTGAAGACGTTGCTTTTAATTTAACTAAAGAGCATCCAATTTCAGAGCCTTTCAAATCTCAATTTGGATGGCATATCGTGAAGTTAATAGAAAAACATTCTTTAAAGTCTTTGTCAGAAATGAAGTCTGAGCTTGAAGATAAAATCGGAAAAGACGACAGGTCAAGATTGATTACTGCGTCTTTAAATGAAAAGCTACGTAAAAAATATACCATTAAAAAAGATTTGAAGCAATATGCTAAAATTCAAAAAACAGTTGACGATAGCTATTATGATAATAAATGGGAATTACCAGAAAACAAAACTGATTTTTCAGCAACATTATTAAGCATTCAAGATCAAAAAATTACAGGTGAAGTTTTTTTAAATTATTTGAAAACACAAGAAAAAACAGCAGGAAAAATTAAACCAATTCAGAAATTGGTTGAAAATTTTTATACAAAATTCGAAAGTGAAAAAATTAATGCCTATTACAATGAACATTTAGAAAATGAATTTCCTGAATTTGCAAATGTAATGGAAGAGTATAGAGATGGCTTGTTATTGTTCGATTTGATGGAAAAAGAGATTTGGGATAAATCAAAAAACGATACTATAGGACTTAAACATTTCTATGACTTAAACAAATCTAAATATACGTGGAAAACAAGACTTGAAATTACTGTTGGTTCGTCAACGGATATTGAAATGTTGAAAAAAGTTCAAAAAATGCTTAAAAAAGGAAAAACAGTAGATGAAATTAAAGAAGCATTGAATACAAAAGATAAGGTTAATGTAATGATCAATACTGCAACTCAAGAAGTAGGGAATGAATTTATTCCAAAAGAAACAAAAGAAGCTGTTGGAATTTCTGAAATTTCTAAAAATGGTGATTATTATTTTGTGTCAAAAGTAACCAAAGTTATACCGGAAGGGAACAAAACAATGGAAGAATGTAAAGGAAAATTAATTAACGACTACCAACAATATTTAGAAGAAAACTGGGTTTCAAATTTGAAAAAAGATTATAAAATAAATGTAAACCAAAACGTTTTTGAAAAAATTAAAAAACAAATCCAACAAAAGTAAAATGATCTATTTAAAAAATAAACTGTATTTAAGCATTTGCATATTAATAAGTTTTGTTGGTATTTCTCATTCACAAGAAGTAATTAAAGAAAAAGAGGAAGTAGTTAAAACTCCTACAAATACGCAACGCGAAAAAATTGATGGTATTATTGCTACAGTAGGTGATTATTTAATTTTAGATTCAGATATTGATAAAGCTTTTATTGAGATATCTAGTCAAGGAAGCTCAATTAAAGATATTACAAGATGTCAAATGTTGGGTAAACTCTTAGAAGATAAGCTTTATGCACATCAAGCTGTTCAAGATAGTATTGTTGTTTCAGATGCAGAAATTAAAAGCATGATGGAAGAGCGAATTAACTACATGGTTGAAAATGTAGGTTCAATGGATAAAGTTTTGAAGTACTACAAAAAAGATAATGAAGAGGATTTTAAATCGTATTTTTTTGATATTTTAAAAGAAAATAAGTTAACTTCTGAAATGCAAAAAAAGATAATTGATGCAGTAGAAATAACTCCAGAAGAAGTAAGAACATTTTTTAAAAAAATTCCAGCAAACGAACTTCCTGTTTTTGGTGCAGAAATGGAAGTTGCACAAATTGTAGTTACTCCAAAGGTTACACAAGAAGAAAAACAAACTGTAATAGATAGACTCAAACAACTTAAAAAAGAAGTACAAGAAGGAGCAAGTTTTTTTAGTAAAGCGGTATTGTATTCACAAGATCCAGGTTCTAGGGCAAATGGAGGGTTTTATAAAATGAATCGAAAAACACCTTTTGTAAAAGAATTCAAAGATGTGGCTTTTACATTAGGCGAAGGTGAAATTTCGGAACCTTTTGAAACTGATTTTGGTTTTCATATTATTTTAGTTGAAAAAATTAGAGGACAAGAAGTAGATTTACGCCATATTTTATTAGTTCCAAAAGTATCTGAAAAAGCGTTGACAGATGCAAAAGAAAGTATTAAACTAATCAGAAAAAGAATAGTTGATAAAGAAATTACTTTTGCAAATGCAGCAAGACAGTTTTCTGATGAAAAAGAAACTCGTGCAAATGGAGGTCAACTTTTAAATCCAAAAACACAAGATACTCATTTTGAAATGACTAAAATGGATCCTACTTTATACAGTCAGGTTTCAAATATGAAAGATGGAGAAATTTCAAATCCAATATTAGATGAAGATCAAAAAGGAGCTAAAAAATTTAAGTTGGTAACAATAACAAATAGAATTAATGAGCACACAGCTGATTATGCTAAAGATTATGTAAAGATTAAGGATTTAGCATTGCGTGAAAAACAAATAAAAGCCATTGCAAAATGGACTGAAGAAAAAATAAAAGAAACGTATATCAAAATAAACGGTGAATACAGAGATTGTATTTTTACAAATAATTGGTTAAAAAAATAATTTATACATATTAAAAATGTCAGATGTAACTGCTATCCAAAATCTAGTTCAAAGAAGAAACGAACTTAAAAAGGAAATTGCTAAAATAATTGTTGGTCAAGATGAAGTGATAGATCAAATCTTAATTAGTATTTTTTCTGGAGGACATGCTTTACTAGTTGGTGTTCCTGGCTTAGCCAAAACATTAATGGTAAACACAATTTCTCAAGCATTAGGATTGGATTTTAAAAGAATTCAATTTACACCTGATTTAATGCCATCCGATATTTTAGGAAGTGAAATTTTAGATGAAAACAGACACTTTAAATTCATAAAAGGACCAATTTTTTCAAATATAATTTTAGCAGATGAAATTAACAGAACACCTCCTAAAACACAAGCTGCTTTGTTAGAAGCAATGCAAGAACGTGCAGTTACAATTTCAGGTCATAATTATAAATTAGATTTGCCTTATTTTGTTTTAGCAACTCAAAATCCAATAGAACAAGAAGGAACATATCCTTTGCCAGAAGCACAGTTGGATCGCTTTATGTTTGCAATTAAATTAGAATATCCTTCTTTTAAGGAAGAAGTTCAAGTTGTTAAAAATACAACTTCTGATCATAAACCACTAGTAAATGCTTTATTTTCTGCACAAGAAATTATAGATTTCCAGCATTTGATTCGTAGAATTCCTGTAACGGATAATGTTATAGAATATGCTGTAACTTTGGTTAGTAAAACAAGACCAGACAATACGTTAGCAAATGATTTTGTTAAAAATTATTTAGATTGGGGCGCTGGACCAAGAGCTTCTCAAAATTTAATTTTAGCAGCAAAAGCAAATGCAGCTTTTAATGGAAAATATTCTCCAGATATAGAAGATGTGAAAGCAGTTGCAACGGGAATTTTGAGACATAGAATTATTAAAAATTATAAAGCAGACGCCGATTCAATTTCTGAAGAAATGATTATTCAGAAATTATTGTAAAAACAGATTTAAATTCATTTTAAAACCCTATTCAAATCTAAAATGTGAATAGGGTTTTTCTATATATTTAATTTTCAATCCAATAAAATATTTGTAAATTATAATTTAAACACGTTTTAATTTCTAAATTGATAATTTTACATAGATAAATTGGATTTTTCGTAAAACAATAGAATTAAAGAAACAATTTAAATAAAAATTTTTTAATAGCAATCGTTTTCGTAAGTTTGGGGCACAAACAATTTAACCAAATTTATTATGGCTTTTGATATTGAAATGATTAAAAAAGTGTATGATAGCATGGCTATTCGTGTTGATAAAGCACGCGAATTAGTGGGTCGTCCTTTAACACTTTCTGAAAAGATTTTATATTCACATTTATGGGAAGGAACACCTTCTCAAGCTTTTTCAAGAGGAAAAGATTATGTAGACTTTGCTCCAGATAGAGTTGCTTGTCAAGATGCAACGGCTCAAATGGCGTTATTGCAATTCATGCACGCAGGAAAGAAAACTGTAGCGGTTCCAACAACTGTTCACTGTGATCACTTAATTCAAGCAAAAGTGGGTGCTACTACTGATTTAGCTGTAGCCAATTCACAATCAAAAGAAGTTTTTGATTTCCTTTCTTCCGTTTCTAATAAATATGGAATCGGGTTTTGGAAACCAGGTTCAGGAATTATTCACCAAATTGTTTTAGAAAATTATGCTTTCCCTGGTGGAATGATGATTGGAACTGATTCACACACGGTTAATGCAGGTGGATTAGGAATGCTAGCTATTGGAGTTGGTGGTGCAGATGCTGTTGATGTAATGTCAGGAATGTCTTGGGAATTGAAATTTCCAAAACTGATTGGCGTTAAATTGACAGGAAAATTAAATGGTTGGACAGCTCCAAAAGACGTAATTTTAAAAGTGGCCGATATCCTTACAGTTAAAGGTGGAACAGGTGCTATAGTTGAATATTTTGGTGAAGGTGCTATCAATATGTCTTGTACGGGTAAAGGTACGATTTGTAATATGGGTGCCGAAATAGGCGCTACTACTTCTACGTTTGGATACGATGATTCGATGCGTCGTTATTTGGCTGCTACAGGTCGTCAAGATGTTGTAGATGCTGCCGATACAGTTGCCGATTACTTAACTGGTGATGCTGAAGTTTATGCCAATCCGAATCAATATTTTGATCAAGTAATAGAAATTAATTTATCAGAATTAGAGCCTTATATCAATGGACCTTTTACTCCAGATAGAGGAACTCCAGTTTCTAAAATGAAAGAAGAAGCAGCTAAAAATGGTTGGCCTTTGAAAGTAGAGTGGGGATTAATCGGTTCTTGTACCAATTCTTCTTATGAAGATATGGCTCGTGCAGCTTCTATTGTGGAACAAGCAGTTGCGCACGGAATTTCTCCAAAAGCGGAGTTTGGAATCAATCCAGGTTCTGAACAAATTAGATATACCATAGAAAGAGATGGTATCATCGCTACGTTCGAAAAAATGGGAACCAAAGTATTTACCAACGCTTGCGGACCATGTATCGGACAATGGGATAGAGCAGGAGCAGACAAAGGAGAGAAAAACACTATTGTGCATTCGTTCAACAGAAACTTCTCTAAACGTGCTGATGGAAATCCAAATACCCATGCTTTTGTTACCTCGCCAGAAATGGTTGCAGCTTTAGCAATCTCAGGAGATTTGTCTTTCAATCCAATTACAGATACTTTACTAAACGATAAAGGGGAAGAGGTAAAATTACTTCCTCCAGCGGGTGATGAATTACCTACAAGAGGTTTTGCTGTGGATGATAATGGATTTCAAGCTCCAGCAGCAGATGGAAGTGGTGTACAAGTAGCCGTTTCGGAAACTTCAGATAGATTACAATTATTGGCTCCTTTTGATGCTTGGGACGGAAAAAATATTATGGGTGCCAAATTGTTAATCAAAGCTTACGGTAAATGTACTACCGACCACATTTCTATGGCTGGACCATGGTTGCGTTTCCGTGGACATTTAGATAATATCTCCAACAATATGTTGATAGGTGCAGTAAACGCATTCAATCAAGAAGCGAATAAAGTTAAAAATCAATTAACGGGTGATTATGCAGCTGTTCCTGCTGTAGCAAGGGCTTACAAAGCTGCTGGAGTACCAACTATTGTCGTAGGTGATCAAAATTACGGTGAAGGATCTTCACGTGAACATGCTGCCATGGAGCCTCGTTTCTTAGGTGTAAAAGCTGTTTTAGTAAAATCGTTTGCCCGTATTCACGAAACTAATTTGAAAAAACAAGGAATGTTGGCTTTGACTTTTGCTAACGAAGCGGATTATGATAAAATTCAAGAAAATGACACTGTCAATTTCTTAGATTTAGTAGATTTTGCTCCAGGCAAACCATTAACTTTAGAGTTTATTCATGCTGATGGATCAAAAGATATTATTTTGGCGAATCACACCTATAATTCAAGTCAAATAGGTTGGTTTGTTGCCGGATCTGCATTAAACTTAATAGCTGCAGGTGTAGCTTAAAGGTAAATTCATAATATATTTTTAAAAGGTTGATTTGATATTTTAAATAATCAAATCAACCTTTTTTTTTACAATTATTTCAAAATAGTTTGTACTCTGTCCGGACCTACAGAAACTATTTTTATGGGAACTTCTACTTCTTTCTCAATAAATTCAATATAATCTTTTAGTTCTATTGGTAAACTTTCAAATGTTGTTAAGCCTGTTAAATCTGCCTGCCATCCCTTGAATTCAGTATAAATTGGTGTAACATTTTCTTCTTCAATATTGTAGGGTAAATGATGTATTTTTATGCCTTTATATTTGTACGCTGTGGCAATTTTTAATGTTTTAAATCCTGATAAAACATCTCCTTTCATCATCATCAATTGGGTTACACCGTTTACCTGAATGGCATATTTCAGGGCAACTAAATCAAGCCAACCGCAGCGACGTTTTCTACCAGTTACTGATCCAAATTCGTTTCCAACTCTTGCCATCAAATCTCCGTCAGAACCAAAATCTTCAGTTGGGAAAGGTCCTGAACCTACTCTTGTAGTATAAGCTTTAAATATCCCGAAGACTTCATTTATTTTATTAGGAGCAATACCTAAACCTGTACAAGCTCCAGCTGCTGTTGTATTTGAAGATGTTACAAAAGGATATGTCCCAAAATCTACGTCTAATAAAGAGCCTTGCGCTCCTTCACAAAGAATCGATTTTCCTGCTTTTTGTGCTTGAGCTAAATATTCTTCACTGTCTATAAATGTCAATTGTTTCAAATCTTCAATAGCATCAAAGAATTCTTTTTCTAATTCAGATAAATCATATTGTATATCCACATTATAAAAAGCAATCATGGCTTCATGTTTGTCTGCCAAAGCTCTATATCGCTCCTTGAAATTTTCCAATTCGATATCGCCAACTCTTATACCGTTTCTTCCCGTTTTGTCCATATAGGTTGGACCTATGCCTTTTAGTGTTGATCCAATTTTGGCTTTCCCTTTAGCAGCTTCTGAAGCAGCATCAAGTAATCTGTGAGTTGGAAGTATTAAATGTGCTTTTCTTGAAATTATTAATTTTGATTTGATATCTAAATTAAATTTAGCCAAACCATCAATTTCGCTTTTAAAAACTACGGGATCAATTACTACACCGTTTCCTATAATATTAATGCTGTTTTTATGAAATATTCCTGAAGGAATTGTTCTTAAAACATGTTTTATTCCGTCAAATTCTAATGTATGCCCTGCATTTGGCCCACCTTGAAATCTAGCAATTATGTCGTATTTTGAAGTTAAGACGTCAACTATTTTTCCTTTTCCTTCGTCACCCCATTGTAACCCTAATAGTAAATCAACTGTCATTGTGTGTGATGTTTTATAAAGTAGTTATTTAAATTTCTTTTTTTGTAGCATAAAAATACAACGAATGATTTTGAATCTCAATTCCAAAAATGTCTTCAATTGTTTGCTTTATGTTTTGAATCCGTGGGTCGCAAAATTCAAATACCTCACCTGTATCAGTCATGATGATATGGTCGTGTTGCTTGTCAAAATACGATTTTTCATAATAGGCTTGGTTTTGACCAAACTGATGTTTACGTACTAAAGCACAGTCAATTAGTAATTCAATTGTATTATACAAAGTTGCTCTACTAACACGATAGTTCTTATTTTTCATTTTGACATATAGATTTTCAATGTCAAAATGTTCGTGACTGTTATATATTTCTTGAAGAATTGCATATCGTTCTGGGGTTTTTCGATGTGCTTTTTTTTCAAGATAAAGGGTAAAGACATTTTTTACTATTTCTTGATTTTTGTCGTTATCTGTAGTTGTATTTGTCATATCATGCAAAGATAATTTTTTATGCTTAAAAGATAATTTTAAAATGAATTAAAGTTCTAATCATTTTAAGAATTATTAACCCTAATAACTTTTTCAATTCCGTCTATTTTTTTAATATTTTCAATTAATTTAGTTAGAATACCATTGTTTTGAACAATTACAGCAATTTGACCATTAAAAATTCCAGCTTCACCGTTTAAAGAAATACTTTGAATATTTACATTCATATTGCTTGAAATCACTTTTGTAAGTTCATTTGTTAATCCTAAGCTGTCCATTCCGGTAATTTTAAGCATTGCTTTAAATTCCTGTTGAGTAGAATCTATCCACTTTGCCGCCATTATTCTGTAGGCGTAATTTGATTGAAGAGCAATAGCATTTGGACAATCTTTTTTGTGTACTTTTATTCCTTCATTAATAGTTATAAAACCAAAAACTTCGTCACCAGGAATTGGATTGCAACAAGATGAAAGTTTGTAATCCAACTTGTCTTGTTCTGATCCAAAAACAAGCATGTCAAAATTGCTGTTGATAACTTGTTTGTGAATATCGTCATCAGCGGTGTTTGGAGATCTTCTTATTCTGTTTTTGAAAAAGTTGATCAGCGTATTGCTTTTTTGAGAAGCATAATCTTTTAACTGTTGGTTTTCAATAGCACCAATACCCACTCTGTAATACAGGTCTAAACTAGTTTTAAGTTTGAAAAAATTAACTAATTCATTGATAACCGTTTCATTAATAGTGATTTTTAAATGCTTTAATTTTCGAGTTAGTAATTCTTTTCCTTCTTCTCCAATTTTTTTGATGTCTTCATTTAAAACATTTCTAATTTTGTTTTTCGCCCTAGATGTTGTGACATAATCCAACCAGTTTATGGTAGGTTTTTGATTTTGAGAAGTAATCACCTCTACCTGATCACCACTGTTTAGGACATAGTTCAGCGGAACTAACTTGCCATTAACTCGAGTACCTCTTGTTTTAATTCCAATTTCAGAGTGAATACTAAACGAAAAATCAAGTGAAGTTGCACCCTTTGGCAACGATTTTATTTCTCCTTTTGGTGTAAATACATAGATTTCTTTTGAATACAAATTCATTTTAAAATCTTCAACAAAATCAACAGCATTACTTTCTGAATTTTCCAATGCTTCTTTAAGTAAATTTAACCATACATCAAGTCCACTTTCTTCTGTAGCTCCTTGTTTGTATTTATAATGTGCTGCATACCCTTTTTCGGCAATTTCATCCATACGTTCACTACGCACTTGAATTTCAACCCATCGCCCTTTTGGGCCCATTACGGTTATGTGTAATGCTTCATAGCCAGTTGATTTTGGCGATGAAATCCAATCACGCAAACGGCTTGGACTTGGTCGGTAATGATCGGTTACTATTGAATAAATTTTCCAAGCTATGAATTTTTCGTCGTGTAGTGACGAATTGTAGATTATTCTTAGCGCAAATTTATCATATACCTCATCAAAACTGACGCTTTGTGCCAACATTTTTCTTCTAATGGAATAAATTGATTTTGGTCTACCTTTTATGATATATTCTATTCCTTCTTGGTTTAACGATTGTTTTAAGATGCTTGAAATGGAATCAATATAAGCTTCTTGTTCGGCTTTAGTTTCTTTAATTTTACTAACAATATCTTTGTAAACTTGCGGTTCAGTGTATTTTAACCCCAAGTCTTCTAGTTTTGTTTTGATATTGTAAAGTCCTAACCTGTGGGCTAAAGGAGCGTATATGTATAACGTTTCCGATGCAATTTTGGTTTGTTTGTATTCGGGCATCGAATCCATAGTTTGCATGTTATGCAACCGGTCGGCAAGCTTTATTAAAATTACTCGTACATCATCATTTAAAGTGAGCAACATTTTTCTAAAATTTTCGGCTTGCATGGAAATGTTCATGTCTTTTTTTACCTGAGAAATTTTAGTTAAACCAGCAACAAGTTGTGCTACTTTTGGATTAAACATTCGCTCAATTTCTTCTACTGTGGTGTCGGAATCTTCTACAACGTCGTGCATAAGTGCTGCAGCGATACTTGTAGCTCCCAAACCAATTTCGGCAGCAACAATTTTTGCAACACCAATAGGATGAAAAATATAAGCCTCACCTGATTTTCTGCGTTGGTCTTTGTGTGCCTCAACCGCAACATCAAATGCTTTACGAATCAATTTTTTGTCTTCTATAGTTAAAGTTTGGTAGCTAATTCGTAGCAATTCTTTGTACTCGTATGCAATTGCTTTATTTTCTTTTTCAATCTCTTCTGCTGTCATGCTGCTGTAATTGTGTTTTTAAAAGTATTAAAATTTTTTTAAATACACAAATCAACGCTTAAAAAATTAATTAAAAATTCAGTTGATAAATATCTTTAAATTATATGATTAAAACTATTAACTTTTTGTGTAAAACATTGAATTATATAAAGTTTTAAAAGAGTACTATAAATACTTTTGAAAGAGTTACTTTTAACTTTGTACAATAGTAATTTATATAAAAAAATGTCATGAAAAAATTATTTTTAGCAATTCTATTTTTTGCAGGATCCAGTTTAACATATTCGCAAGTTGAAAAATTAGAGGATCGCCAAGAACAAGATCAAGATAAAATGCAACAATTACCGGATCGACCTGCTCAATTGGATTTAGAGCGAAGGATATTGAAAGATGCACAAAGGAATGAAACTGAGAAAAAAGCTAAAATAAGAGCTGAAAGATCTGCGAAAACAAAAGTCAATCAAAAACCTACCCCCCCCCTAAACTCACACCGCAACCTATTAAAGTGAAATAAGGTTATTTAAAAAACGAATTTATTGTTAATTATCAATAAAATACATTAGGTTAATTGATTTGCAACTTTATATATTTATATTAAAAAAAAGATAAAAAAAACTGCTCCAATTTTTAGTTTGGAGCAGTTTATTTATTGGAAAAAAGTACTTTTACTTTACAATAAATTTTTGATTGAATTTAATTTCATTAGATATAATTTCAACAATATACATCCCAGAATTCTGTATTGGATTTATAGAAATCGTGTTTATGTCTTCTGATAATGAAGTAGCTCTAGTATCTATTTTTTTTCCATTTAAATCATATATAGTCAATATAACATTAGGACTGTTTATATTAGAGTGTATAGATATAATTCCTGATTTCACTTCATTGGTTGTAATTACAAATGAATCTTTTTCAAATGCAACAGCAGGCAAACTTGGAAAAATTAATCCAGTCCACGTTAAAGCTACACTAACTAAACCAGCTCTACCGGTTGGAATAGCAGTTGCATTTTGTCTAAAAACCAATCTGTCAACATTACCTGCTTGGTCAGTGCCAGAGTTTGTTGTAGCATCTGGTAATGCAGGTGCTCCATTAGCCATTACAGGATCAACATACAAATTCAATACATCATCAGCTACTCCTGTCGATTGCGTGTATTTTAAAATTAGCAAATGGTCTTGATTGAAACCAAATGTACTATTTGTATAAGCAACAACATTTCCGCTACCTCCTTTACTTATTCCAATTGAAAAACTATTAGCACTTGTAGTTTTAATATAAACTCTAAAAGTAGTCATAAAAGCATTGTTGTTATTGACTCTAAAAAAGTCATTCGGACTTGTTGATGCATTATTCAAGTTTATCATTAAACCAACATACATATCTCCTGTTGTCACAGGAGTAAACAACGTTCCACAACCATCAGTATCGGCTTGTAATTGCAAAGAATTATTTGAAGTACCATAGTTTAAATAATTAAAACCAGTCGATAGCACTTTTGAATTTAAGCATAAAGCTCCAGTACAAGCACCAGCACCTCCAATAGAAGAATTATTTGTCCATGAACCTTGCCCACTTAACTGTGAACCAACAGTATAAGCGTTTAAATTGTCATGAAATACGTTTTGAGAATAAGCTATTCCAATTGTTAGTAATGTAAAATAAAATAAAAATTTTTTCATATCCAATAAATTTAATTGTTACAAATATATAAAATAGAATTTATAAATATTAAATGCCAAATTGAATTGTGTTCATTTTTAATAGTTCAATAAAGTGTCGAGATAATTCAGAGATTGGATTCGGTACTTTTATTTATCTATTAAGTAAAGATAACTTACTATTTTCAAGAACGATAAAATCGTAACATCTCTATAAATTAATTAATAGCGTTTTGATATAAAAGGATATAAACAACTTTTTCACTATACCCTTTTTCAAAAAAAGCATTTGTATTTAGAATTTACCAGAGTTTATTAAATAAGTAATCTTGTTTGTTTACTTTTGCAACATGAGAACAAAAAAAACAGTAGTGTTAGGGGCGACTTCAAAGCCAGAAAAATATGCTTTTAAAGCAATTACGATGCTGGTTGATAAAGGACATTCGGTGGTTGCCATCGGTCAAAATGCAGGGGAAGTTGCCGGTATTAAAATCCAAACCAAAGCCATTCCACTAAAAAATATAGAAACAGTTACTTTGTACTTAAACCCATTGCGTCAAAAAGACTATTACAATTACATCGTAGAAGCGCAACCCAAACGTGTTATCTTTAATCCTGGAACCGAAAATCCTGAGTTTTATCAATTGTTGCAATTAAATAATATTAAAGTTGAAGTCGCCTGTACTTTGGTGCTATTGACTACCAATCAGTTTTAGTTTTTTCAGGAGCTATTCCAGCTTTTGTTCCAATCTTTTGAGTCGAACACCGACTCAAAAGGATTTCCTTGTCAATCTGGGCTAGGGAATCGTTATCAATTAACTTTTATTCTAAAAACGAGTTTCCTCAACCGCTGGTTTGCTTATTAGAAGCAATCCGATAAAAGTGATACAACCATTTACTACAATTAATTCGTTGTCAAAAACATAACCGCCAAAAAGGGCTTTAGAATTTTCGCTTATTACAAAAGTTAATGCAGGCGATAGCAAACAAATGATAGGAACCAACTTGTCATGAACCGTTTTCGATTTCATAAACAATCCAAAACAGTATAATCCCAAAAGGGGTCCATAAGTATAAGATGCTACTCTAAAAATCATTCCCACTACCGAACTATCGTTGATGGTATTGAAGATGACAATGACCAAGAACATCAAAAATGAAAATCCAAGATGTACGGAATGTCGGGTACGAATTACATTGGGTTTGTTTACGTTTTCAGATTTATCCATTCCTAAAAAGTCAACACAAAACGAAGTGGTTAAAGCCGTTAAAGCCGAATCGGTGGTAGCAAAAGTAGCAGCTGTTAATCCCAATAAAAAAACGACAGAAGGAATTAAACTCAAATGATGAAAGGCAATTTCAGGAAAAAGTAAATCGGTTCGTGGTTTTCCTGTAACCAAATCGGTTGGTACTGCTATGCCATATTTGTTTGCATAAATATACAATAATGCGCCAACGCTCAAGAAGAAAATGTTGATAACAACAAATATTCCTGTAAAAGTAAACATGTTTTTTTGGGCTTCGCCAATTGTAGCGCAACTCAAATTCTTTTGCATTAAATCTTGATCCAAGCCCACCATAGCAATGGTTACAAACATTCCACCAAGGATTTGTTTTATAAAATGAAATTTACTAGAAACAAAATCATCAAAGAAAAAGACTTTAGAATAGTTGCTGTTTTTTACTTCTTCAAAAGCTTCAAAGAGATTCAAATTCAAGCTTTTGCAAATAAAGAAAATGGTTAAGAAAACAGAAGTTACTAAGAAAAATGTTTGTAAAGTATCCGTAATTATTATTGTTTTCAATCCGCCACGATAGGTATAAGCAAAGATTAATCCCAATGAAATCAATACGGTAGAGGCAAATGGAATATTATAATAATCAAACACAAAACGTTGTAAAACAATCACTACCAAATACAATCGAAAAGACGAACCAATGGTACGACTGATTAAAAAAATGATGGCAGCTGTCTTGTATGCATAAGTTCCTAATCGGCGTTCGATGTAACCATAAATCGAGGTTAAATTCATCCGATAATACAGGGGCAACAAAATTTTTGCAATGACGATGAAACCAATGGCATTCCCTAAAACAAATTGAAAATACTTAAATTGTTCCCCACTTGGAGCGCCCACTTCTCCTGGAACCGATATAAAGGTTACGCCAGAAAGTGCGGTTCCAATCATTCCAAAAGCAACCAAATACCATTTAGAGTTTTTATTTGCTTTAAAAAAAGTATCGTTTCCATGGTCTTTTTTACTCACATAATAAGAAATTACAAATAGAATTCCGAAGTAAACAAAGATGAGTGTTAAAATTGTAAAAGGACTCATTATTTAATTGAATTAGGTTGCCAAAGTACATAATATTTCTTTAAAAAGAGAAAGGGTTTTTTAAAAACATTGTTATTTAATTAATAGGAGGTGGGTTAGTAGTCAGCCAAAAAACAGAAAATATTGTAAAGAGAAGTAGTTTAAAAATTAACAGAGAATGACTATTTTTGCGATATGGAATTTTCTTCAAAACTTTTAGAAAAAGCAGTAAATGAAATGGCACAGTTGCCAGGTATTGGTAAACGAACTGCCTTGCGATTGGTATTGCATCTTTTAAAACAACCTAAAGAACAAACTGCTTTTTTAGCTGCTACTTTGACTAAAATGCGCGAATCCATTCAGTTTTGTGAAAGTTGTCATAATATTTCAGATGTTTCAGTGTGTGAAATTTGTTCAAATCCAAGTCGTAACCATGCTGTAATTTGTGTTGTTGAAGACATAAGAGATGTTATGGCAATAGAAAACACTGGACAATTTAGAGGAGTTTACCATGTTTTAGGAGGTAAAATTTCGCCAATTGACGGGGTAGGACCTAGTCAATTAAACATTAGTTCACTTCTTAAAAAAGTAAAAGATGGTATTGTGTCAGAATTGATATTTGCATTAAGTTCAACAATGGAAGGCGATACAACAAATTTTTATATCTACAAACAAATTAAAGATTACCAAATTATAACTACCACAATTGCGAGGGGAATTGCAGTTGGTGATGAATTGGAATATGCAGACGAAGTAACTTTAGGAAGGAGTATTTTGTACCGAGTGCCTTTTGAAAATGCTTTAAAAAATAATTAATCATTAAAAAGTACGATAGTTTTTTATAATGCTATTGAAAAGTATATATTTGTTACATTAAAAATAAAAGCATGCTCAAACACTACTTTTTTTTACTTTTATTGGTTGGACTTTTACTTTCGTCATGCGTACCAACACAAGATATGATTTACCTACAAAGAAAGGATGAAAACGCAAATGAAACCCTTGTAAATACTGTAAACAGTAAGCCCTATAGAGTGCAGTCAAATGATATTTTGAGTATTTCAATAAAAACAATAGATCCTAAATTAGCGCAAATTTTTAATCCAACAAGTAATGAAAATTCATTATTAAAATCAGATCAATTGCTTTATTTTGAAGGATATACGGTTAATGATCATGGTGTTATTCGAGTGCCTGTTTTAGGGGAAGTTTTGGTTTTAGGCTTAACAACAGAGGAAATACGCAAAAAAATTGAAGAGCGATTGTTGTCGGAATATTTTTATAAAGAATCAAATCTATTTGTAAATGTTAGAATGGCTGGATTTCGATACACTATTAATGGTGAAGTGCAATTGCCCGGAACTAAAACCTTGTACCAAGAAAAAGTTACTATTTTAGAAGCAATTGCAAATTCAGGCGATATTACAATGACAGGAAATAGAAAAGAAGTTATGGTAATCCGTCAATTGCCTCAAGGAGTAGAAATGCATACAATTGATTTAACAGACAGTAAAGCTTTACAATCAAATTATTACAACTTGCAACCTAATGATTATATTTACGTAAAACCCTTAAGTCAAAAATCTTGGGGAACAGGTAAAACAGGTTTGGAATCGCTTTCGTTTGTTCTAACTGTTTTGTCATTACTTACCACAACATTTTTATTACTTCGAAAATAACAAAGAGTTTATAATGCTTAATTTAAAAGAGTTTTCCTTTATTGACCAACATTCAAACTTTGATTTTAAAGGATTTTTAATCAAGTTAGCAAGTTATTGGAAAGTATTTGCATTGTGTTTGATATTGGCATTTGTTATTGCCTATCAGGTAAATGTAAGAAAACAAAAAATATACGGCATTTCAACTTCTATTGTTGTAAAAGAAGAAAACAATCCTTTTTTTACGTCCAATACCAGTTTAGTTTTTAATTGGGGAGGTACTTCGGATAAAGTTCAAACTATAGCAACTTCTTTAAAATCAAGAACACATAACGAAAAAGTTGTAGGAGATTTAGGTTATTTTATAGAGTATTTAAAGCAAGGAAGCTACTTTAAATACGATGCTTATGGAGACGTTCCTTTCTTTATAAGTATAGATAAAAGCAAAGGGCAACTTTTAGACACCCCCATTTCTATACAATTTATCTCAGCAACTACTTTTGTATTGTCTATTGATTTTGAAGAAAATGACCTATCACTTTACAATTATACTAAAAACAAAACAGAGTCTGCACAGTTTAGTTCAGGACATTTTGAAAAGCAATTTAAAGTAGGGCAAAAAATTGTACTTCCTTTTTTAGCTTTTAAAGTCGAAATAAACGATCATCCAGGGTTGTATATCAAGAAAAACTATTTTATTAAGTTCGATGATTTTGACGCAGTTGTCGCTAGATATCAAGGCATTAAAATTGATACGGATGATAAAAGTGGTTCTATCTTAACATTATCGCTAGAAGGCGCAAATAAAGCTAGAATGGTTGACTATTTAAATACTACCGTTTCTATGCTTATAAAAAGCGAGTTAGACAAGAAAAATTTATTTGCGACTAATACGATTAAATTTATTGACAGTACTTTAGTTGAAACTGAAAAGCAGTTAAAACAAACAAATGAAGATTTAAAATCGTTTCAAAAAGGGAAAAACATTGTTGATATTGAACTAGGAGGTAAAAATTTTTCAGAGCAATTGAGTAAGCTAGATGAAGCTAGAGATGTTGTTTCTCGTAAAATTTCCTATTGCAATTCACTCAAAAACTATTTGACTTCTAATGCGGATTTTTCAAAACTTCCAGCACCATCTGTTGCAGGAATTGAAGATCCAAACATTGTTTTTAATGTGGCTAAGTTGATTTCTCTTTCTGTTTCAAGATCTCAAATGTCCTATTCGGTCAAAAATCTTAAACTTTTTAATGATTTTGACAATGAAATGGAAGCTGTAAAAAAAGTTTTATTAGAAAATATAAGTTCACTTAGAAATGCTTTAAACTATGATTTAGCATTGCTTTCAAGTAAAGTTAGTCAAGCAGAGTCAGCTATAAAAAAACTACCAGAAGATAAACAGGAATTAACTAAAATTCAGCGTAAATATAATTTAGGGGATAATGTTTACAATAATTTTTTAGCTAAAAAAAGCGAAGCTGAAATTGTAAAAGCAGCTAATTTATCTGATATCCATTTTATTGATTCTGCAAAAGACACAGGTGGTGGACTTTTAGGACCGCGTACAACAGTTAATTATGTTTTAGCTTTTTTTCTTGGTTTACTATTGCCTTTACTAGCTTTGTTTGTGTTTTTCTATTTGAACGATTCCATTCAAAATGTAGAGGATATTAGCAGATTCACTTCAATTCCTTTAATTGGTGTAATTGGGAAAAAATTGGTAGATTCAAATTTGGCTGTATTTGAAAAACCTAAATCGGCATTATCAGAATCTTTCAGAGCTATTCGATCTTCCTTACAGTTTATTTATAAAAAGCAACAACTTAATGGTTCAAAAACGGTATTAATTACTTCTTCAATTAGCGGCGAAGGGAAAACCTTTACTGCAATTAATTTGGCAACCGTTTTTGCATTAAGCGAAAAGAAAACAATTGTAATTGGTTTAGATTTAAGAAAGCCTAAAATTTTTGAAGACTTTAAGCTTAATAATAATTTTGGAGTTGTAAATTATTTAATTGGAGAAACGACCTTAGAACAATCAATTCAGAAAACCCATATTCCTTATTTGGATATCGTTACTTCAGGACCAGTACCTCCCAATCCTTCGGAGTTAATTATGAGTGAAGCAATGAGTGCATTTATGAATGTACTTAAAGAAAAATATGATTATATAATACTTGATACACCACCAATAGGTTTAGTTACAGACGCTCAGGAATTAGTACAATTTTCTGATGTAATTTTATATGTCGTTAGACAGAATTATACTAAAAAAGAAATGATATCTTTATTGAATAATAAAGTTAAAAGAGGAGAACTTTCAAATATTAGTATTATTCTAAATGGTTTTGAAAATAAAGCAAAATATGGTTATGGTTATGGTCTGGATTATGGTTATGGAAGTTATGCCAATGGATATCATGAAAATATCGAAAGAAATACTATCTTTGCCAAAATTTTAAGAAAAATAAATTCTAAAAAAAATAATTAAAAATGGAATTTGGAGCTAAAACAGTTTTGATTACAGGTGGAGCAGGATTTATTGGGTCTAATTTATGTGAACATTTCTTAAACAAAAATTATAAAGTTGTTTGTTTAGATAATTTTGCTACTGGACACCGTCATAATTTGATTGAGTGTTTAAAAAATGTCAATTTTAAATTAATAGAAGGGGATATTCGAAATTTAGAAACGTGTAGATTAGCAGTTAAAGGTGTAGATTATGTCCTTCATGAAGCCGCTTTAGGATCTGTACCAAGATCAATTAATGATCCCATTACTTCAAATGATGTTAATGTTTCTGGGTTTTTGAACATGCTTGTAGCTGCTAGAGATGAAAAGGTTCAACGTTTTGTTTTTGCAGCAAGTTCTTCAACCTATGGCGATTCTGAATCTTTACCTAAAGTTGAGCATATAATTGGTAAACCTTTGTCTCCTTATGCAATTACAAAATACGTGAATGAATTATATGCAGATATTTTCAGTAAAACGTATGGTTTAGAAACAATTGGACTGCGATATTTTAATGTATTTGGAAGAAAGCAAGATCCTAACGGTGCTTATGCGGCTGTAATTCCTAAATTTGTTATGCAACTAATGGCTGGAGAAAGTCCGGTAATAAATGGAGATGGTAACTATTCGAGAGATTTTACTTATATTGACAATGTAATTCAAATGAATGAATTGGCAATGACCACAACTAATCCTGAAGCAATAAATACAGTTTACAATACTGCCTACGGAGATCGAAATACTTTAAATAATTTAGTAAATTATCTAAAAGAATTTTTAGCTGAATTTGATTCGTCAATAAGTGCTATTCCTATTATTTATGGTCCAAATAGAGCAGGTGATATTCCGCATTCATTAGCAAGTATCGAAAAAGCAAAAAAAGCACTAAATTATACACCAAAGTATTCCTTTCAAGAAGGTTTAAAAGAGGCTGTAAGTTGGTATTGGAAAAATTTAAAATAATAATAAACTTTAATTTATAAAATTAAGATGAAAATAGCAGTAATAGGTTTAGGATATGTAGGTCTTCCATTAGCAAGATTATTTGCAACCAAATATCCTGTAATTGGATTTGATATTAATCAATCTAGAGTTGGTGAATTAAACTCAGGAATTGACAATACTTTGGAAGTTTCTGAAACACTTTTAAAATCAGTTTTGTTATCAGAACCAAATTCAGGTAAAAATGGACTTTATTGTTCTACTAATCTTGATGATATAAAAGATTGTAATTATTTTGTTGTTACTGTTCCAACACCAGTTGATAAAAATAACAGACCTGATTTAACTCCTTTGTACAAATCAAGTGAAACAGTTGCTAAAGTATTAAAAAAAGGAGATATAGTAATATATGAATCAACAGTTTATCCTGGAGTTACAGAAGACGAATGCGTTCCTGTATTAGAAAAAATAAGCGGTTTAAAATTCAATGTTGACTTTTTTGCGGGCTATTCACCAGAACGAATTAATCCCGGTGATAAAGAACATACAGTAGAAAAAATATTAAAAGTTACAGCTGGTTCTACTCCAGAAATTGGAGTTAAAGTTAATGAATTGTACCGTTCAGTAATTGTTGCAGGGACACATCTAGCTCCAACAATAAAAGTAGCGGAAGCGGCAAAAGTTATTGAAAATTCTCAAAGAGATATTAACATTGCTTTTGTAAATGAATTATCAAAAATATTTAACTTACTCGGAATAGACACTCATGCAGTTTTAGAAGCTGCTGGTACAAAATGGAACTTTCTTCCGTTTAAACCAGGTTTAGTTGGAGGGCATTGTATTGGTGTTGATCCTTACTATTTAGCCCAAAAAGCACAAGAAGTTGGCTATCATCCAGAAATAATTTTAGCCGGAAGAAGACTTAATGACAGCATGGGAGAATATGTTGCTTCACAAGTAGTAAAACTGATGATTAAAAAAGGTGTGGTTGTAAATGGTGCAGCACTTTTAATGCTAGGAATAACTTTTAAAGAAAATTGTCCTGATGTAAGAAATACAAAAATAATAGACGTTGTTGCAGCTTTAAAAGACTATGGAATTAATGTTACTATTTATGACCCATGGGCTAACCCATCAGAAGTGAAACATGAGTATAATTTAATAACTACAACTGATTTACCAAATACTACATTTGACACAGTAGTTTTAGGAGTAGCACATAATGAATTTGCTGCGTTAAATTATAATAATTTGATGAATGAAAATTCTGTTTTATATGATGTAAAAGGAATCTTAGGTTCTAAAGCTGATGGTAAATTATAATTAAAATGAAACTTAAATTTTAATTATAAAAAATGATTATTACCAATATTTGTTGTATAGGAGCTGGTTATGTTGGAGGGCCTACAATGGCTGTAATAGCTAGTAAATGTCCTAACATTAAAGTTACAGTTGTCGATTTAAACGCAGAAAGAATTGCACTTTGGAACGACTTAGATGTTAATAATATTCCAATTTATGAACCAGGACTTAGTGAGATTGTAAAAGAAACAAGAAATAAAAATCTATTTTTTTCAACGGATGTAGAAAAAGCAATTGATGAAGCACAAATAATTTTTATATCAGTAAATACACCAACAAAATCCTATGGTTTAGGAAAAGGTATGGCTGCGGATTTAAAATACATTGAATTGTGCGCTAGACAAATTGCTTCAGTTTCAAAAAACAATAAAATTGTTGTAGAAAAATCTACATTGCCAGTACGAACAGCAGAAACAATTAAAAATATTTTAGACTCTACTGGAAATGGAGTTCAATTTCAAATTTTATCAAATCCAGAATTTTTAGCTGAAGGAACGGCAGTAGAAGATTTACTTCATCCTGATAGAGTTTTGATTGGTGGAGATTCTTCAGAAGCAGGAAAAAAAGCCATAAATTCACTTGTCGAAATATATTCAAATTGGGTGCCAAATGATAAAATCATAACAACAAATGTTTGGTCGTCTGAATTATCTAAATTAACTGCAAATGCTTTCTTAGCTCAAAGGGTTTCCTCAATTAATGCAATGTCAGAATTGTGTGAAAAAACAGGAGCTGATGTCAATGAAGTTGCTCGAGCTATTGGTATGGATAGCAGAATTGGTTCAAAATTTTTGAAAGCATCTATAGGATTTGGTGGTTCATGTTTTCAAAAAGACATATTGAATTTAGTTTACATAGCGAAATCCTATGGTTTAAATGAAGTTGCGGATTATTGGGAGCAAGTAATAATTATGAATGATCATCAAAAATCTAGATTTGCAAAATCGATTGTAAAAACATTATATAACACTGTTTCAGGAAAGAAAATTGCATTTTTGGGTTGGGCTTTCAAAAAAGATACAAATGATACAAGAGAGTCTGCGGCTATTTATATTTCAGATTATTTATTAAATGAGCAAGCAAATATAGCTGTTTTTGATCCTCAGGTTTCTGAAAAACAAATACTAAATGATTTAAATTTTTTAGGTACAAGAGAAGCAAATGATAATGCTAGGTTAGTAAAAGTAGAACAAAATCCTTACGAAACATGTAAAGATTCACATTGTGTTGCAATTTTAACAGAATGGGAAGAATTCAAAAGATACGATTGGGAATTGATTTACAAAAACATGAAAAAACCAGCCTTTTTATTTGATGGTAGAAATGTACTAGATTCGATTGAAATGGAAAAAATTGGATTTGTTTTTAAAGCAGTTGGTAAATAGATTTAAATATTTTTATAAGTAAAGTTGATGAAAAAAATAGTTATTACTGGAGGCGCAGGTTTTATAGGATCACATGTAGTTAGAACGTTTTTAAACAAATATCCAAAGTATCAAATTTTTAATTTAGATGCTCTAACTTATGCGGGAAACTTAGAGAACCTAAGAGATATAGAATCTAGACCAAATTATACTTTTATTAAAGGAGATATTGTTGATGCTGAATTTATTGACGAACTTTTTCAAAAGCACCAATTTGAAGCAGTAATTCACTTAGCTGCCGAATCACATGTTGATAGATCAATAGCAGATCCCCTTTCATTTGTTAAAACAAACGTAATTGGCACAATGAATTTACTAAATTCATTTAAAAAACTTTGGTCAGGAAACTGGGAAAATAAATTGTTTTATCATATTAGTACTGACGAGGTTTATGGATCACTTGGTCCAAATGGTTTATTTACTGAACAAACGTCATATGATCCAAATTCACCTTATTCTGCTTCAAAAGCAAGTTCAGACCATTTTGTTAGAGCCTATGGAGAAACTTATGGTTTACCCTTTAAAATTACAAATTGTTCTAATAATTATGGTCCAAATCAGTTTCCTGAAAAATTGATTCCTTTATTTATTTCAAACATTATAAATAATAACCCTTTACCAGTTTATGGAGACGGCAAATATACTAGAGATTGGTTATTTGTTGAAGATCATGCGAAAGCAATTGATTTAGTTTTTCATGAAGGTAAAAATAAAGAAACCTATAATATTGGTGGTTTTAATGAATGGCAAAACATAGAATTGATTCATTTGTTGTGTAAAATCATGGATAGAAAATTAGGAAGAACTGTAAATGAATCAGCTAGTTTAATTACATTTGTAAAAGATAGACCAGGTCATGATTTAAGATATGCCATTGATGCTTCAAAAATAAATAAAGAATTAGGATGGAAACCATCTGTTACTTTTGAGGAAGGCTTAGAAAAAACAATAGATTGGTATCTTGAAAATGATATTTGGTTGAATAATGTTACTAGTGGTACTTATCAAGAATATTATCAAAAACAATATAGTTAGAACATAAATAAAAAATTAAATAGATTTTTAAAAAATAAATTCAAAATTAAATATTTCACTACTATGACACTTGAAAACAAATCAATATTAATTACAGGAGGAACAGGTTCTCTTGGAAAAGCTTTAACAAAACACATTTTTGAAAATTTTCCAAAGATTAAAAAACTAATCATTTTGTCTAGAGATGAGCAGAAACAATTTCAAATGGCTCAGGAATTTCCAGAAAGTAAATACCCACAAATTCGATTTTTTCTAGGTGATGTTAGAGATCAAGAAAGATTAGTTCGTGCATTTCAAGGTGTTGATATAGTGATACATGCTGCAGCAATGAAGCACGTTCATTTGGCAGAATATAATCCAGATGAGTGTATAAAAACTAATATTGGAGGAGCTCAAAATGTAATACATGCAGCTTTACAAACAAAAGTTGAAAATGTAGTAGCACTTTCAACTGATAAAGCTTGTGCCCCAATTAATTTATATGGTGCAACGAAATTAACTTCAGATAAATTATTTGTTGCCGCAAATAATATAAAAGGAAATAACCCAATTAAATTTTCAGTTGTACGCTACGGAAATGTTATGGGATCAAATGGTTCTGTTATTCCATTTTTTATGAAAAAAAGATCGGAAGGCAAGTTACCAATAACAGATGCAACAATGACTCGATTTAATATTTCCCTTCAAGGAGGTGTAGATATGGTTATGCATGCTATGCAACATGCTTGGGGAGGTGAAATTTTTATTCCAAAAATTCCTTCATATAAAATTTTGGATGTTGCTGCAGCTGTTGCCCCAGAATGTAAAATTGAAATTATTGGAATTCGTCCAGGTGAAAAAATTCATGAAGAAATGATAACATCTTCAGACTCTTATAATACGTATGATTTAGGTAAATACTATACAATTTTGCCATCCGTACCTCATTTTAAAATAGAAGATTTTATTGCTGATTTTAATGCAGTAAAAGTCCCAGAAGGGTTTAACTATAACTCTGGTGATAATACAGAATGGGATGATGTAGAAACTTTGAAAGAATTAATAAAGGAACACGTAGATTCAAATTTTAATTAATTTTAATGAAAAACATTTTAATAACTGGAATAACTGGAATGCTTGGAAAAGCAGTGCTAAATTATTTTAGTCAATTTAATGAATATAAAATTTTTGGAATTTCAAGACAAGTAGGATTTGAAATTCCAAATGTTACGATGTTTTATGGTGATTTATCATCTCAGGAGTTTGTTAGCAATATAGATTTAAAATCATATTATGCAATAATTCATTGTTCTGCAGAAGTAAACGTTAATTTGTGTGAAATAGATAAGGAGGGAGCATATAATTCTAATGTTCAAGCTACAAAAAATTTAGTTTCATGTCTAAAAGCTGAAAAATATATTTATATCTCAACAGATTCCGTTTTTGATGGTCAAACAGGTAATTATAGTGAAGATTCATTAGTTAATCCTTTAAATTATTATGCGGAAACTAAACTTCAAGGAGAAAAGATAGTTGAAGAAACAGTGACTAATTTTTATATTTTAAGGACAAATATTTATGGTTTTAATAAAACATTTAAAAATTCATTATTTGAATGGGGTTACACTCAGCTAAGTTCTGGAAATACTATAAATGGATTTGATAATATGTATTTTAATCCAATGTACATAGGACAATTAGCAAAGTTTATAGAAGTTCTTATTAACAGTACTACACCATTTGGAACTTATAATATTGGAACTAATGAAATTATTTCAAAGTACGAATTTTTAATGAAAATTGTGTCAGGATTTAATTTTTCTGATGATTTAGTAAATAAGATTTATTTTAATCAAGAAGAATTTGTAGCGATGAGATCTTTAAATACAACTTTGAATACTTCAAAAATCAATAGAATCATTGAAGATTTTGATTTTTCGATAGATACTGGATTTTCAATGTTGAAAAATGATTTTATCAATTTATAAAATAAGTATAATAAATTATGAAAAAAATAAAATTTGGAAATAGAATTATAGGTCAGGGAGAACCGCTTTATTTTATTGCTGATATTGGAGCTAATCATGATGGTGACATTAACAAAGCTTATAAATTAATTGAATTAGCAAAAGAAGCAGGTGCTGATGCTGCGAAATTTCAAAATTTTCAAGCATCAAAAATTGTTAGTAAAGTTGGTTTTGAAAATTTAGGAATGCAATTGTCGCATCAAGCTAATTGGAAAAAAAGTGTATTTGAAGTATACGAAGATGCAAGTATTTCTTTAGATTGGACACCTCTTTTAAAACAAAAATGTGATGAAATTGGCATAGATTTTTTCACAAGTCCTTATGATTTTCAATCAGTTGATGCAGTAGATCCTTTTGTTGATTTATATAAAATCGGTTCAGGGGATATTACATGGTTAGAAATTATAGAATATATAGCTAGAAAAAATAAACCTGTTTTAATTGCTACTGGAGCTTCAGAAATTACAGATGTTGTTAGAGCAATGAATACAGTTGAAGCCATAACAGAAGATGTCGTATTGATGCAATGTAATACTAATTATACTGTAGACAAAGACAAATATAAATATGTTAATCTTAATGTATTAAAGTATTTTTCACAGAGATTTCCAAACACAATTTTAGGTTTATCCGATCATACAATTGGTCATGCTACGGTTTTAGGTGCAGTTGCACTTGGTGCAGTTGTAATTGAAAAACATTTTACAGATAGTAATGACAATGAAGGACCTGATCATAAGTTTGCGATGAACCCAAAATCATGGAGAGAAATGGTAGATAATGCAAATGAATTATACTACGCACTCGGAGATGGAATAAAGCGAATTGAAGAGAATGAAGAAAAATCATTGATTGTTCAACGAAGATCATTAAGAGCAACTAATGATTTACAAGTTGGACATATTATAACTTTAGAAGATTTAGAAGCTTTAAGGCCAATTCCAGCCGATGGCTTTGCTCCATACAGAATTAATGAACTAATTGGAAAAGTTATTAGCAAGCAACTTTCAAAAGGAGAACATATTACAAATAATCATATTTCATAATAATGTTAAAGGGAAAATATACTGGCTTAAGAGCTGTTGAGAAAGAAGATCTAGTTTATTTAAGAGATTGGAGAAACATATCTCATTTTAGAAAAAATTTCAGAGAACATAAAGAATTAAATCTTTTTAATCAAGAAAATTGGTTTAATAGAACTTTTAATAGTCCAAATGATTTTATGTTTGTAATAGTTGATTTAGAAAGTAATTTGCCAATAGGAGCTTGTGGTTTATTATATACCAATTGGATAATTAGATCAGCCGATTTTTCATTTTATATTGGACATAATGAATTATACATTGATGATAAATATGCTTTAGATGCTGCTTCAGTACTAATAAAATATGGATTTGAGGATATAAATCTGAATAAAATTTGGATGGAATTGTATGAGTATGATAACAAAAAATTAGATTTCTTTAAAAACCATTTTAATTTTAAAGTTGACGGAATGTTAAGACAAAACGCATTCAGTGAAGGAAGATATTGGGATTCATATATTATTTCAATTCTGAAAGACGAGTTTTTAAATAAATTATAAAAGTTAATATACCTTTTTAAAGCCTTAATTTTTTCTATTAAAGTAAATAAAGCTATTAACATTTAAAATATATTATAATTTTAAATGTTAATAGCTAAAAAAGTATTAGAAATTTATAGCCATATAAATCTTTATAAAATCAAATTCAGAAATTTATTTTTTATTTCGTATGACTCTAATTAATAAAATTGGTCTTGGTACTGTACAGTTTGGTATTCCGTATGGTGTTTCAAACAAAAACGGACAAACTTCTGTCCAAGAAGTTAAAAGTATTTTAGAGTTTGCAGAAAAATGCGGAATTTCTTGTTTAGATACTGCATCTGGGTATGGAACTGCTGAAAGTACATTAGGTAATAACAATTTAGATTCTTTTGATGTTATTTCAAAATTCATGCCAAGTAATATTGAACAATCAATTCAATTTCAACTTGAAAACAGTCTAAAAAAACTTAAGTTAGATTCATTGTATGGCTATTTAAGTCATAGACCTCTTGGATTACTGGATAGTCCAAAAGATTGGTATGATTTAGTAGAATTGAAAGAGGAGGGTAAAGTGAAAAAAATTGGTTTTTCATTAAACGAACCATCTGAATTGGAATTGCTTTTAGATAAAGGATTTATACCTGATTTAGTTCAAGTGCCCTTTAATTATTTTGATAATAGATTTAAGAATCAATTAATTATGTTAAAAGCGAATGGATGTGAAATTCATACACGTTCTGCATTTTTACAGGGACTTTTTTTTACTGATGTTTTAAATTTACCTGTTTTTTATGATAGTGTAAAAGAGGAAATTTTAGAGCTTCAGAACCAATATAAAGAAAAATTATCAGCAGCTTTATTACGATTTGTTTTAATTTCTGATTTTATAGATAAAGTAATCATTGGAGTTGAAAATTTAGAACAGTTACAAACTAATTTAAATAGTATTTCATTAGATGTAACGCTTCCGAGTAAAAATTTTGAATATAGTAAAGAAATAGTAATGCCATCATTTTGGCCAAAAAAATAAAATAATAATGGTTTATACATTTGATTTAAATAATAAAATAGTTATTTTAACAGGAGGATATGGTCATCTTGGAAAAGCAATTACTGAAAGTTTATTATTCCATGGTGCAACTGTATTTGTTTTAGGAAGAGATAACAATAAATTTATTGATTCATTTACAGATTCTGATGTAAATAAAGAAAAGTTGTTTTTCGAAAAATGTGATGTTTCAAAAACGGATGATATTATAGATGCTTTCAAAAAAATTGAAAAGAAAACTGGAATAATTGATGTTTTAATCAATAATGCTGCCTACTTAAAAGGAAATTTACCTGAAAGTATGACCGATGAAGATTGGCAAATTGGAATCGATGGGACTTTAAATAGTGTATTTCGATGTATTAGAGAAATCATTCCTTATTTTAAAAAAAATAGTAAAGGAAAAATTATTAATGTTTCTTCAATGTATGGAGTAGTAGCACCTCAATTTGAAGTATACGATGAATTTACTCAATTTTTGAATCCGCCACATTATGGAGCTGCAAAAGCAGGAGTAATTCAATTAACTAAGTATTATGCAAGTTATTTAGGAAAATTTGGAATAAATGTGAATGCAGTTGTTCCAGGTCCTTTTCCTTCTCTACCTGTTCAAAAGCAAAGTGGTTTTATAGACGCTTTAAAAGCTAAAACTTGTTTAGGTAGAATTGGAACACCCGAAGATTTAGCTGGAGCATTTGTATTTTTATCATCAGACGCATCAAATTATATTACCGGACAAAATATCACAGTAGATGGAGGATGGACTATTAAATAGAAAAGTTGTTTTTATCATACAAGCTAGAATGAAATCAACTCGATTACCGGGCAAAATAGTTATGCCTTTGCCATTAGGATCTGGTAAACCATTATTATCTTGGATTATTGATGAGTTGAAAAAATCTAACTATTTTAATAAAATTGTTTTAGCTACTTCTGTAAATCCAGAAAATGATTTGTTAATACCTTTTTGTGAAAATCATGATATAAGTTGTTTTAGAGGTGATGAAAATAATGTGTTGAGTCGATTCACTTCAATTGTTAGATTGAATCAAGATTATGAATGTGTTGTTCGTTTAACAGCTGATAATCCAATAATAGATGTGTCAGTTTTAGACAAAACAATTGAATCACATTTTATGAATGATAATGATTATACTCGTACTGATGATCTGCCAGTAGGGATGAATTTTGAAATTATTTCGACTAAGGCATTGTTAGAAACGGAAGAAAATGTTTTGACAGAAGCAGACAAAGAACATGTTACTTTGTATGTTCGAAATAATGATAGGTTTAAAAAAAGTGTTTTTGAGACAAATTGTAACCCAAAATTTAAAGAATTACGATTAACAGTTGATTATGCATCTGATTATGCATTAGTTTCAACTATTTTATCACAATCTGAAGGGATTAATTCAAAGTTTGGTATACAATTAGTTGAAGACGTTTTTAAAAATTATCCATGGATTTTTGATATAAATTGCTCAAATATTCAGAAAAAACAATTTATTGATAGCAATGAAGAAATTAAAGAAGCTTGTTTTTTTTTAAAGAGTTATGATTTTAATTATGCAGCTACACTTTTAGAAATGCATGTTAAATAATCTTAACTCTTATAAATAAAGTAATATTGTCGAGTAAGATTATGAAAAAAAAGATTAAAGATATTTATAAATCGAGTTCAGCAAACAGAACAGCAATAAACACAGTAATTATTTATTTACAGCGTTTTTTTGCTGCAGGTTTATCATTAATTACTACACCTATAATTCTTAATTCTTTAGGGGTAAAAGACTATGGATTATATACTTTAACAATTGGACTTGTAGGAATGTTATCTTTTTTAAACTGGTCTTTGTCTTCATCAACTCAAAGATATATTGCTTTTGCAATTGGTGAGAAAAATGATGAAAATTTAAAAAAAATATTTTCAACTTCTTTGGTGATTCATTTTTTTTATGGATTATTATTACTAATTGTAATTAGTGCAATAGGATGTTTTTTCGTAGATCAAGTATTAAACATTCCAACAAATCGATTTCAAGATGCAAAAAATGTACTCTATGTAGTTTCAGGAATTACATTTGTTAACATTGTTTCTATACCTTTTTTAGGTGTTTTGCGTGCTAATGAAAATTTTATAGCAATTTCATTATTAGGTATAGCTGAATCACTTTTAAAGTTAGGAATTGCAATAACAATGTTTTTTTTAACAGACAGTAAATTAATTATTTATGCTTTTTTACTATTGTTTATTACATTTATTGTATTTGTTATTAATTATATAATTGTTAAAAATAATTATAAAAAAATTGAAATTAATTTTAAATTTTACGACACCCATTTAGTTAAAGAAATGATGTCATTTTTTAGTTGGAGTTTACTAGGAGCAGTCGCAATAATGAGTCGTAATGAGGGTGTTCAAGTACTTATTAATATGTTTTTTGGCGTTGTTAAAAATGCAGCTTATGGAATTGCAATGCAGGTAAGTGCTGCTATGTCTATATTATCTCAAGGAATAATAGGTTCTATTAGTCCTCAAATAATTAAAAGTGCTGGAGCTGGAGAAATTAGTAAAATGATTTTCTTAATGCGTACCATGTCAAAATTTGCTACTTTTTCAATCTCATTAGTAGCAATTCCATTGTTTTTTGAATGTCCATCTATTTTAAAGTTTTGGTTGAAAAATGTACCTGATGGAACTATAATTTATATACGATTTATTATTATATTTGGGCAAGTTATGCTTTTATCTGCTGGTATTCAAACTGTTTTCGATGCACTAGGAAAAGTAAAATTATATAACATATGGGTAAGCATAATATTAATGTTAAATTTACCTATTTCCTATTTGTTATTTAAATTAAATTATCCAAGCTATTCTATAATTTTGGTTGGTATTTTGTTAGAATTAGCTTCATTAAATGTAAGGTTAATATTGTTAAAGAAAAATGTTGAATTTTCTATAAAAGAATTTTATTATGATACTTTAATTAGAGTATTTTTACCAACAATTTTTATGGGAACTATAATATATTTATTAGGATTGTTACATTTAGGTGTTTTTATAGAGATTGTATTGGCTTTTTTATTAAATTTACTATTATATCCAATAATTATATATAAATTCTCTCTAGAAGGTAAGCAAAAAGAATTATTAGATGGAATGCTAAATAAAATTTTTAAAAAATAAAAAATGAAAGAAAAAATAGGATATTTAATTCATACAGAATATCATTTGTTATTATCAATTGATGACGCACAAAAAAAATATTCAGATAGTTCAAAATATGAAGTATGCTTTATTTTAATACGTTATATTCAATTTAATCGTCTAAAACAAGATTTAAATATAGAAACACTTCCATTTGAAGTTATAATAATGGATTTTGATTTGAATTTAAACTTAAAACTAAGTAAAGAAGAAAAAAACAATCTTGATAATTTGTTAGAAATTAACTTTTCAAGTTTTATTTTCTTCCAAGAACAAGATCCGCTAGTAATTATTATGATCAATAAATATGTAGAAAATAACACTAATATATATTTATATCAGGACGGATTAAAACCGTATGTAATGAATTCAATGAAATTTTCGGTTGGATTAGTTTTACATGATATTAAGCAAAATTTTTGGATAAAAAAGAATGGTTATCCTGTAAAGAATTATTTTTCATTTATAAATTGTAAAAAATATGCGCAATTAAGAGGAATTGATAAACTTTTTTTGACCTTTCCTGAAGCTTATGATAATTGGAATAAATTAAAATTAGAAAAATTAACTCCCGCTTTTAATGAAAAATTTACAGATATATTAAAAAGAGTTTTTGAATGGAAAGATTCTTTGTTAGTTGAAAAAGAAAGAGTTATTTTCTTTATGAATCAACCAATGCATGATGATGGTTCTTTTGAAATTAGTGTTTTAAAAAAATTAATGGAGAAATATCCCAAAAGTAAAATTTATATTAAATATCACCCATTAACATCTCCAATAAAAATAAATAAATATAAAGAGTTAGATAATGTTGTTATTATAGATTCAAAGATTCCTGCTGAATTATTTATTAGTCAATTAAACAATTCAATAATTCTATCAATATGTTCAACATCTATGTTTATTAATAATGAGAATTGTAAATTTTATTGGTTTCATGAAATTAAAGAAAACAATAATATTGCACGTTTAAAAAGATATAATCTTATTAATCCAACTAAACATATTATTTCAGTTAAAAGTACGGATGAAATCATATTTTAATATATGAACACATTAGAAAACGGGAAAAGCAATAAACTTTTTATGTGGATAATTTTTTTAATTTATCCACTTGGAGCGTTGATTTTAGGAATTAAAAATTTTCAATACAAAGAATATAGAATTTTTATACTACTTTTTTTTGTATTATTTGGATATACCTTTATAGTTATTCCTGATTCTGATGGAGAAAGAAATGTACAAGAATTTATTTCAACAAAAGATTATAATATTCAAAAATATATAGATGATATAAAATCAGTTAATAAAGGAACATCAGATAATAAAGATTATTATGTAATTACAGTAAAGTTTATAACATTTTTTTTATCAAGCAATTATAAAATTTTTCTATTAATTCTTTCTTTTTTTTATTTTTCAGTAGTACTAAAATTTATTGGATTTGTATGGGATATTGTTATTTTTAGAAACAAAGACAGCTTAATTTATTTGATTGGTCTTTGTTTCGTGATAAATCTATCAGCAGGTGTAAGTGGGGTTCGATTTCCAATGGCTTTTTGGGTTTTCTCATATGGAGCAATTAATTTAATAGTAAAAAATAATTATAAATATCTATTTATTGCAGCTCTATCTGTTTTAATTCATTTCTCTTTAGGGTTTTCATTTGTTTTTTTAATTTTATTTTATTTATCTAGATACACTAGTAATTTATCGTTATTATTAATTTTATTAACTTTGACTTTTGTAGTTACACTAGCATTTCCTGCATTAGTTTCTGCAAATTTAAATATTTTTGGAGGCGGACTAGAGGAAAAAATTAATAGTTATACAAATGAAGATTATATCGAAAATAGAGAAGATCATCTCGATGAAGTAAATTGGTATGTCAAATTTAATTTTTTCTCGTATTATTATTTTACCGTGATTGCAATTTTATTAACAAAAATTAAAAAGTTTAAAATTAATTCTGATTTAATTGGGGATAGACTTTTTGCATTTTCTATTTTCTTGATAATTGAAGCTACCTTAACTTCTAGTTTCCTAGATTCTATAAGTAATAGATATATTATGTTTGTAAATTTATTTGGTTTGGTCTATCTATATTATATAACTTGTTTAAATGTAGGAAATAAATTTCTTAAATTTCTTAGAGTGGTTTTTATTCCAATATTAGTTATTAATATTCTTGTAAAATTAAGATCAGATTTTTATACTATTAGTCCCGTTTTAGTTTTTGGGAATGCAATATTAGTTTTTATTTATGATGCAACAATTTCTGTTCAAGATTATCTATTAGGTTAAATAATATAATAAAAATATTTATATGAATGTAAGAAAAATTTTAACTAAAAATTACATTAATTTTAGAGGTTGGAGTACAAATAAAAAATTTATTCTAATTGAATCAGATGATTGGGGAGCAATTCGAATGCCATCCAAAGCAGTTTACGATGAATTGTTATCTAAAGGAGTTCCTGTTGATAGAAATTATTTTACAAAATATGATTGTCTAGAATCTAATCAAGATTTAGAACAGCTTTTTCATGTTTTGTCTTCTTTTAAGGATAGAAAGGGAAATCATCCTGTGATAACTGCAAATGCTTTAATTGCAAATCCAGATTTTGAAAAAGTAGAAGCGTCAAAGTTTAGTGAGTATCATTATGAATTGGTTTCAGAAACATACAATAGATATGAAAACAATTCAAAAACATTGCAAAATTGGAAAGATAATGGTATTGCAAAAAGAATGCTATGGCCTCAATTTCACGGTAGAGAACACTTAAATCCAAAGGAATGGTTAAAAACTTTAAATGCAAATGTTGAACAAGAAAAAATCGGATTTGAAAATAGAGCAATTCTAGGTATAGGAAACAAGCTATCATCAAAACGGAGTAATGAATATATGGCCGCTTTCGAGTTTGAAGATGAAATAGAAATGAATCAAATACATCAAATAACAAAGGAAGGTTTGGAATTATTTGAGCAATTTTTTGGCTTTAAATCAAAATCGTTTGTTGCATCTTGTTCCATAAGAAGTGATAAATTGGATAAAGTACTTTCAGAAAATGGTGTTATGTATCATCAACTAGGACAACATTTAGAACCAATTGGTGAAGGAAAATGCAAATTAGTTAATAGATTTTGGGGAGATACAAATCAATATGGTCAAATTTATTGGCGAAGAAATGCAACATTTGAACCAAGTAGAGATCCTTCATTTGATTGGGTTAATAGTTGTATGGCAGAAATTAAAATTGCATTTAGATGGGGTAAACCAGCTGTAATTAATTCTCATAGAGTTAATTATATTGGATCAATCTTTGAAGAAAATCGTGAAAATGGATTGAAATTATTACAAAATCTACTTCAGGCAATAGTAAAAGAATGGCCTGAAGTAGAATTTATTTCAAGTGATCAATTAGGCGATTTTATGTCTGAATCAATTAACAAATAGTTTCATGCTAGAAGCAATAAAAAAAAATATTATTAACATACCAGGCAAAACTATTAATAACAAAATTGTAGTATTTGAATCTGATGATTGGGGAAGTATTCGAATTCCAAATAAACAAGTTTATAATGATTTATTAAACAAAAATCTAATCACATTAAACGATCCTTTTTCGACTTTTGATTGTCTTGAAAATGATGAAGATTTAGATTTATTATTTAATGTTTTGAGTAAATTTAAAGATATTAATGGGAATTCACCAATATTTACAGGAAATACAGTTGTTGGAAATCCTGATTTTAAAAAAATAAAAGAAAATAGTTTTTCATGTTATTACAACGAAAATTTTATAGACACATATAAAAATCATGCTAATTGTGAAAACGCATTTAATATTACGAGTAAAGCAATTGAAGAGAAACTTTTTTTTCCTCAATTTCATGCTAAAGAACACCTAAATGTATCACAATGGTTGGGATTATTAAAAAACAATGACATTAATTTTAAATACGCATTTGATTTAAATTGTTTCGCGATTGATTATAAATCAATAGATAATAGAAGAGCAAATTTGATGGCTACTTATGATTATCATTCTGATAATGAGTTAAATGAAATAAATAAAAGTATTAAAGAAGGATTGAAATATTTTGAATCAATATTTAAAATGCATTCTAGAACTACAATTGCACCTTGTTACGTGTGGGATTCAAAAATAGAATCAATTTTTTTAGAAAACAATGTTTTTTGTTTTCAAGGGTCAAGATTTCAGAATGTTCCTTTGCCGAATACAAATAATTTCAAAAAAATATTCCATTATAATGGAGATAAAAACAAAAATAAGCAAACCTATCTTTCAAGAAATGCATTATTTGAGCCTTCATTAAATCAAAATATTGATTGGGTAGATAAATGTATGGAAAGTATTTCAATCGCTTTTAAATGGGGAAAACCTGCTGTTATTGGAACTCATAGGATTAATTTTATGGGTTCATTAGTCCGAGAAAACAGAGAAAATGGTCTAAAGAAATTGGATAAATTATTAAAAGCTATAACTTCTAAATGGCCTGAGGTTCAATTTAAAACATCTGAAGAGTTGTTTGATATTGTAAAATAATTGTAAAAATTTGAAAAGTTGAATGTAAAATACTTTTTTTAAACTCTAAAAAAAGTATTTTTACAAATTGAATTATAAATAGATTTTTTTTTAAAATTAAAATAATATAAATGAAAAAGTTAACAATCGAGGAAAATGTTTTTTTAGATAAATTTAATGAATTAAAAGCTTTAAGTGGAAGTCATTCTCCAAGTATTATCACTTTAATGGAAGATTTAGGTTCTCGAGCTATGGAAGTTGATGCTTGTTTTTTATCTAATCCATATGCAACTCAATTATTTATTGAGTTTTTCGAAAAAGAGCTTGTTTCTACTGGTAAATTGCATAATTTAATTGAAGCATATCCTCCACAAAATAAAGAAATAGCACATTATTTAGAAAAAGCTATTAAAATACCATCTAAAAATATATTTATCGGAAATGGAGCTATAGAAATTATTCAAGCAGTAATTCATAATTTTGTTAAAGGTAAAATTGTTGTTAACATACCTACTTTTTCTTCCTATTATGAATATGTAAAAAATGAAGAAGATGTTTTGTTTTATCAACTATCTAAAGAAAACAACTATACAATTGACATTGAACATTATGTTGATTTTGTTACAAAGAATAGACCTAATAGTGTAGTTCTAATTAACCCAAATAATCCAAATGGGGATTATATCGCCAAAAATACTTTAAAAGAATTATTGGATAGAATTAATTTTGTTGAAAATATAATTCTTGACGAAAGTTTTATACATTTTGCATATGAGAATGTTGAACTTTCTATGGTAGCTACTTATGAATTATTAAAAGAATATCCAAATTTGATAATTATTAAAAGTATGTCTAAAGATTTTGGAATAGCCGGTTTAAGAGCAGGATATGGAATAATGAGTGAAGATAAAGTTTCTCAGCTTATAAAAACAGGATATCTTTGGAATGTTTCTGGCTTAACGGATTATTTCTTCAAACTTTATTCTAGAGAAGATTTTCAAAAAAAATATGAGTTAGTAAGAAAGAAATATATTATGAATACTTTAATGTTTACTAATGAATTAAATAGTATACCAAACATTAAAGTATATCCATCAAAGGCAAATTTTGCATTAGTAGAGTTATTAGACGGAACAAAAGCTAGAGATATGATGATAAAATTACTGTTTACCTATGGTGTTTATGTTCGGGAATGCTCAGATAAAATTGGTTTAGAAGGTGAATTCTTGAGAATTGCATCACGTTCATTTGAAGAAAATATCGTTATTTTAGATGCTTTAAAAACAATATATTCTGTAGATGAAGAGCTATAGTAAAACGTTAGTTATATTTGATTTTTGTGAAACATTAATTAATTTTCAAACAGCCGATAGATTTATTGATTTTATCATTAAAAATGAAAGTTATAAGAAACACAAATGGGTAGCTAACCTAGATTCTTTTTTGCGAAAATCAAAATTATTGTCTTTATTTAATAAGTTTAATAAAGATTATAATCTTTCAAAGCGTTTGAAATTAGCTCAATTAAAAGGGATTTCAAAAGAAATAGTAGATAGAAATGCCTTAGATTATTATGAATCAATTATAATTAAAAATCCAATTCGTGAAGTTTATGATAAACTTAAATTTCACCAAGAAAATAATGATGTAATTATAATAATATCTGGAGGATATTTACCTTATGTAAAGGTTTTTTCAGAAAAGAATAATATTGATTTTTATTATGCTACAGAATTTGAATACAAAGATGGTTTGGTAACTGGTAATTTTTCAGGAAAAGACTGTATGAATATACAAAAAATTGCTGTTCTTGAAAAATGTATAAAAGAAAATAATATTGATTTCAATTATTCCATATCATATAGTGATAGTATTACTGATTTACCACTTTTAAAGTGGACTAACGAAGGGTATGTAATATCAAAAGATAAAACGCAGAATTGGTCAAAAGAAAATAGTTTATTTGAAATAATAATATAATGAAATCACTATTTAATAAATTAAAATACAATTCATTAATTGGATTAAAAGTCTATATGAGTTTGAGAAAATTTTATATTTTTTTTAAATTTAGATTATTTAATGATGAGTACTACATTAAAAAAAATTTTTTCAAAAATCATAATTATAAATTTGATTTAAAGAATCCTAAAACTTTGAATGAAAAAATATTATGGTTAAAACTTAACGATAGAGGAAACCCATTTTACACAGTTTGTGCTGATAAATTTGCTGTAAGAGAATATTTAACAAAAGAATTTGGATCAGAATTTTTGATTCCTTTAGAATTTGAAACAACGGATGTATCAAAAATTAATCCAGATAATTTACCTGATTATCCATTTATAATTAAAACCAATCATGATTCTGCTCATTATTATATAGTTAAAGATAAATCAAATGTTAATTGGAAGAAAATTCAAACAGATTTAAAAATCTGGATGAATGAAAACTATTATTATGTTGAGAAAGAATGGCAATATAAAAACATAAAACCCAGAGTTATTGTTGAAAAATTATTAGAATGTTCCAACGGTAAAATTCCAAATGATTATAAACTAAATTGTATTAATGGAAAAGTAGAATTTATATATGTTTCCGTTGATAGAGAAGTAACCAATAAAAGAAATATTTACAGTAGAGATTGGAAACCTTTACACTTTACTTGGGCCAAACCTGGAAAAGATATAACTAAGTTAAGAGGTCCAGAAATTGAACCACCATTAAGTATAAATAAAATGATTGAAATTGCTGAAAAAATAGCAGAAAAATTCAGTTATGTTAGGGTTGATTTTTATGATGTTGATGGGAAATTATATTTTGGTGAAATTACACTTCATCATGGTGGCGGTTATGATATTATGACTCCATTTGAAAAAGATGAGTATTATGGAAATTTACTTAAATTGTAAATATTTTTAATTTATAAATATATCAAATAAATAATCAATTATATATGCTTTTCAATTCTTTCGATTTTTTGTTATTTTTTCCAATAGTTTGTATTTTGTTTTTTTTGTCCCCACACAAATATAGATGGCTTATATTATTATTGGCTAGTTGTTATTTTTACATGTATTTTATACCTGTTTATATATTTATTCTAGCAGGTACAATTGTTGTTGATTATTTTGCAGGTATATTAATTGAAAAAAGTAAGGGTAAAGAGAGAAAGTATTATTTGATTATTAGCTTAATATCTAATATATTAGTTTTAGCGGTTTTTAAATATTATAATTTTATTTTAGATAATTTGACTGCCATCTTAGAATCTGTTGGATTACATAATCACCTTTCATATTTGTCTATTTTACTACCAGTTGGTCTTTCTTTTCATACTTTTCAAGCTATGAGCTACACAATTGAAGTTTATCGAGGAAATCAAAAAGCAGAAAAGCATTTTGGTATTTATGCACTATATGTTATGTTTTTCCCTCAATTAGTTGCTGGTCCAATTGAAAGACCACAAAATGTAATTCATCAATTTCACAAAAAAATTAATTTTAATTTGTCAAATTTTGCAAAGGGATCTAAGCTAATGCTTTGGGGATTTTTCATTAAAGTTGTTGTAGCCGATAGGTTATCAGTCTATGTTAATGCTGTCTATAGTAATGTTGATCATCATTCAGGTATTACACTTTTGTTAGCAACACTTTTCTTTTCTATTCAAATCTATTGCGATTTTGCTGGATATTCTTATATAGCCATAGGAAGTGCTAAAATATTAGGATTTGATTTAATGACTAATTTTAATCGTCCCTATTTTGCTAAATCAATTTCTGAGTTTTGGAAAAGATGGCATATTTCATTAAGCACATGGTTTAGGGATTATTTGTATTTCCCATTAGGTGGGAATAAAGTTGCAAAGTATCGATGGTATTTCAATTTATTTATAGTTTTCTTGGTAAGTGGAATTTGGCATGGTGCCAATTGGACATTTGTAATCTGGGGAGCTTTGAATGGTTTTTATTTAATTTTTGCAATTGTAACACAAAGATATAGAAATGTAATAAATAATTTTTTAGGCTTAAATAAGAATAAATATGTATTTAGTTTTATTCAAATTATAACAACTTTTTTATTATCTTCTTTTGCATGGATTTTTTTTAGAGCCAATAATGTAAATGACGCTTTTACAATTATCCATAAAATAAGTATGGGTTTAACTAGTGATTTATTTGTTAAATTTGATGTGTTTTTTGCAGTTTTAATTGGATTAAGTATTCTTTTTTTAAAAGAAATAAGAGAAGAATATTTTACAAACAAGTTTGAATTTATAAGAAACCCTTCATTAAGAGTATTGGTTTTTTCTACCCTTATTATTCTAATATTACTACTTGGTGTATTTGATTCAGGCCAATTTATTTATTTTCAATTTTAATTTATTTAAAACCTATGTTAACTTCAACAAAGAAATATATCTATAAAATTATTGCTATTTTGGTAATAGTTATACTAGTCGATAAATTATCAGGAACTATTTTAAATAAATTATATCAATCCTGTAAAACTGGAATTTGTTACCAAGAAAATTATATTATGCGAAAAACCAATCAGGATGTTTTATTCTTCGGTTCTTCCAGAGCAGCTTATCATTATAATTCAAAGATTATAAAAGATACATTGAATATGTCAGTATATAATTCTGGTAGAGAAGGTACGGGAATATATTATCATTATGGCGTACTATTAAGTACAATAAAAAGATATACACCTAAAGTTATTGTTTTAGATTTAGACTATAGAGATATATATGAGTGTGAAGGTTTATTTGGTTTAGATATATTAAAAGAACAAGCACCATTTTATGAAAAAGTTTCACCAGAATTTGATTCTTTATTAGTATTATCTTCAGGAATGAAGCAAAAAATAAAGCTACAATCAAATTTATATAAATATAATTCAAAATTTTTTAGAATATTGACTGGAAATTTAGTTTCTAAAAGTGATAATAACTTAGGTTTTAGGGGTATAGAAGGTAATTATAATGAAAACATCAAACCTTTAGAGTTTAAATTAAAAATAGACAATAATAAAATTAAAACCATAAATAAATTTATTAAAAAAACAAAATCTAAAAATATTAAATTAATTATAGCAATATCACCTTATTATATAAAAATGCCAAAAAACCTATTTTATCCTTTAGAGCAAATTGCAAATACAAATAAAATTAAAATTATTAGTCATATACAAGACAGTATTTTTATTACAAATAAAAATATGTTCAATGATACTTTTCACTTAAACCTAAAGGGAGCAAATATTTATTCAAGTATTTTTGCAAGTGATTTGAAAAATGAACTAATTAAATAATATTAATTAGAAATAATGCTTGAATATAGTTATTTATTATGACAAACAAAAAAATTTTAATTGTCTCACCTTCTTTAAAAATAGGTGGAATTGAAAGAGCATTAACTGTATTAGCTAATTATTTTGTAACAAGAGGATATGAAATTATTTTTATTTCATGTCTTAGTGGAGATAAATTTTATTCACTTCATGAAAATGTTAGATTAGTTGAACCTAATTTTAAAAATACAGGCGGAATTCAAAAAATATTTTTTTACATTAAATTATTGTTTTTTTTAAGAAGTGAAATAAAGAAAGCCTCTCCAGGAGTAGTACTATCATTTGGTGATTGGTTTAATCCTATAGTTTTATTTTCACTTTTAGGGTTAAAATACCCGGTTTACATTTCTGACAGAACTAGCCCTGATTATAAATTTAACATTATTACAAGTTTAGGTAAAAAATTATTGTATCCTAAATCTTCGGGATTTATTGCTCAAACAAAAAGATCTGCGGATTTTAAAACGCAACAATTTGGCGATAAATTAAATATAAAAATTATTTCAAATGCAATAAGAAAAACATCAGTAGTTCCTGATTCAAAGCAAAATATACTATTATTCGTTGGAAGATTTGCATGGGAAAAAGCTCCAGAAAGATTGTTAGAAGCTTTTAGCAAATTAGCAAACAAAACAGATTGGAAACTTCATTTCGCTGGTGACGGCCCTATGTTAAACGAAATGAAACTATTCTCAAAAGAATTAAAAATTGATGATAAAGTGGTTTTTCATGGTGCTGTTTCTAATATAGATGAACTTTATTCAAAAGCAAGTATTTATGCAATTCCTTCAAAAGTGGAAGGATTTCCAAATGCTCTATGTGAAGCAATGTCTTTTGCTTTGCCTTGTATTTGCTTTGATGATATCCCTTATGAAGATATAATTATAAATGGGCATAATGGTTTTGTAATTCCAGATGGTAATATTAAATTATTTTCCGAAAAAATATTAGAATTAATTAATAATGAAAGTTTAAGATTTGAAGTGGGTTTAAATGCTCAACAGTTTGTTCAAAAATTATCTCCCGAAACTATTGGTGAAGAATATTTAAAATTCATTACTGAAAAAATGAAATAAAATTGAACCCTCTATTAAATAAATACTAAATTTGCAAAATGAAGAATTTCTCTCCTAAATATTTACTAATAACCTTAAATTAATAGTTTTGTACAAATTTTTTTTTAAAGCATTTTTTGATAGTATTCTTTCATTAATTGCAATTATTTTAATTAGTCCTATATTATTAATTGCTGCATTACTAATAAAATTAGATAGTAAGGGACCTATTTTTTTTCTACAAGAGCGTTTAGGTAAAGATCAAAAAATATTTAAAGTGATAAAATTTAGAACAATGACTCATATTGAGCGAAAAGTAATTGTTCAAACATTCAAGGATAGTCCTGAAATTACGGGTGTAGGCAAATATCTAAGAAGATTTAAAATAGACGAATTACCCCAACTTTTTAATGTTTTTCTTGGTGACATGGCAGTTATTGGTCCACGTCCTTGTTTACTTCAAACGATGGAAAAATTTGGTAATGCTGATACTCCTTACAGGTTTAAAGTTAAACCGGGGCTCTCTAGTAATGCAGGAGTAAACGGTAGTATTTTTCTAACATGGGATGAAAAATGGTGGTATGATAAGGATTATGTAGAAAATGTTAGTTTTTTTCTTGACATTCAAATAATTGTTAAGACAATTTTAGTTGTAATATTCGGAGAAGAAAAATTTATAAAAAAACCAAAAATTTAGACTATGGAATTAAAAGATTACAAACCAGGAGATGAAGTGCAAATACTTGAATTGTTTGAGTTAGCTTTTAATAGAAAAATGTCTTTGGAACATTGGAATTGGCGTTTTGCAAAAAATCCTGCTGGAAACCATTTAATTAAATTAATGTGGGATAACGATTTGTTAGTTGGCCATTATGCTGTTTCACCACTTTTTGTTGATGTAAATGGAATTAAAACGTTAACAGCTCATTCATTAACCACAATGACGCATCCTTCATATGGGGGAAAAGGAATTTTTAAAACTTTGTCTTTGGCTTTGTACAATGATTTAGATACAATTCATGGATGCAAAGCTGTTTGGGGTTTTCCAAATAATAATTCCCATTATGGATTTATTAAAAGCCTTGGGTGGTCTGATTTAGCTGTAATTCATACTCTAGCTGTAAAACCAGATGTGCTAAATCCAAAAGCAACACATGAGATTAAATTAAATGAGCTTATAAAATTTGACGAATCACATTCGGAGTATATAAAATCTAAATTAAGTGATTTTCCAGTAAAAGTTGATAGAAGCAAAGACTATTTAAATTGGCGCTATTTTGAAAAACCAGGAAATCAATACAAAATTTTTGAAATCCAAGAACCAACAAAAACTATAATTGTTTCAAAAATTTATCCTTCCTCAGTTTCGGGCGAATGGGACATAAATTTAATAGAACTTTTTACTGATGATTTCAATTATTTACCAAGTATATTAAAAGCTATCCAAGAGAGTTATAATTTACCAATTCAACGAATCACGACTTGGAGAAATTTATTTGACAATAATCATATAAATCTAGAAAAATTAGGATTTTATCCAAATTTACCTCAAACCTATATCGGAGCAAGAATTCATTCTGATATGCCAAAATCTTTTAATAATTTTCAAAATTGGAGTTTGTCGATGGGAGATTCCGATGTTTTTTAATTTTTGTAATATGAAAAATAATATTTTAGTAGTAGCCCCTCATTGTGATGATGAAGTTTTAGGTTGCGGTGGAACAATGGCTAAACTTGCTTCCCAAGGTCACAATGTTTATGTTGTAGCAATAACAAATGGATATTTGGGAGCCCCAGAACTTTTTACAGCTGCTGGCACAGAAAATGTAAGAAGAGAAGCTCGTTTATCACATCAAATTTTGGGAGTTAAAGATTCTTTTTTCTTTGATTTCCCTGCAATTCGTTTGGATGTAACACCTGCATATACTTTGTCTTTACAATTAAATAAATTGATTAAAGAATTAAATATTGATACTTTATATATTCCTCATAGAGGAGATATTCATAAAGACCATAGAATAACTTACGAAGCTGCTATTGTTGCTGCAAGGCCTATTAATAATTGCCCTGTAAAACGAATTTATGCTTATGAAACCTTATCAGAAACAGAATGGGCACCACCTTTTGGAGATGATGTTTTTATACCTACTATTTTTGAGGGAATTGAAGGATTTTTAGAAAAAAAACTTGAAGCTTTTGGTTGTTTTGTTTCTCAAAAGAAAGAATTTCCACATTCAAGATCTTTAAAAGTAATTGAAATTTTATCAAATTTTAGAGGAGCTACTGTTGGGAAAACCAATGCAGAAGCTTTTATGTTGATAAGAGAAATAAAAGATTAAATTGTCAATATTTAAAAAGTGACACTAAGTAATTTATAATTATTTAGAAAAAAAATCAATAAATATGGAGCATGGAAAATTTATTATTTCTTTAGACTTTGAATTATTTTGGGGTGTTCGTCACAACAAAACGATTGAAAATTATGGAAAAAGTATACTTGGAGTACATACAGTTTTGCCTAAAATGTTGTCAATATTCGAAAAATTCAATATTAATGTAACTTTTGCAACTGTAGGTTTCTTATTCTTTGATAAAAAGGAAAATTTGATTTCTGCACTTCCAGAACTTACTCCAACTTACTCCAATCCTAAATATTCACCCTATGAAAAAGACATATATAATATTGGAGATGATTATCAAAAAGACTTATATCATTATGGATTACCACTTATTAAATTGATTCAAAATCATGAAAATCATGAAATAAGTACACATACGTTTTCACATTATTTTTGCCTAGAATCGGGTCAGACGGTAAGTCAATTTAAGGCTGATTTGATTGCTGCTATAAAAGTTGCAAAAGAAAATGGTATTGCTATTAAATCAATAATTTTCCCTAGAAATCAATATAGTGCCGAATATTTGCAAGTTTGTAAAGAACTAGGAATTACAAATTATCGGAATCATGACACATCATGGTTATATAAAGGAAGGAATTCAAATTCCTTTTTTCTAATGAAAAAAGTTAGAAAAATTTTAAGGTTTATTGATTCTTATTTACCGGTAAGTGGTTTTAATAGTTTTGATGATAAAAAAATGTTAACTGATCCGATAGTGGGAATTCCTGGTGGCTTTTTTTTACGTTCATTTAGTAGAAAATATAGTTTTCTAGAACCTTTGAAAGTATTTAGGATTCAAGCTAGTATTATTTATGCTGCTAAAAGGAAAAAATGTTTTCATTTGTGGTGGCATCCTCATAATTATGGTGAAAATCAAGAACAAAACTGTAAAAATCTTCAAAAAATATTAAAAACATATCAATTTTGTGAAGCTAAATATGGTATGAAAAGTTATACAATGACTGCACTTACAGAAAGTGTATTATATAAATAATGGCCGTTTTTATTAGTTGATTTTTTTTTCTTCTAAATTGTAACTGCTATAAATTGAATTAATTATGGAATTATTACATAAATTATATTTTGGACTTCCAAACTTAAATATGACATTTGTTGGTAAAATGTTTGATAAAGTGCTTTTGAGAATATTTGAAAAAGCTACACAAAATTCTTTTGGGAAATACTTAATTAAAACGGAAAATACATTCGGAAATGGATTAAATACTGAGCCAAGAAAAACTAATTATGTAGTTTCGTTGACCTCTTTTCCTGCTAGAATTGATATGGTTTGGATTACAGTAGAAAGTTTGTTACGTCAAAATTTTAAACCTGATGCGATAATTTTATGGTTGACAAACCAAGAATTTCCAGACAGAATCCTGCCTGAGAGTTTAAAGAAAATGGAAGAAAAAGGTTTAGAAATACGCTATTGTGATAATATTAGAGCACATAACAAATACTTTAGAACAATATTAGAATTTCCGCAAGCAAATGTAATTACAGTTGATGATGACACTTATTATCCAAGCAATACAATTAGTAATTTAGTAAAAATGCATGAAAAAAGTCCAGATTCAATTTGTGCAAATCGTGTACATAAAATGACTTTTAATGAAGGAAAAATTACTCCATACAGAAAATGGTATCATAATTTCAGTAGTTCAGAAGAACCTAGTCATTTACTTCTGATGACGGGAGTTGGTGGAGTTTTATATCCACCTAATTCGTTGCATAAGGAAGCTTTTGATACTGATTTAATAAAGAAATTGTGTTTTAATGCGGATGATTTATGGTTAAAAATTGCAGCCATACGGAACAATACTAAAGTAGTTACGAATAATACTTTTACAAGAGATTTTATTACAGTTGGAAATACTCAAAAAGTGAATTTGGTGAAAAACAATTCTCAAGGTGGTGGAAATGACGAACAATTGAAGTCGCTTTGTGAATATTATAAAATTGATTTATACGATTACAGGTAATTAAAACGGTATTGTTTAAGATATACTTATGGAAATGAAAAAGTTAATTATTGGAATTACCGCTCCAGGAAGTGTTATTTTAATTAAAGGACAATTAAAATATTTTAAAGAGCAAGGTTATGAAACCTATCTTATGGCTCCAGATGATGTTAAAACAAGATCTTATTGTGAAAATGAAGGTTGTACTTTATTAGCAGTGCCTATTGAAAGAGAAATTTCTGTAGTTAAAGATTTTAAATCATTGCTTATAATTTTTAAACATATTCGTCGGATTAAGCCTGATTTTGTGAATGTTGGCACGCCTAAAATGGGACTTTTAGGAATGATTTGTTCGAAGTTGTTAGGTGTAAAAAAGAGAATATATACTTGTAGAGGTTTTCGTTTTGAACAAGAAAAATGGTTAAAGCGAAATCTCTTGTTTTCTATGGAAAAAATAGCAGGTTTATGTGCACATTCCATAATTTGTATAAGCCCTTCATTACAAAAAAAAGCTGTTGAATTAAATGTTTTTAATCCAAATAAAACGAATGTAATTAACAAAGGGAGTAGTAATGGAATAAACCTTGATCGATTTAAACCAGAATTAATTAATGAATTAGAAAAACAGAATCTAAAACAAGAATTAAAAATTTCAACAAATTTTTGTTTTGGTTTTGTTGGTAGATTAGTTGATGATAAAGGAATTAATGAATTGTATTACTCATTTGAAAGCCTTAACAATGAATTTAAAAACACTAGACTTTTAATAGTTGGTCCTATTGAAGCTAATCAAATTGCAGATAAATCTATTTTAGATAAAATTAAACTACATCCAGCTATAATAAGTGTGGGTTCTCAATCAAATATCCCTTTGTATTTATCATTAATGGATGTTTTTGTATTACCAACTTATAGAGAAGGTTTTGGAAATGCATTTTTAGAAGCTGCAGCAATGGGATTACCTATTATTGGAACCAATGTTGTTGGAGCAAGAGACGCAGTTTGTCCGGAATTTAATGGTTTATTGGTTGAAGCAAAAAATATAGAATCACTCAATAATGTAATGAAAAAACTTTATTTAGATGAAGAACTTAGAAAAAAGTTTGGAATAAACGGAATCATTTGGTCAAAAAACTTTGAAAGAAATGTGATTTGGAAAGGAATTCAAGATTTATATATTTCTTAAATAAATGCCTCATTGGATATAATATTTTAACAAAATATAAGGTTTAGAAAATATAATAATGTAAATTTGAAATTTATATTAGTTAGTAAAATAAAAGTTCAATTTATTATATAATTTGCTCAAACAAACAATAAACAAAAGCACTATGGAACAAAATTTTATTGAATTATTAAGTGAAATTCTAGAAAAAGAATCAAGTACAGTTAAATTAGAAGATACATTTAGAGATTATGACGAGTGGGACTCTCTAGCAAATCTTTCAGTAATTGCCATGTTAGACGACGAATATGATGTGCATATTGAATCAAAAGATTTTAAAAATTTAATTACTGTTGGTGACTTGATGAATGAGGTACAGAAAAGAAAAGGGTAATGCCTCTTTAATTTGAATTTTAAACTTTAAATTTATGTAATAGTAAGTTTAAAGTTTTACTTGTTTTTAATTGTTTCCTATTATTTCGAATGAAAAATATATTTAGTTTAGCTCAGAAAAAGATTTTAGTAACGGGTTCTTCATCGGGTATTGGACGCGCAATAGCTGTTCAGTGTGCTGTTCAAGGAGGCTCTATTTCATTAGTAGCTAGAAACGAATCAAAATTAATTGAAACGAAAGAGATGCTTTCAGAAGGAGAGCATGTTTTTTTTATTGCTGATTTAGCGAATGATGAAGCTATTTTTAAACTTGCTAGTGAGTTACCAATTTTAGATGGAATTGTATTGAATGCAGGTTTAGTGAAAACGGTCCCAGTTCGTTTTATAAAGCGAGAAGTAATGGATGACATGTTTAATTTAAACATTCAGGGTTCAATATTATTAATTCAACAGTTGATAAAATTAAAAAAGATAAAAAACGGAGCCTCAATATGTTTTATATCATCCATTGCATCACAAAAAGTTACTTTGGGAAATGCAATTTATAGTGCAACAAAAGGAGCTGTAAATGCCTTTACAAAAGCATTAGCACTTGAACTTTCATCAAAACAAATTCGGGTAAATGCAATTTTGCCGGGTTTTGTTGAAACAAATATTTTAAATGAAAGTGCTATAAGTGAAGAACAATTAGAAATACATAAAAACAATTACCCAATTGGTCGATTTGGGAAACCAGACGATATAGCTTATTTAGCGGTATATCTTATGTCTGACGCTTCACAATGGATGACAGGCAGTTTATTGCCAATTGATGGTGGTTACTCATTATAAATTTTAAAAATGAAAAATTTAGTAATTATAGGTGCTAGTGGCTTTGCTAGAGAAATGTATGATTTAGCGTTAACATGTTTTGCAAATGACCCAAATTTTAAAGTAAAAGGATTTTTAAGTGATGGTCCATCTAATATTGAAGCAATGGGATATCCAGCAGTTTTGGGAAAAGTTGCTGAATATGAGATTCAACCTGCTGATGTCTTTTTTTGTGGAATTGGAAAAGTGAGTGACAGAAAAAAAACAGTGGAAATAATCCTTAGTAAAGGCGGAAAATTTATCAATTTAATTCATCCAACCGCTGTAATTTCACCAAGTGTTAAACTTGGGATAGGAGTAGGGATAAAGGCATTTTGTGTTTTAGCTAGTGATGTTACGGTTGAAGATTTTACTTTTATGCAAAGTTCTGTTATTATGGGTCATGATGTTCATATTGGTAAATTTTGCCAAATAAATTCGTTTGCTTTTTTTGCGGGTTATTCTCGAGTTCATGATTTAGTTTCTATAAATGCAGGAGTGAAACTCATTCAAAAAGCAGTTGTAGAAGAAGGTGCTATAGTAGGTATGGGAAGTGTTGTATTAAACAAAGTTAAAAAAGGAACTACAGTTTTTGGTATTCCTGCCAAAAGATTAGATTATTAATTTTTTTTGAAACCAAAAAACATGGCAAATTTCACATTAGCTTCAATTAAAATCATAGGTATTGCATCTGCAATTCCAGAAAATAAAGTCCTTTTAGAACAATTTGAGAATCAGTTTGAAGCAAATAAGGTAGATTATTTCAAGTCAAGAACTGGAGTTTCTGAACTAAATAAATCTTTGGATTTGCAAAACACTTCTGATCTTGGTTTTGTTGCTGCGAACGCAATTTTACAGCAAAAAAATATTGAAAGAGAAGAAGTTGGAGTAATTATTTTTGTATCCAAAACACCTGACTATAGGAGTCCAGCGACTGCAATTGTTTTACATAACCGCCTTCAATTACATAAAGACTGTCTAGGTTTTGATGTAAATATGGGTGGTGCTGGTTTTATTTATGGCATGGAGATTGTCACTTCATTGTTGGACAGTTCTAATAAAAAATATGGAATTTTGGTTGTTGGCGATACTATGAGTAAACAACTAGCTCACCAAGATGAATTAAATATGTTTTATTCTGATGGTGCTTCAGCTATTTTATTTGAAAAGAACACAGAAGCTAAGCCCATATATCTTCAAACTAAATCATTTAGTGATGGCTATAAGTCTATGATTGTGCCTGGAGGGTTTAGAAATACTTCCAAAAACACACCAATACAATTGCATGACAGTAATCCAAATAGTAATACTGTAATCCAAATTGATGAAAAAGCAATTAATGATTTTATTACTTCTGAAATTCCATCATTGATTGAATCTTTTTTGAAGAATAAAAATAAGTTAATTTCAGAGTATGATTTGATTATTTTTCCACAATTGGAAGAGCCATTTCAATCTGAATTAGCTAAAAATTTAGGAATTCCAAAAGAAAAGATCAGTACTAATTTTGAGAAATATGGAGATACTTGTGGCAACGGAATTCCATTATTGATTTCTGATAATTTTGGAAAATCAGAAAAGAAACAATCTAATATTCTTTCCATTGCTTTTGGAGAAGGTTTTACATGCGGAATAGCTGATTTTTTTATAGATTCTTCAGATGTTTTAGAGGTTTTATATACCAATGATTATTTTAAAGATGGATATGTAACACACGAAATGCCAAGTTAATAATTGCCATTATTCTAATTTTATACGGAAAAATAATATGTTATTTAGCGAATTTAAAAATATAAAAATTGCGGGTGTTTCAGTAGCGGTTCCAACTCAAAAGTTAGCTGTAGCGTCTTACAACGAAATGTTTGGTGAAGATGTAGTTTCAAAATTCACTGAAATGACTGGAGTTAAAAGTGTTTGTAGATCAATTCCAGAACAAACGGCATCCGATTTAGGATATGAAGCTGCTGTGAATTTATTTAAAAAATCGGATGCATCAAAAGAAGATATCGGTATTTTGATTTTTGTCTCACAAAAACCAGATTATCGAGTTCCCTCAACGGCCTTTGTACTTCACAAACGTTTGGGGTTAAACGAAGATTGTATCTGTTTTGATATAAATTTGGCTTGTTCAGGTTTTTTATATGGAATGCAAACCATTTTATCTTTATTACAAAAGTCAGATGCTAAATCGGCATTATTAATTACAGGAGATACTTCACACAAAACGTTGTCTCCTTATGATAGAACGATGATTATGCTGTTTGGTGATAGTGGTTCGGCAACACTTTTTGAAAAAGCAGCAACTACAGATTCAATATACATTGGACTTAGAACCGATGGAACTCGATTTAAAAGTATTATTACACCTTCGGGAGCATATAGAAATATTGGTGCACCAACTGAAAGAGTAGAGTGGAGTGATGGAATTTTACGTTCTGATTATGACACACACATGAAGGGAATGGATGTTTTTGGTTTTTCAATTACGGATGTGCCATTGCTATTCAAAGATTTTTTAGAAGTGTTACAAACAACTCCAGAATCTTATGATTGTTTTGCTTTACATCAAGCCAATATGTATATTTTGAAGCAAATTTCTAGAAAAATAAAAATCCCTATGGATAGAATTTCTATTTCATTAGACCGATTTGGTAACAATAGCAGTAACTCAATTCCATTGGTTTTAAGTGATAATTTTGGGAATCAAGAAAATGGTAAAATGCGTACATTAATGAGTGGATTTGGCGCGGGATTATCTTGGGCTGTAGCTGATGCCGTTGTTGACATAAAGAATGTTTATCCATTAATTGAAACAGATGCTTTTTATACAGAAGGACAATCGGTTTTCAAATAAATTAATTTAACTTTAAGATAATTTGTATATCGTTAGAATCGGTTTACTTTTGTTTTTTATAAAAAATATTTAATATAAAAATTTATGAGCAATTTAGAGCGCTACAACACAGTTTTTACCTCAGTATTTAATGTTGAATTAGATGCATTAACTAATGATTTCTCATCAGAAACGGTTGATAATTGGGATTCAATTACACAATTAAGTCTAGTAACTGATATTGAAGATGAATTCGATATTATGTTGGATACGGAGGACATATTAGAATTCAAATCCTATGAAATAGGAAAAAAAATTGTGGCAAAATATGACATTGAACTTTAATTCATAAGTTGAACTAATAATGAGTAAAATTCTAGAAGGAAAAATTTGTTTAGTTACAGGATCTAATAGAGGTATTGGAAGAGCTATCGTTGAACGTTTTGCAGAAGAAGGAGCAATTGTATATGCAAATGCTAGAAAAGTGGGCTCATTAGATGAGTGGGCTTTAGCTTGTTCAACTAAATACAATACTCAAGTTATTCCACTTTATTTTGATGTTGTTGATAATGCAGCTTCAAAGCAAGCTATTCTCCAAATTAAGAGTGAAAATCAACGATTGGACGTTCTGGTAAATAATGCTGGATTAGTTACTTATGAATTGTTAAGTATGATTAATTTTGACAGTTTACGAGAAATGTTTGAAGTTAATGTAATAGGTACAATACAGCTTATTCAATTAGCATCTCGTTTAATGACTCGCCAAAAAAGTGGCTCAATAATTAATATGTCGAGCATAGTAGGGGACAAAGGTGTGAAAGGTCAATTGGCCTATTCAGCTACAAAAGGAGCTGTTATTTCTGTAACCAAATCTGCAGCAAAAGAATTAGCCTCATCCAATGTTAGGGTAAATGCAATTGCACCGGGAATGGTAGGCACCGACAGATTACTAGAGGTATTTGAAAAAAGTTTCAAAGATCGTTTGTCAGATATTGGGATGGGAAGACTAGCGAAACCAGAAGAAATTGCAAATGCTTGTGTCTTTTTAGGTTCCGATTTGTCAGAATATGTAACGGGACAAATATTAGGTGTAGATGGCGGTACCATTTTATAATTAAATATAGTTATGTTTTTAGATTTAGACTTAAAACAACCAAATTCTATTGCAGTAATAGATGATAGCGGTCAAAGATTAACTTATGGAGAATTATTGGATTTTTCTAAAGAATTTAATTCACAAATAGGTAAAAGAACCCTAATTTTTATTTTATCAGAAAATAAATCGGGAGCTTTAGCAGGTTATGTGGCTTCACTTTCAAATGAAATTGTACCACTAGTTTTGAGTTCTGAAACAGATAAAGAACTACTTCAAAAATTATTAGAGGTATATCAACCCGAATATATTTGGGTGCCAACCAGTACGATAAATGATTTTTCGTTCGAATGTGTATTTTCAAAATTTGATTTTACATTGTTAAAAACAAGATTTTCTACTTCTCCACTTTTTTCTGATTTATCTTTACTATTGCCAACTTCTGGTTCTACGGGAAGTCCAAAATTAGTTAGACATAGTTATGCAAATGTTAATGAAAATGCTAAAAATGTAGCCAAATTATTTGAAATATCTACAGATGATAATGCAATTACAGTTTTACCAATGCATTATACAATGGGCTTATCGGTTGTTTCAAGTCATTTGTATGCAGGTGCAACGGTTTTGTTAATGAAAGGGAATTTAACCGATAGAAATTTTTGGAATTTCATTAAAGAAAACAAAGGAACCAGTTTTACAGGTGTACCCTATAGTTTTGAAATTTTAAGCAAGTTACGATTTTTTAGAATGGACTTACCAAATTTGAAAATTATTACTCAGGGTGGGGGTAAATTAAATGCTGATTTATTTAAAGCCTATGCTGAATTTGCAGAAAGTTCAGGTAAAAAATTCATTGCCACTTATGGACAAACAGAAGGAACCGCTAGAATGGCTTATTTACCCGCTGAACTTGCGTTGCATAAAATTGGTAGTATAGGTAAAGCAATTCCAAATGGAAATTTAAGTATAATTGATGTTGATGGAAACCCAATTAGTGAAATAGATATAGCAGGAGAAATGGTATATAAAGGACCTAATGTTACATTGGGTTATGCTTTATCTGGGAATGATTTGGAGAAAGGCGATGAGAATAATGGAATTTTACGAACAGGTGACATTGCCAAATTTGATGTTGATGGATGTTTTTATATTGTTGGACGTGTGAGTCGTTTCCTAAAATTATATGGTTTTAGAATCAGCCTTGATGAATTGGAGCAAATGATTAAAGCTAAGTTTAGCTTAGATTGTGTCTGTACTGGAGACGATGATAAAATGAATATTTTTGTTACAAACGATATTGAAATTCAAGAGATAAGTAAATTTGTTGTTGAAAAAACAGGTTTATTTCATAAAGCATTTGAAGTTCAATTTATTCATGAAATTCCTAGAAATGAATATGGAAAGGTAATTTATAAAGCTTTATAATTTACATTTAATAAATGTATGAAAATCCATCAAATAGTAAATTCACATCGATTATCTAATTCATATATTATTGAATTAAAAGAGGATCATGTGCTTTTAATTGACGTAGGGAATTTTGATATAGATTGTTTTCTTTTTTGGCTCAAAAGGCACAAAAAAAAATTGCATTCCATTATCATAACACATGAACATTCAGATCATTGCTGTGGATTGAATCAACTTTACGAAGTAGCGACTTTTGATTTGTATTGTTCTTCAAAATGTGCAGAAAACATGAAGAATAGCAAGCAAAATTTCTCTATATATTTAGACAATGTACCTACTTTTGAAGTTAATATACCTTATTTTTCAGTCGATGTATTGTCTGAAATTAACATTGAAGGAACGCTATTTTCAATTATTGAAACGCCTGGTCATAGTCCTGGCAGCATTTGCATCGCTTTTCAGAACACAATTTTTACAGGTGATACTATTTTGAATGGTATTAAAACATTATTGACACTTCCTCATTCTAACAAAAAAGATCATGCAAATTCTATTGAAAAAATAAAATCATTTCTTAAAAAGGACATGATTATTTATCCTGGTCATGATGAGCCTTTTATTTATACAGAGGAGAATGATATTATAGTAGTATAATTCCTTTGCTATTATTCTTTAGTAAAATATAAATAGCCGTTGATTGGTTTCGGAAAATCAGGATCATTTAATTCTAAGACATAAAAATAAGTTCCATCAGGCACAATTTGATCATTAAAAACAGAACCGCTATTAGGATAACCATCCCAATCTAAAGTAGAATTATTACCTGTCCAAATGAGTTTTCCCCATCGATTATAAATTGAAAGCTCAAATTTTAAAAAAATATTTCTTAACCCTTCAATATAAAAAGTATCATTTTGTCCGTCATTATTTGCAGAAACTGCGTTATATACCTTCGGAGGACATTTCATCGTATTAAGCATAAAAGAAGTTATATTATAACAATGCTCATTGTTTATTCTCACAAAAATTTGTTTAGGTGTATTTGATTCATAATTAGAAGTATTTAAAATAGAATTTGTATTGTTTTCTGCATCAAGAATCGATTCAAAAAAAGATACGGTATCAGAATTGTTAACTTTTACTAGTAAAAAATAGTTTGAAAAATTAAATATAGCTTTACTAAATCCAATATCGCATCCTTTTAAATCGGGTAAAATATTAAACATTGGTGCAAACCAAAGTGTAACATTTTGAATAAAATTATTATTTGTTTCATTTATTTCAATAACACTTCCAATAGATTGACCAGTATCATCTACAACTAATTTAAGAATAAAAGTATCAGGAACAGAAGCGGGTAATTGTATCGTAATTTGATTGGATTCACTTCCATCAATAGGTAATATAGTATTTGTAAAAGTAGTACCAATTAATATAGAGTCTGCATAAAAAGATATAGGAACATGAGATTGTAAATCATGTGTTGAATTAAAATTTCTAACAGTATAATTAATAGTTAACTCTCTTGAATCACAATTTTGAATTAAATTGTCAAGTACAATTGTTGCGTCTGGTAATTGACTATTTAATTTTGTAACAATAGCGTTAATCATTACAAAATCCTGGCCAGAAGTCATTTTTATAGCAGCTGTTGTATCTCCAATTTGAATATTATTTTGTATATCATATTCGTCTAAATCCATGTTATATAATATATTGGATCCAGTAAAGGTGTTTGTTCCATTAAATTGATTATTAGCTGGATTTAATGAGTTGCTCAAAGCATTTCCATTAAAAGTTAATGTTTCATTTACAGCTAAAATGGAATCACCTTCCCAAGTTATAAAAGCAATTTTAGCACCATTATTATCAACAACATTTAAACTATCTAAAGTTATGTCTAAAGAATCAGGTATTCCTTGTAATCCATCATATATATTTAATTGATTCAGTGGTAATGCATTATTCTTATATACTATAATAATTGCCCATCCACCAAAATTTGTTCTATTACCACAATATCCTGTTTGATTTGTAATTACACTTGTTAGATCCAAATCAGAAAGAGTATAAATTCCATTTCCAGTTGTCTGAACTAATGTTGTAATAGTTGCAAAACATCCAAAATAATCTAAACTATTTTTTGTTAAGGCAAAATTTCTTTGAGAACTAATTGAAACCCCATTTAAAGTTACATCAAAGTCTCCAGTTCCTGAACCAGCCCAATATAAATAGGCGTTTTCTACAACATCTGTTGTATTTAAATTTAGACTTGCAGAGGAACTAGTTAAAATAGTACAATCACCAGTGATATTGTTTTCACTAGTGTTAAGTGTATTTCCAATAAAAGTATAATCGAAACGACCATTATACTGTTTAAATAACGAAATGTTTTGTCCAAAAGATGAAAATGAAACCAGTAAGCAAATACTAAAACTTAATAAATTTAGTTTTCCAGTCATAGATAATGATACTATAATTGGCTTAAAATTAGTAAATTATTTTTTAAAGTACTAATTTTTTTAAAATCTAAATTGTTTTATCAAATAAATGCTTAATTTTCCATTGTTTAAAACAATACTTTGAAGAAAATAAAGATCAAACGGTACGAGTCAGAAGATTTTGAACAATGGAACACATTTGTTCAAAAAGCAAAAAATGCTACTTTTTTATTTCATAGAAATTTTATGGAATATCATGATAGTAGATTTATGGATCATTCAATTATTGTTTTAGATAATTCCAAATGGGTTGCCATTTTACCTGCAAATTGTGTAGATAATAAATTATATTCGCATCAAGGATTAACTTATGGAGGTTTAATTTATAATGAGGAGTTAAAGTTAGCGGCTATTTTACTTTATTTCCAAGCGATTTTGGAATATTTACATGTTAATAGAATTGAAAAATTGGAAATTAAGTCAATCCCTAACATCTATCATAAAAAACCTTCAGATGAAATATTATATGCTTTGTTTTTATGTAAAGGAAATCTTTTCAGGCGAGATACTTTAGCTGTAATTGATTTAAAAATAGAATTTGTAATTGACAAAAGTAGGTTTAAAGGTATAAATAGAGGATTTAAAAATAATTTAATTGTAAAAGAAGAAACGTCTTTTGAATTGTTTTGGAATGAAATTTTAATTCCCAATTTAGCAACCAAACACAATACGAAACCAGTTCATACACTTGAAGAAATCACAAAATTGAAAAAACATTTTCCTAATCAAATAAGACAATTTAATGTTTATTTGTCAAATGAAATTGTGGCAGGAACAACAATTTTTGAAAGTGATAAAGTTGCTCATTCCCAATATATTTCAAGTGATTTTAATAAAAACACATATGGATGTTTGGATTTTTTACATTATGAATTAATTACAAAATATTTCAAACATAAATCTTTTTTTGATTTTGGTATTTCAAATGAAAATCAAGGTCGTAAACTAAATAATGGTTTGTCATATTGGAAGGAAAGTTTTGGTTCAAATACAATAGTTCAAGATTTTTATGAAATAGATACTCAAAATTATCATTTTTTAAATAACGTAATTTTTTAATAAAAACATGATTTCATTTTTAGATTTAAAACAAGTTAATGCAAAATACGAAGCTGCTTTAAAAGACAAAATGGCTGATGTTTTAAATAGTGGTTGGTATATTCTAGGTAGTGAACTTCATTTATTTGAAACTAATTTTTCCTATTATTGTGGTACAAAATTTTGTATTGGAGTTGGAAATGGTTTTGACGCATTAGTCCTTATTTTAAAAGGTTACATAGAATTGGGCAAATTAAAAAAGGGAGATGAAATAATGGTGCCCGCTAACACTTATATTGCAAGTATTTTGGCAATTTTGGAAGCAGATCTAGTACCAATATTAATTGAACCTACTTTTGAAGATTTCAACATTGATCCAACTAAAGTAAAAAAAAGAATTTCCACAAAAACTAAAGGAATATTATTAGTTCATTTATATGGTCAATTAGCTAATATAGAATTAATTAAAGAAATTGCAACTGCAAATAAACTACTAGTAATAGAAGATGCAGCACAAGCGCATGGAGCAATTTTTAAAAGTACAGCAAATTTTCATTTGAACAATCGAAAATCAGGAAATCTAGGAGATGCCGCAGCCTTTAGCTTCTATCCAGGTAAAAATCTTGGGGCATTAGGGGACGGAGGAGCAATTACGACAAATGATGAAGATTTAGCAAATATACTTTTTGAGTTAAGAAATTATGGTTCCAAAAAAAAATATGTACATAACTATATGGGAGTTAATTCTAGACTTGATGAACTTCAGGCTGCTTTTTTAAATGTTAAATTACCTTTTTTAGATATTGACAATGAAATTAGAAGGAATATTGCTAAAAAATATATTTCAGAAATCAAAAATCCAAAAATTTTACTACCATTTTGGGATTATTCTGAAAACCATGTTTTTCATTTGTTTGTAATTAGAACTAAAAGGAGAGAGGAATTACGTCTTTTTTTATTAGAAAATAATATTCAAACACTAATTCATTATCCAATTCCACCACACAAACAAGTTGCTTTTTCAAATTGGAATTCAAAAAGTTATCCAATCACAGAACAAATTCATAATGAAGTTTTAAGCTTGCCAATAAGTCCTGTCCTTACTGAAAATGAAGTAGAATACATTATTAACATATTGAACAAATGGACATACTAATTAAGTCATTTAACAGGCCTTACTATTTGGATAGGTGTATTAAAAGTATCCAACTTTTTGTAGATTATACTTCATTTAATATTATTATTCTTGACGATGGAACACCAGAACTTTATTTGGAAAAATTAAAACAAAAGTATCCATTCATCACTATTTTTTATTCAAAAAGTGCAAAAGAAAAACAGGCATTAATTAAAGCTCAAAAACCAATTTTCAAAACTGAAATCCCAATTGATTTATGGATTGAAATAGCCAATATATCAACGGATTACTTTTTGTTACTTGAAGACGATTTTTGGTTTACAAAAAAAGTTGATTTAGCGGAATTTAAAGTAGCAATGCATGATAAACAAATTAAAATGATTAAACTTTTCTGGCTTGGAAATTCAAAATTATTAGCAGGCCATTCGGAGAAATTAAATGAGTTTATTTCTTTTTTTTTACCAAAAGTAACTACATTAAATCCGTTTATTTATAAAGCTATTTTTAAATGGTACAAATTTAAATACAGAAAAATTCTATCATTTTTTTCTATCTATTCCGATAAAAAAGCATTACAATATTATAGTATTTATGCTGTTGCAGGTGCAATATTTGAGAAGACTTACTTCTTAAGTTTATGGAAAAACCATCAAAACACAGTTGATGAATCATTGCAAATTAGAAATGCTCTAAATTTTATTTCAAATAATAAAAGTGCAAAATTTGGTAATTCTACAAAAGAATTACTAAAAACAGGTTTTATGTCTTCAGCTTCAAATCAACACAAGCCCTATAAAGATGTAAATTTAGATGTGTTTAATTTGAATTATATTTTGAACGAAGCGTGGTATAACAATAATTTTGATCCAATGAGAAATTTCCCAAATGATTTAGATGAAAATGAAATTGAATTTTTATTGACTGCTAATCCTCATCCAAATACCCAAAGTAGTGAATGGAAAAAATGGGTTAAAATGTTTAAAAACCAATACACCTCTTTTGGATGTATAATTGATTAAAATGAAAACAAATACCAATACATCACACAAAGCATTACTTAAAGCAACGGGTATTTTGGGATTTTCTCAAATTGCAAAAATGATTGTTGGTGTAATTGGATCAAAATTTATAGCTGTTTTTTTAGGTCCTATTGGAATTGGAATTGTTGGTTTGTTAAATAATTCATTAAATATTATTGGTTCGGTAACTAGTTTTGGATTTAATATCGTAAGTGTTCGTGAAGTTAGTTTAGCAAGTGCTAAAAAAGATGTAAAATATTTTTCAGAAAAAATTAAAATATTACATAATTGGGCCCTTTTCATAGGTATATTCGGAGCTATTCTTACAATAATTTTTTCAAAAATTCTCAGTCAATGGACTTTTGGAACCCCGAGTCGCTATTTTTGGTTTCTTATTCTGGCTATAAATTTTTTGTTTTCAAGTTTGACTTCTTATAGAGTATCTTTACTTCAGGGATTGCGTTTAATGAAGCCCATTGCTATTTCAAATATCGTTAATTCAATTGTAACTACTTTTTGTACAATAATACTGTATTATTTTTTGAAATTTGACGGAATTTTGCCTGTAATACTATGTTCTAGCTTAATAAGTTTATTAGTAAATTGGTATTATACCAAAAACATATTTATTGAAAAGGTATCATTTTCATTTAAAGAAGCTTTTGAGAAAACTAAGCCATTAATGAAGTTAGGTTTTCTTTTATCTATAAATGTAATTTTTGGACAACTTTGCAATTTTATCATAAAACTATTTTTAAATAATAATGGTACATCTCCTGTTATTCTTGGCTATTACGAAGTAAGTTTGGTTTTGATTTTGTCGTATGTAGGATTAGTTTTTAATGCAATGGGTATAGATTTTTACCCAAGATTAACTGAAATACAAGATAACAATGTAAAAGTAAAAGAATTGGTAAACAATCAGATAGAGCTTGGATTGTTGTTAATTACACCATTAATTATTGGTTTTTACTTCCTAGCTCCAAATTTAATTTTGGTACTTTATTCAAATCAATTTTTACCAGTTTTAGAAATTTTGAAAGGAGCATTATTTGCTGTTATAATTAAAGCAGTTATTTGGCCATTAGCGTTTATCATTTTAGCCAAAGGTCAAAACAGATTGTATTTTAAACAAGAATTAGTCAGCGATTTTTTAAACGTAATTGTTACAATTTGGTTTTATCATTTAATGGGATTAAAGGGAATAGGATTAGCAATGGTTTTAAATTATTCAATTTATGGAATATATGTTTTTTTACTATTAAAAAAACGTTTTGAATTTAACTTACGAAAGGATACTAGAAAGTTATTGGTTGTTTCAATACTAATTGGTTCAATTGTTTGTATAATGAGTTTTTATTTAAAGGGATATAATTTTTATGTTTTTTGTGGTATAAGTATTTTAATTTCAATATGTTTTTCATATTACGAACTAAATAAGAGAATAAATTTAAAAGAAATTTTCAACAAAATAAAGTTTAAACTTTTTGGTAATTAAATGTAACTTTTGTGCCCTTTAAAGAATATTGTTTTTAAATTTGCAATCTCATTTTTGACAACGATTTCATTTTTTGAGAACTATTATGGAAACAAGAAAAAAAGTAGCATTTTATACTTTAGGATGCAAATTAAACTTCTCTGAAACATCAACTATTGCTCGAAAAATTGAAGATGAAGGTTTTGACAGAGTAGACTTTGAAGAATTTGCCGATATGTATGTCATTAATACCTGCTCAGTTACTGAAAATGCAGATAAACAATTTAAGCAAATTGTAAAAAAAGCTTTAAAAATAAACAATAAAGCATTTGTTGCAGCTGTAGGCTGTTACGCTCAATTAAAACCGGAAGAACTGGCTTCAGTTGATGGTGTTGACTTAGTACTTGGTGCTACAGAGAAGTTTAACATTACGGATTATTTAGAAGATTTAACCAAAAATGATATAAGTGAAATCCACTCTTGCGAAATAAATGAAGCAGATTTTTATGTTGGAAGCTACTCCATAGGTGATAGAACAAGAGCTTTTTTAAAAGTTCAAGACGGCTGCGATTACAAATGTACTTATTGTACGATACCTTTAGCACGTGGAATTTCCAGAAGCGATGCACTAGAAAATGTATTAAAAAACGCATTTGAAATTGCTAATCAAGGAATTAAAGAAATTGTTTTAACTGGAGTTAATATTGGAGATTATGGAAAAGGAGAGTTTGGCAATAAAAAACACAATCACACTTTCTTGGATTTAGTAGTTGCACTTGACAAAGTTAAAGGAATTGAAAGACTTAGAATTTCATCAATAGAACCTAATTTATTAAAAAATGATATTATACAGTTTGTAGCAACGAGCAAAACTTTTGTGCCTCATTTTCATATTCCATTACAATCAGGAAGTAATGAAATACTTGGAAAAATGAAACGTAGGTACAAGTGCGAAATTTATTCAGAAAGAGTCAATACAATTAGAAATTACATGCCTAATGCTTGTATTGGTGTAGATGTAATTGTAGGTTTTCCTGGAGAAACTGACGAACATTTTATGGAAACTTATGAATTTTTAAATACCATGGATATTTCATATTTGCATGTTTTTACCTATTCAGAGAGAGACAATACAGAAGCAGTTTTATTAGAAAATAGTGTTCCTGCAAATGTCAGAAACAAAAGAAGTAAAATGTTAAGAGGTTTATCTGTAAAAAAGAGACGTGCTTTTTACGAAAGTCAAATAGGAACTAAGCATACAGTTTTATTTGAAAATGATAATAAAGAAGGCTATATTCATGGTTTTACAGAGAATTATGTAAAAGTTAAAACACCATGGAACCCTAGTTTAGTAAATACACTTCATGAAATAAATTTAACTAAAATTGACTCTGATGGATGTGTTCGTATTGAATTTAATCCAAACTAATTAATGTATATTATAGCTATATCAAATTAGCGAAATTTTTATTTATTTTTTCAACTATAACGATTTCTTTGTGTATTTTTACCATACTAAAAAATTATTGTATGGATAATAAATATAAATTAACTATTAATGGGAAGCAATTTTTTGAATTTAATGATGAAAATTTGCTTCAAATAGATGCATTACAGCTTGATAACAATCATTTTCATGTTTTAAAGAATAACGTTCCATATACTGCGACTGTAGTTGAAAAGAACTTTCTTTCAAAAAAATACACTATTGAAATTAACGGGAATACTTATTTTATTGACATTTCTAATTCGTTAGATTTGTTAATTAAAGATATGGGAATTGCTACTGGCTCAAGCAAGCAAGTTAATGTTGTTAAAGCACCTATGCCAGGTTTAATTTTAGATATTGAAATTGAAATTGGACAAGAAGTAAAAGAAAATCAAGCGCTTTTAATTTTGGAAGCCATGAAAATGGAAAACACTATTTTGTCACCTAGAGCGGGTGTTATTAAAACAATTAAAGTAGCTAAAGGACAGGCTGTTGATAAAGGTCATTTAATGATTGAATTTGAATAAGAAATGAAAGAAATTAAAAAAATATTAATAGCAAATAGAGGTGAAATTGCTATTAGAGTAATGAAAACCGCACAAAAAATGGGTATAAAAACTGTTGCAGTTTATTCAACAGCAGATAGAAATGCCTTACATGTAAAATTTGCAGATGAAGCAGTTTGTATTGGTGAAGCACCATCCAGTGAATCTTATTTGCGTGGTGATAAAATAATTGAAGTTGCAAAATCCTTGCATGTTGATGCAATACATCCAGGTTATGGATTTCTTAGTGAAAATGCAGCTTTTGCAATTGCATGTGAACAAAATAATATAATTTTTATTGGTCCAAAACATAGAGCAATTGAAATGATGGGAAGTAAGCTTGCAGCCAAAGATGCAGTTATGCATTACAATATTCCTATGGTTCCTGGTGTAGATCATGCTATTATTGACATTGAAGAAGCTAAAAAATCAGCTAAATTAATAGGATTTCCAATTTTAATTAAAGCTTCAGCAGGAGGTGGTGGAAAAGGGATGCGCGTTGTTGATAATGAAGAAAACTTTGTTTCCCAAATGAATAGAGCCATAAGTGAAGCAGTTTCTGCTTTCGGGGATGGTTCTGTTTTTATTGAAAAATATGTAACCAAGCCAAGACATATAGAAATTCAAATTATGGCTGATAGTCATGGTAATGTATTGTATATTTTTGAAAGAGAATGTAGTATTCAACGACGTCATCAAAAAGTTGTAGAGGAAGCTCCTTCTTGTATACTTACTCCTGAAAAAAGAAAAGAAATGGGTGAGGCAGCTGTAAAAGTAGCAAAAGCTTGCGACTATTTAGGAGCAGGTACAGTCGAATTTTTAATGGATGATAAGCATAATTTCTATTTTTTAGAAATGAATACTAGGCTCCAAGTAGAACATCCAGTAACCGAAATGATTTCAGGATTAGATTTAGTTGAACTTCAAATTAGAGTTGCAAGAGGTGAAGCACTAACCTTAAAACAAGAAGATTTAAAAATAAGTGGACATGCCATGGAATTAAGGGTTTATGCTGAAGATTCTATGAATGATTTTTTACCAAATGTAGGATTTTTAAAAAAATACCAATTACCTGTAGGAGAGGGGATAAGAGTGGATAATGGTATTTCAGAAGGTATGGATGTACCAATTTATTACGACCCTATGCTATCAAAATTAGTAACTTACGGAAAAACTCGAGAAGAATCAATAGCTTTAATGATAAAGGCTATTGATAATTATATTGTAGAAGGAGTAAGTACAACTTTGCCTTTTGGGAAATTTGTAATGGAACATCCTGCTTTTAGATCTGGTGAATTCGACACCGGTTTTGTTAAAGCCTATTATGATTCAGAAAAATTAAAAGCGAAACTAGATATTGAAGCAGAAATTGCAGCTCAATTAGCGTTGAAAATATATTTAGAGGATCAAAAAATATTACGATTACCAATAAACTAAATTGGTAATAATTTAAAATGACATTTTAAAATAATGGAAAATAAAATTAAAGAGTTAAACGATAAAATTGAACTAGCTAAATTAGGTGGCGGCGAAAAACGTATTGCATCTCATCATTCAAAAAAGAAATTAACAGCAAGAGAGCGTGTTGAATATTTGTTAGATGAAGGATCTTTTGAAGAAATTGGAATGTTAGTAACTCATAGGACTACTGATTTCGGAATGGAAAAGGAACTTTTTTATGGTGATGGTGTAATTACAGGTTATGGTACAATTCATGGTCGATTAGTTTATATTTTTGCGCAAGATTTTACTGTTTTTGGAGGATCTTTATCTGAAACACATGCAGAAAAAATTTGTAAAGTAATGGATATGGCGTTAAGAAATGGTGCCCCTATGATTGGTTTAAATGACTCAGGAGGAGCTCGAATTCAAGAAGGTGTTCGTTCATTAGGTGGATATGCAGATATTTTTTATAGAAATGTTCAATCCAGTGGTGTTATACCTCAAATTTCAGCTATAATGGGACCTTGTGCTGGAGGTGCTGTATATTCGCCTGCAATGACTGATTTTACTTTAATGGTTGAAGGAAATAGTTACATGTTTGTTACTGGCCCAAATGTTGTTAAGACAGTTACAAATGAAGAAGTAACTTCTGAAGAGTTAGGAGGTGCCAGTACACATTCTACAAAATCTGGTGTAGCTCATATAACTTCTACTAATGGTATTGAATGTTTAGAAGATATTAAAAAATTATTGAGCTATATCCCTCAAAACAATAGAGAAACTACTCCAAATCTTCCTTTTGAAATAAAAGAAGAAATACGTTTAGAATTGGATTCAATTGTTCCAGAAAATGCTAATAAACCTTATGACATGCATGATGTCATAAAAGGAATTATTGATGAAGAATCATTTTATGAAATTCATAAAGATTTTGCTGAAAATATAATTGTTGGATTTGCTCGTTTAGGAGGAAGAAGTATTGGAATTGTTGCAAATCAGCCAATGTTTTTAGCGGGTTGTCTAGATGTTAAAAGTTCAATTAAAGGCGCCAGATTCGTCAGGTTTTGCGATTGTTTTAATATACCTTTATTAGTTTTAGAAGATGTACCAGGGTTTTTACCTGGAACTGATCAAGAATGGAATGGAATAATTGTACATGGTGCAAAACTTTTATATGCTTTTAGCGAAGCTACTGTACCGAGAATTACAGTTATAACCAGAAAAGCTTATGGTGGTGCCTACGATGTAATGAATTCAAAACATATTGGTGCCGACCTCAATTTTGCATGGCCTTCTGCTGAAATTGCAGTAATGGGAGCAAAAGGAGCTTCAGAAATTATTTTCAAAAAAGAAATTGCTGAAGCTTCAGATCCGGCTACTAAATTACTCGAAAAAGAAGTAGAATATGCAACTCTTTTCGCAAATCCTTATACCGCAGCACAAAGAGGTTTTATAGATGAAGTTATTCTACCTAGAAATACAAGGAGAAAATTAATAAAAGCTTTTAGTATGTTGGAAAATAAAGAAGTAAACTTGCCAAAAAGGAAGCATGGTAATATTCCGCTATAAAGTAATTTCAATATAATTTAAAAAGGCTGAATTTAATTGTGAATTCAGCCTTTTTTAAAATTTGTGTATAATAAATATAGTAGGTCGATTATGCAAATCAATTTTGAACTTCTTCCAATCAGAAATTCGTTTTGTTTGTATAAATTCAGTTGGTAAAGTAATGTCGCAAGCAATACATAATGAAGTGTTTACATTTAAAATTTGAAGTAAGTCTTCAAGTAATTTATTGTTTCTATAGGGAGTTTCAATAAATAATTGCGATTGATTTTTATCGAATGATAATTTTTCAAATTGCTTTAAAGCTGATTTTTTTTCTGATTTATCAATTGGTAAATACCCATTAAAAGCAAAACTTTGTCCGTTCATTCCTGATGCCATCATTGCTAATAGAATAGACGATGGACCAACTAATGGTACTACTTGTATTCCTTTTGAATGTGCTATTTTTACAATATCAGCTCCAGGATCTGCAATACCTGGACATCCAGCTTCGCTCATTAAACCTACATTTTTACCATCAAGACATGGCTGAATCATTTTCAAATGATCAGTTGTTTCAGTATATTTATTTAATGTTTTTAAATTAAGTGAAGATTGTTTAATTTCTGGTTGGATACTTTTTATAAATTTCCGAGCTGTTTTTTCATTTTCAACGATATAATCATTTATAAAATGTAAAGTTCGGTTTATTGAAATAGGTAAAACAGTTTCGAAATCGCTTTCACCCAATGTAATTGGGATTAAATATAATTTACCTATTTTTTCGGATGAAATCATTTGTGTTTTTTAATTAATTTCTCTGCAATTTTGGTACAACTTTCATTTAACATTTCATAAACCAAATCAAAACCATTTTGTAAACCATAGTAAGGATCCGGAACATCAACATTTTCATTTGGAAAAAGCTCATTTAAAATTAAGCTAACTTTTGAAAGTTGATTTTCATTTTTTGCAAGTTTAATAATAAAATTATAGTTTGACCTATCCATTGCAAAAATGTAATCGTATATTTCTAAATCATTAGAATTAAAAAAATTAGCTTTTTGATTAGAGATGTCTATTCCATGCTTCTTAGCTGTTTCAATTGATCTAGAATCGGGCTTGTTTCCAACATGCCAATCAATAGTACCTGCTGAAGAAACAATAAATTTATTTTCAGGAAGTTTTGATTGTAAAATACCTTCAGCCAAAGGGGAACGACAAATATTACCTAAGCAGACCATTAAAATTTTAACAGGCATTATTACAAGGATAATTTCTTGTTAATATCGTCAACAAATTTTTTGAATTGTTTGTCAGTTGAAACTAAATTATCTATGGTTTTACAAGCATGTAAGACTGTTGCGTGATCTCTATCTCCAATTTGAGAACCAATGTTAGCTAATGAAGCTTTAGTGAATTTTTTCGCAAAAAACATTGCTAATTGTCTAGCTTGAACAACATGTCTTTTTCTTGTTTTAGATTGAAGTGTGTCCAAATCCAATTGAAAATATTCAGAAACTGTTTTTTGAATAAAATCAATTGACACTTCTCTTTTGACATTTTTAACAAACTTCTCAACAACTCCTTTAGCTAAATCAATTGTTACTTCCTTTTTATTGAAAGAAGATTGAGCAATTAAAGAAATAATAGCTCCCTCAAGTTCTCTAACATTTGATTTAATATTTCTTGCTACATATTCTATTATTTCGTTTGGTATTTCTACACCATCTCTATAAAGAATATTTTTTAAAATAGAAACTCTAGTTTCGTAATCTGGTTGATGTAATTCAGCTGACAATCCCCATTTAAATCTAGAAAGTAATCGTTGTTCAATATCTTGCATATCAACTGGTGCCTTATCTGAAGTAAGAATAACTTGTTTTCCATTTTGATGAAGGTAATTGAAAATATGAAAAAAGACATCCTGTGTTCCTGATTTTCCAGAAAGAAACTGAACATCATCAATAATCAAAACATCAATTAATTGGTAAAAATGGATAAAGTCGTTTCTATTGTTCTTTTTAACGGAATCAATATACTGTTGTGTAAAAATTTCTGCTGAAATGTAAAGTACGGTTTTCTCTGGGTATTTATCTTTAATATCAACTCCAATTGCGTGAGCTAAATGTGTTTTTCCCAATCCAACACCACCAAAAATAAGTAAAGGATTAAATGAAGTTCCACCAGGTTTATTAGCAACTGCCATACCAGCTGATCTTGCTAATCGGTTTGAATCGCCTTCTAAGAAATTGTCAAAACTATAATTTGGATTTAATTGAGATTCTATTTTTAAATTTCTAATTCCAGGAATTACAAAAGGATTTTTTAATTCAGTATTTAAATTTTTAAATGGAGCATCAATCTCTTGAGCTTTCATTGATCCTCTGTTAGCACTAGGTAATTGCTCCATAAAAGGTTGTTTATTACCATAAGTGTTCTCCATTTTAATTTTATAAAGTAACTTTGCGTTTTTGCCGAGTTCTTTAGTTAATGCAACTTTTAATAATTTTACGTAATGTTCTTCTAGCCATTCATAAAAGAATTTGCTTGGAACTTGTATGTATAAAGCGTTGTCGGTAAGCTCAACAGACTTAATTGGTTCAAACCAAGTTTTGAAAGCTTGCTCTTGAATATTGTCTTTTATAAAAACAAGACAATTTTCCCATACCGATTGAGCAGTTTTATTCATATTTTTGTTAAATTATTATTTAATTTATTAAGTTCCCAACAATAAAAAAGGGAGGTTTATTTCATTCATTTCGGGGTAACAAAAGTGTGAATAATTTTTGTTAAAAAAAAATAAAATCACTGTTGATTTTTAAAAAATAAAGTTGTAAGAAACATAAAAAAATGCTAATATAAAAACATAAATAAATTGTACTAAAAAATGGAAGAACACGAACAACAAATAAGAGTTCGATACTCTGAAACAGATCAGATGGGAGTTGTTTATCACGGAAATTACATCCCTTATTTTGAAATTGGAAGAGTGGAATGGCTTAGAAATAAGGGAATTGCATATAAGGATTTAGAAAAGAGTGGAATTGCATTACCTATTGTTTCAATGCAAATCAATTATAAAAAACCAGCAAGGTACGACGATATAATTACGGTTAAAACCAAGATGCGTGCGTATAAATCTGTGAAGATAGAATTTGATTGTGAGATATGGAGTGATGATAAGCAATTGTTAACAACTGCACATTTTATTTTAGTTTTTGTTGATATGAAATCAGGCAAAGCAATGATCCCTCCAAAAGAAATTTTGGAAATAATTAAGCATTAAAATTAATTTCATTTTTTAATTTATATTCATTATTCTCCAGTAAAATTTAAAAATCACTTTTAATATTTTATTGGAGAATATATGAATTTCAAAATAGTTGTTTCAAAATGTAAATACAACCAAAATAAATGGAATTTTGTAAAAAATTACTTAATATAATCTTTCACTTTTTCTAAAGATTCTTTGATTCCGTTTACATTCTTACCTTTTCCAGAAGCGAAGAAGGGTTGTCCTCCTCCATTTCCGTCAATGTATTTTCCTAATACTCTAATTACATTTCCAGCATTCAATCCTTTTTCGGCAATTAATTCTTTAGAAATATAACAGTGAATATTGGGCAAACCTTCTTCAATTGAAGCTAAAAATACAAATGCATTTGGTTTCGAACTTCCAATTAACTGCGCCAAATCTTTTGTGGAACTCATAGACAAATCAACTTGTTTTGCTAAAAAGTTAACGCCGTTTATTTCTTGAATTTCTGATGTCAAGACACTTTTCAATCCGTCAACTTTTTCTTTTAATAATTGCTCAATTTGCTTTTTCAATTTGGCATTATCATCTTGTAAACTCGAAACCGATTTTAAAACATCTTGTGGATTTTTCAACGTTTCTTTAATTTCGGCTAAAGTATTTTCTTGATTTTGGTAGAAATTTTTCACTGCATCACCCGTAATGGCTTCTATTCGACGGATTCCGGCCGCAACAGCACCTTCAGAAATGATTTTGAAATGCCAAATGTCTGCAGTGTTTTTCACGTGAATTCCACCACACAATTCTTTGCTTTCTCCAAATTGAATCATACGAACGTTGTCACCATATTTTTCGCCAAACAAAGCCATCGCACCTTTATCTAATGCTTCTTTGATTGGAATATTTCGGTGTTCTACCAATTGTAATTGTGCTTCAATTTGTGCGTTGACACTTGCTTCAACTTGACGTAATTCATCGTCGGAAACTTTGCTAAAATGCGAGAAGTCGAAACGCAAATAATTCGGATTTACCAAACTTCCTTTTTGTTCTACGTGCGTTCCTAAAATGTTTCGCAACGTCAAATGCATCAAGTGGGTAGCCGAGTGATTTTTAGAAGTCGAAGTTCTTAAATCGGTGTTGACTTTTGCTACAAAATCAGCTTCAATATTTTCTGGTAATTGTTTGGCAAAATGCAGAATTAAGTTGTTTTCTTTCTTCGTATCAATGATGTCGATGGTTTCATTAACCGAAACCAAGGTTCCTTTATCGCCTACTTGCCCACCGCCTTCTGGATAAAATGGTGTTGCATCCAAAACAATTTGATATAAAACACCGTCTTTTTTTGAATCTACTTTACGAATTCTAGTGATTTTTACATTGTTTTCAGTTTGGTCATAACCCACGAATTTTTCTACATTTCCTGGAATCAAAACTGACCAATCTTCCGTTGATACTTCAGAAGCAGCACGTGAACGCGCTTTTTGCTTTTGCAATTCTACTTCAAAATCATTTTCGTTATAAGTATAGCCTTTTTCTTTTAAAATTAAAGCGGTCAAATCTTTCGGAAAACCAAATGTGTCGTACAATTCGAATACTTTTGCGCCTGAAACTTCATTTCCAGTAGTTTCAGCAACAACTTTGTCCAACAATTGTAAGCCTTGATCTAAAGTTCTCAAAAATGACGCTTCTTCTTCACGAATTACGTTGGTCACTAATTGTTGTTGCGATTTAATTTCTGGGAAGAATTCTCCCATTTGAATCGCTAACACTTCTACCAATTTATTGATAAACGGTTCTTTAGTATTCAAAAATGTGAATCCATATCGAATCGCACGACGTAAAATTCTACGAATTACATAACCTGCACCAGTGTTAGATGGCAACTGTCCGTCGGCAATAGCAAACGCTACAGCACGCACGTGATCTACAATGACACGAATGGCAATGTTGGTTTTATTTTGTTCGTCGCTTACATTTTTAACATCGTTAGAAGTATATTTTAAACCTGTTATTTGCTCTACTTTTTCAATAAGCGGAGTAAATACATCGGTATCATAATTGGAAGTCACGTTTTGCATTGCCATACACAAACGCTCAAATCCCATTCCGGTATCCACATGTTGTGCTGGTAATTTTTCTAATGAACCATCCGCTTTACGGTTGAATTCCATGAAAACATTGTTCCAAATTTCTACCACTTGAGGATGATCGGCGTTGACTAAACTTCGTCCTGAAACAGCGGCTCTTTCAGCATCGGTTCTTAAATCAATATGAATTTCGGAACACGGACCACACGGACCTTGGTCACCCATTTCCCAAAAATTGTCTTTTTTATTTCCAAGAATGATTCTATCTTCAGGAACATATTGTTTCCAAATGTCCCATGCTTCTTGGTCGAAAGGCACATTTTCATCTGGATTTCCTTCAAAAACAGAAACATACAAACGGTCTTTGTCTAACTTCAAGACTTCGGTTAAGAATTCCCAAGCCCAAGCCAACGCTTCTTTTTTGAAATAATCACCAAACGACCAGTTTCCAAGCATTTCAAACATGGTATGATGATAAGTATCAAAACCTACATCTTCCAAATCATTGTGCTTACCTGAAACACGAAGACATTTTTGCGTATCGGCTATACGTTTGTTTTTTGGAGTTCCATTTCCTAAAAAATATTCTTTGAATTGCGCCATTCCTGAGTTGTTGAACATCAAGGTTGGATCGTCTTTGAGAACAATTGGTGCAGAAGAAACTATTAAATGTCCGTTGCTTTCAAAGAAATTGAGATACGCTTTTCTAATGTCTTGTGATTTCATTTGGTGATATTAAATTTCAATTTATATAATTCAAAAATTCGTATTTTAAAGCAGAGTAAAAAAGCATTAAGAAAAGTTTCACACTTAAAAAATAGGAAAAGCTGAAACATTTATTAAATTTGTTATACAAATTAGGTATTTGCCACAAAAATAGTTTTTTTTAAAATATGACGAAAATAAAATATTATTATGATCCGGAAAGTTTGGCTTATCGAAAAATAAGTCCAAAAAAGGCAACTAAGTTCGGTTATTTTGTTTTATTTATTTTAACATCAGCATCATTTGGTTTTATAGGATTTTGGATTCTTCTAAATTCATCCTACTTTGAAACTCCAAAAGACAAACTTTTAACTCGTGAAATAGAAAATCTTAAAATTCGATATGCTTTATTAAATAATAAAATGGATCAATTAGATGAAGTATTAACAAATATAGAAGATAGAGATAACAATTTATATCGACTTTATTTTAATGCTGCTCCTATATCTGATGAAATAAGAAATTCTGGTATAGCAGGTAAAAATAGATACAAAGAGTTAGAAGGATTTAATAATTCTGATTTAGTAATCAATACGTCAAAAAGAGTAGATCAATTAACCAAAGAACTTACTGTTCAATCTAAATCTTTAGATCAAATATTAGCATTAGCAAAATCAAAAGAAAAACTTTTAGCTGCTATTCCTGCCATTCAACCAGTTCGAAATGAAAATTTAAAAAGAATGGCTTCTGGGTTTGGATATAGAAACGATCCTTTTACAAAAGTAAGGAAAATGCACGAAGGTATGGACTTTACTGCAAAATCAGGTACTCCGATTTATGCAACAGGTGAAGGAGTAATTGAACGAGCTGACAACGCTGCATCCGGATTCGGCAATCATGTTGTAATTCGGCATGGTTTTGGATATGAAACTTTGTATGCTCATTTAAGTCAGTATAAATGTAAAATCGGTCAACATATAAAAAGGGGAGATATTATTGGTTATGTTGGAAGTACTGGAAGATCAGAAGCTCCACATTGTCATTATGAAGTTCATAAAGATGGAAAAGTCGTTAATCCATTAAATTTTTATTACGGAAATATTTCTGCAGCGGAATATGTTGCTATATCTAAAATTGCAAATCAAGAAAATCAGTCTCTTGATTAAAGTTATTTAAAATTTTAAAATGAAATTAAATGCAAATTGAACTTTCTAAAGATAAATTGTATTATGGTATAGGTGAAGTCGCCGCAGCCTTTAATGTAAATGCATCATTGATTCGATTTTGGGACAAAGAATTTGAAATTTTAAAGCCAAAGAAAAACGCTAAAGGAAATCGAATGTTCACTAAAGATGATATTAAAAATTTACAATTAATTTTTCATTTAGTAAAAGAGAGAGGTTTTACAATTGATGGAGCAAGAACATATCTTAAGGAAGGACAAAAAAAATCATTAGACAAATTTAGTATAATAAATAAATTAGAAGGAATTAAAGCGCAATTAATAGAATTAAAAAAAGAGTTATAAATCAAAAACAAACATTAATTTAAATTTGAACATTATGAGAAAATTTTTGCCTTGGATAATTGGAATAGGATTAATTATTATAATCGCAATAACCGCATATTTGGTAATAGATATTAAAAACAGTGCTTTACGTTTTAATCAGGCAACAGAAAAAGAATGGGGAAATGTGCAAACTTCCTATCAACGTAGAAATGATTTAATAGGTAATTTAGTAAATACTGTAAAAGGAGCTGCTGATTTTGAGAAAAGTACGCTTACAGCTGTAATTGAAGCACGCGCAAAAGCAACATCAATTACTATTGATCCAAAAAATATTTCAGCAGCACAATTAGCACAATTTAATCAAGCACAAAGTGGAGTAAGTAGTTCATTATCAAAATTATTAGTTTCGGTAGAACGATATCCAGAATTGAAAGCCAATCAAAACTTTTTAAAGCTTCAAGATGAATTGGCAAGCACAGAAAATCAAATTTTAACAGCTAGAACTCGTTTTAATGAAGCTATTCAAGAATACAATGGTTATATACTTTCAATACCAAATAGTTGGTTTTTAAGTAACTATAAAGAGAAAGCCTATTTTCAAGCAGTTACTGGAGCAGATAAACCTGTAGAAGTTAAATTCTAATGATGTCAAAGGTAGATTTTTTTTTATCGGTTCAAGATGAAAAAGAAGTAGTAGAAGCAATTCTATTAGCAGAGAAAGATACATCAGGAGAAATACGAGTACATATAGAAAAAGAAACTTCAATTGCTCCCTTTGAGAGAGCAATTGAAGTTTTTTATGAATTAAGAATGAATGAAACAAAAGCGTCAAATGGAGTATTGATATATGTTGCAACAAAAGACCAAAAATTGGCGATTTGTGGCGATAAAGGTATCAATGATGTAGTACCAATTGATTTTTGGGAAAGTACTAAATCAATAGTAATTGAACATTTTAAAAGAAATGAATTTAAAAGTGGACTTGTTGAAGGTATTCTTAAAGCTGGTCAGGAATTAAAAAAATATTTTCCATACCAAAATGATGATATAGATGAACTTTCAAACGAAATTTCAAAAGGATGAAAGCAAAATTCAGTTTAATTAAAACAAACTTAAGCCTTCTATTTATAGTTTGTACACTGCAATTAAGTCATGCACAATTTGAAATTCCCGATACTCCAAGTAAGCAAACTGCTTTATACGATTATGCTAATGTGTTTAATAATGAAGAAAAATCCGAGTTAGAGTCTAAACTAATTCGATATGCCGATTCAACATCAACACAAATTGTTATAATAACTATTGAAAGTTTAAAAGGAGAAGACATAGGTATTTTAACACCAAAGTGGGCACAAAAATGGGGGATTGGTGGGAGCAAAGAAAATGATAATGGTGTTTTGATTTTATTTGCAAAAGTTGAACATAGGATATGGATTTCACCTGGATATGGTGTTGAAGATCGATTAACTGCTGGAATTACTGGAGAGCTTGTAAGAAATGTAATAATTCCTGAATTTAAAACAGGAAAAATATATATAGGATTAGATAAAGGCACAACTGCCATTTTTGAAGTTTTAAAAGGAAAGTATAAGGGTACAAAACATGCCAAAAAAGGGAAAAGTCTACCAATACTTCCAATTATAATATTTATTGTAATTCTAATTTTGATTTTTTCAAGAAAAAACAGAGGTAATGGTTCAGGAATTGGTTCAAGTCCAAGTTTACTGGATGTTATAATTTTGAGTAACTTAGGCAGAGGAGGAGGAAGCTTTGGAGGAGGATCATCAGATGGTGGTGGTTTCGGCGGTGGTTTTGGAGGAGGCGGTTTCTCAGGGGGCGGCGCAGGAGGAAGTTGGTAGTCTAGTACTGATAAATAAAAATAAATCGCAAAAAAAAATTGTCTGTGCCCAAAAGAATATACAATTTATTTTTATAATAATGAGTTCGAAATTTTATCAGACTTATTTTTTTTAAATCTGATATTCTTTTTATTATAATTTTTTTGTTCTATTGATTTGATTTTTTTGATTAAAACATCTCAGATTTTAATCTTCTAAAGAAATTTTCAATAATAGCATTCTATAAGTATTTTTCATTTCTTTACTTACTTTGTACATTTCCATTTTCTTATAATAAATTCTGATAACGAGTTGTTTAGGTAATGTGGTCAAAAATAGTTGATGATTTATTATTTTAGAATAGCTAAATTAACTTCGTCAAATTTAATAGGACATTTGCTCTGCTGTGGAGCAATCAACTAGCAGTATATTTGATACACATACGGAAAATGAGTGCAGATTATTATATACTCTTTATATACATTTTTTGTGTGTCAAATGGCTAAAGAAAATCTACTTATTGATTTGATTTTTATAAAAAAAATACCATTTCAAAAAGTTCTTTCGATTTGCTAAACTTAATCCTCTATGAACATTTAAGTTTCCTTTCAAATGTCTGAAAAAGGATTCCAAAGAATTTGTTGAGTTCGGGATATTATCTTCCTTAAAATAGTGGAACAAATTAGGCAATGCTTTTTTAATTAAAATAATTAATTTGCGAACCATTTTATAAGTATACCAATATCTCCCAGTTTCAAAATTATATGATTTTTCATTAATAAAATACCTTTATTATTCTTCTAATTTAATGAGTTCAATTAACTACAATTGCCGTTTATATTCAAAATCTAAATAATGAATTTTGATAGCAATTTGTTTTAGTTCAAAACTAGATTTATGTTAGGATACTTTGTAAGCCATATTATTCTGCGCTTCCTTGATAAATGCCACCAAATATCTTTGAAAAGGTTCTTCAGGACTAACTATTTTAATAGCTTTTATTGAGGATTTATCTCCATTGGATGCGATTCTTTTTATTTAGATTACTAGATTTAATAAATTCTGAAAGTCTTCAACAATTTCTTCGAAATGTTCCCAATTAGTCAATCTGTAAAACTGCGTTGACTTTTAATTTAAGTTTCTATGAACAATCAAACAAATATCATTTGGAAAATAAGTTCTAATAAGGACTATATAAATCTCATCATTAGAGCTGAATTCTAAAACAGGAGTATTACTCAACATAAAAAAAACGCTGTAAAGTGCTTTTACTATAGCTAGATTCTATCGCAATTTTATCAAAAGTATCTTTTCAAAGCATACAAGTTCAGACTCTTTGTTCTAGTTTTAATATTTCAAGACCAATGTTAGTAAAAGTTTTTTCATTTAAAATAATAGCAACATCTGGAATATTAAATTTTATACTAGCTCCATTTAGTAAAAATGATTTTTTATACTCTTGATTACTTTAACATAAAATCAATCGAATATCGCTGATTTTTACTGCTTAATAACCTAATCCTACCAAAAAATTTATAAAAACTAAACTACTTTTGAATATTGGATTCAGTTTTCTCTTTTAACTTATAAACATTCTAGCTTAATTGTATTTCTATAAAATTAATTCTATAAATTCTAATTAAAAAGTAATCATATTTAACATTTATTTTCATAATTAATGCTCCAAATAGTGTATAACTTTTTTGGATAAGTTCAAATAACTTATTTTTATTAGTTTATTTATAAAATCACAAAGCGTTATAAGCTGTAATTGCTGCTTTTAATATTTGTACGGAGCGAATTAAATCAGTTTTTTTCAAAACATATGCAATTCTAACTTCTGTCAAACCTATTCCTGGAGTAGAATAAAAACCAGCAGCTGGAGCAACCATAACAGTTTCTCCATTTAAGTCGTAACTTTCCAATAACCATTGAGCAAAACGGTCTGCGTTATCAATTGGGAGTTGTGCAATACAATAGAAAGCTCCTTTTGGTTTTGCTACAATTACACCTTCAATTTTGTTTAACTCGGCTATTAATGTGTCTCTTCTATCTCTATATTCTGTTATAACTTCATCAAAATAGCTTTGTGGTGTTTCAAGAGCTGCTTCGCTAGCTATTTGTTCAAAAGTTGGCGGGCTCAAACGTGCTTGTGCATATTTCATAGCAGTAGCCATTAATTCTATATTTTTTGAAACAATACATCCAATTCTAGCGCCACACATACTGTACCGTTTAGAAACAGAATCAATCATAATAGCATGTTGTTCTAGTCCTGGAATATTCATTACAGAATAATGTATATCTCCGTCGTAGGTAAATTCTCGATAAACTTCGTCTGCTATAAGAAACAAATCATGTTTTTTAACCAATTCCGCCAATTGCATAATTTCTTCTTTTGAATACAAATATCCTGTTGGATTGCCAGGATTACAAATTAAAATTGCTTTTGTTTTGGATGTAATCAGTTGTTCAAAAGCTGCAATAGGAGGTAAAGCAAATCCTGTATCAATAGCTGAAATTACTGGTACAACAGTAACTCCAGAGGCAGTTGAGAATCCATTATAATTGGCATAAAAAGGTTCCGGAATTATAATTTCGTCACCTTGATCCATTGTACTTCCCATTGCAAAAAGAAGGGCTTCAGACCCACCAGTAGTTATTATAATATCGGCAACATTAATAGGTAATCCATGCGTTTTGTAATAGTCAGAAAGTTTGGTTCGATAACTTTCAAAACCTGCAGAATGGCTGTATTCGAGTACTTTTATATCAGCATTTTTAATTGCTTTCAGAGCAACATCTGGAGTTTTAATATCTGGTTGACCGATATTTAAATGATATACTTTGTTTCCTTTTTTCTTCGCTATATCTGCATAAGGCACCAATTTTCTTATTGGCGATTCAGGCATTTGTTTTCCTTTATTTGATATCTTTGGCATACTTATAAATTTTTGATTTGCAAAATTGCATTTTTTTTTCAATTACAGCAATCTTTTACCTGTATATTCCAAATATGATAATTAAATAGAAAATATTTAATATTTTTATCAAATATAAAGTGATTTTTATAATAGTTTTATGAGTTTTAATTTTATTGTATTTAAATCATTTGGATTATCAAGAAAGTTAGGATTGTTTCGCTTTTTCAACTATTTTTAATGCAAATTTGGCTCCATGAAACGATTTTTGATTTTTATCTTTATAGTATGTGTTGCTTTATGTTCTTGGTCGCAAGAAGGTTTTCTATTTACAACACATCAAAATAAAATTGTGATTCCGTTTCAATTGATGAATAACTTGATTATACTTCCAATTGAAGTTAACGGAATAGCATTGAATTTTATTTTGGATACTGGATCAGCCGAAACGGTTTTGTTTAGTTTAGAAGAAAAAGATTCTATTAGTTTTAATCATGTTGAAAAAATAAAATTAAAAGGTTTTGGATCAGCAACCTACGTTGATGGTTTGAAATCAAAAAATAACCAATTGATTTGTAAAGGTTACAGGGATAATACACATGAATTGTACATTGTTTTAGATGGTAATTTTACGTTTTCTGCTCAAATTGGAATTCCAATAAACGGAATAATTGGGTATTCTTTTTTTAAAAATAATTTGATTGAAATAGATTACGTAGCAAAAAAAATAAAGATTTACCAAAATGTAAAACGAATTCAAAAACAAATTGCTAAACGATTTACTACAGTTCCAATTGAAATGGAAGATGACAAACCCTACTTTTCAACAATTTGTAAATTTGAAAACAGCACATTAAAAACCAAAATGCTATTGGACACAGGAAGTAGTGATGGAATATGGTTATTTCAAAAAAATATTGCATTAAATAAACTTCCCAATCCCAACATTCAAGATTGTTTAGGTAATGGCTTTAGCGGTCCAATTAACGGAAAGAGAGCAAGAATAGATGCACTTCAACTTTCTAAATTCATGTTTACAAAACCCATTGTAGCCTTTCCAGATTCTATTTCTATTGCGAATTCTATTAGAGTCAATAACCGTCATGGATCAATAGGAGGAGAGTTGTTGAAACGTTTTAGATTGTTTTTAGATTATCCTAATGGTTTATTACATATCAAACAAAATAGCAATTTTGATTTGCCTTTTGAATACAACATGAGCGGCTTAACTATTCAAAATGATGGTTATAAGTTAGTTAGAGACTCTGTTGATGTAAACGTATCCAAAATGGGTCGTGTTGCATTTGATATCAACAAAGAGAAAACGATATTATTTAGCTATCAGTTGGTGGTTAAACCTTCTTTCATAATTTCCTCTATTAGAGAAAATTCACCCGCAGCAGTATGTGGTTTAAAAACATCCGATATAATAGTTTCAATAAACAACAATCAATTATATAATGAAACTTTAGATTCTATTTCAAATTTATTAAAATCAGAAGAGGGAAAGACGATTACAATTGTAGTTATGCGAGAATCTAAAAAATTAACTTTCCAATTTCAATTGAAAAAAGAGTTGTGAGACCCCCTTTTTATATTTTAAGCTAGTATATTTGGCAACACTACTTTTAGATTTAAAAAATTAATACTATTTCAAATGAGTGATTCGATAGAAAATAAAATAATGCAATTAAAAGTTGTAAAAAAAGGAATTCAATTTTTTGAGAATATAAAATTGCCATGGTTGCATGGCTTTTCACTTTACAAACTTTTAAGGCTTTACATAAAAGGAATAGTAAGTGGTGCGATTTCCTATAGAGCAGCAGCAATTGCTTTTAGTTTTTTTATGGCATTATTTCCTTTTACATTATTTATTTTAAACTTAATTCCCTACATACCTATTGATGGATTTCAAAAAGATTTTCTTGACTTTGTTGCCGAAAGTGTTCCTCCAAACACATTTGATGCTATTTCTTCCATTATTAACGACATATTAAACCACAGTTACGGAGGATTACTTTCAACCGGTTTTTTAATGTCAATTCTTTTAATGACAAACGGCCTGAATGCTATTCTTGGGGGATTTGAAACTTCAGTTCATGTAGAAATCAAACGCGGTTTTTTTAAACAATATTTTGTGGCATTAGGATTGTCAATTGTACTTTCTTTTCTTTTGTTACTTACTGTGGCTGCAATTGTAGTTTTTGAAGTTTTCATACAAAAAACCAAAATCCAAGACGTTTTAAGTGACGCAATTCCGTTATTTCAATTAGGCAGATATGCCTTTGTTATTTTAATGATTTTACTAACAACTTCTATTTTGTTTAAATATGGTGTTAGAGAAACTAAAGGAAATCCTTTTATTTCAATAGGGTCAGTTTTTACAACTATTTTGGTAATTATATCGTTCTATTTCTTCGGTATTTGGGTTGTTAAATTTTCAAAATACAACCAATTGTATGGTTCAATAGGAACATTATTGATTATAATGTTTTTTATATGGATAAATTGTATGATTTTGTTACTAGGTTTTGATTTAAATTCTCTAATTTCTAAATTGAAGAAAAAACATCAAAGGATTAACTAAAATCTACTAGTTGCAATAAAAAACAACTTCTTTATTTTGTTGAATTTTTGGTTCTAAAGCAATTGTAACAGCTATAAAGTTTTCAAAAGTTGTATTAGAATCTAATAGTATTTCCAATTTTTTAGTTGGATTTCTATAATTAATAAAACTTGTAATTGTTATAGGTTGTCCTTGGTACTTACAAATGCTATCTTTAGTAATAATTAGAGTTTGAGAAGAATTTAATGGTTTTTTCATTTTAAAAACAAACTTAGTAAAATCGATAAAAGCAAGGTTTTTTCCAAGTGTATCAGCGTAAGCAATGTAATTCCCAGTTTCTTCACTTTTATGCATGCTTTTGTCTTTTTTAGTTTGTAATGCAATCAACTCAGGGAAAACCAATCGCAAAGGCAAGCGACGGTCAATATTAAAAACCCAATTTGTAGAGCTAATAGTACCGTTTTTATTTACTTTTGCAAGAGTGTCTTTATGATTTTTTACAAAAGTAATATAGACTTCAGAATGATTTTCCATTGCTTTTATTTCCGATTTTGAAAATCTAGGTAATAAAATTTGTTTGTCATTTTTGCATGAACATAAACAAATAATACAACACAAAACAATTATTTTTTTCATGAATTTTGGAATTTAGTAAAGATAGAAATTGTTTCAACCGCTTGTTTTACGTCATGAACTCTAAGTATATTTGCACCTTTTGAAAGACCTAGAGTATTTAAAACAGTTGTTCCGTTAAGTGCTTCTTTGGGATTATTATCCAGAACTTTATATACCATTGACTTTCTTGAAAAACCAACCAAAAGAGGTAAATCTAAAACTGAAAAAAGTTCTAATTTTTTTAAAACTTCATAATTTTGAGAAAGTGTTTTTGAAAAGCCAAATCCGGGATCAACTATCATATCGTTAATGCCAAACTTTCTAGCTAGGGCAACTCGTTTCGAAAAATAATAAATTATTTCTTTTACAATAGTTTCATACTGAGTAATTTCATGCATACTATTTAAACCACCTTTTAAGTGCATCATTATATATGGAACTTGATGTTTGCTTATGGTTTCCATCATTTTTTCATCAAAAGTACCAGCTGCAATATCGTTTATTATTGATGCACCTTCATTTATACTCTGATTGGCAACTTCGCTTCTAAAAGTATCAATTGAAAGTAAAACATCTGGAAAATGATTTACAATTAATTGAACTACAGGAATAATTCTTTTAATTTCCTCTTGTTCAGATACAAAATCAGCATTTGGTTTTGTTGAGTAAGCTCCAACGTCAATAAAAGTTGCTCCTTCGTCTATCATTTTTTCAATTTGATTTAACATAGCTATTTTGTTGTTATAGCTACCTCCATCATAGAAAGAGTTAGGTGTTATATTTAAAATGCCCATTACTTTAGGCGTTGACAAATCAATTAAGTTTCCTTTACAATTTATTTTCATAATAAACTAAAGAGTTAGAAAAGCGTTAGTTTTTTTATAACATATACTTCAAAAAATATTCTTATTTTTGAAGAAATTTTAATACAAATATACAGCATTAAATGAAGAATACTTCTCTTGAATATGACAAGGTTATTGAAAAATGTAGATCGCTATTCGTTAATAAGTTACAAGATTATGGTTGTGCATGGCGTATTTTAAGATTGCCTTCATTAACCGACCAACTGTACATAAAAGCACAACGTATTAGAAGTTTACAAGAAAATGAAATTCGGAAAATTGATGAAGATGAAACCGGTGAGTTTATTGGTATAATCAATTATTCAATTATTGCTCTTATTCAATTAGAACTTGGTGTGGTAGATCAACCCGATTTAGACGTTAAACGAGCAGTTGAAATGTATAATACTAAAATACTTGAAACTAAATCATTGATGGAAGCTAAAAACCATGATTATGGTGAAGCTTGGCGTGAAATGAGAGTTAGCTCTTTAACTGATTTGATTCTTCAAAAATTATTAAGAGTCAAGCAAATAGAAGACAATAAAGGAAAAACTGTGGTTTCGGAAGGAATTACAGCAAATTATCAAGATATGCTTAATTATTCCGTTTTTGCTTTAATTTTAATGCAGTTTCACCAATAAAACTTACATAAACTATGTCAATTAAAAACTTTAAAAATTATGTACCACTAGGTTTACGTGTGGTTGTGTCTTTTTTGTTCTTACTTTCAGCAGTAGCTAAATTATACCCATCACCCTATTTTGCAATTTCAACTTTTGAAGTCAAACAGCTTTATCCAATGGGTTTTACCGAAGAATTTGCTTCCTATTTTTCTAGAACTTTAATTGGAATTGAATTTGCATTAGGAATATTGTTATTACAACCTCATTATTTAAAAAAATTAGTTGTACCAGCTACTTTTTTAATGCTTTTAATTTTCAGCATTCATTTATCGATTCAATCTTTTATATACGGCGGAAATGCTGGTAATTGCGGTTGTTTTGGTAGTTTACTTCCAATGACTCCAATTCAAGCCATAATTAAAAATGTAGTTGCTATGGGCTTGTTGGGATATTTGTATTTTTTAATGCCAAAAGAGTCTACAATAAAAAATAATTTTTGGATACTATCCACTACTGTTTTAGGATTTATTTTAATGCTTTTCATGTTAGCACCAATTCAGCCAAAAACAAATTTTGTTGTAACTCCAGTAGAATCAGTTGACACAGTCAAACAAGTACAAGATACTGTTTCTAATACCATTACAACTGAAACTAGTAATGAAACAAAAAAAGATTCGGTAATAAAGTCACATGTTCTTAAAATAGACGAGCCTTTAAAAAACAAATCTGGATATGCATCCTATTTTTCAAAAATAGATAGTGGACGAAAAATTCTTTGCTTCTTCGTACCAGGTTGCGATCATTGTAGAACTGCAGCAAAAGAAATGACAGAAATGAAACAGAAAGATAAAAACTTTCCAGAGCTTGATATACTTTTTATGAATGAAGAAGCTGATTTAATTCCTGAGTTTTTTAAAGTTGCTGGCGCACAATATCCTTATAAAATAATTGAAATTATTCCTTTTTGGAAAATGTTAGGATCTGGAAAAGATACTCCGGGTGTAAAATATTTATGGAACGGTAATGAGTTAAAATATTATTATGGGATTACAGAAAATAAATTTAATGCATTGGATTTTAGTATATTAATTCAAAAAAAATATTCTGAAATTAAACAGAAATAATTAAATCCCTAAATCAAATATGAAAAAAATTATATTGTTATTTGTTGCATGTAGTAGTTTATTAAGCTGTACTGCTCAAAAAAAAGACTTTAGTGCAGATGCTTTAAACGAAAATATTCTTAGTTTTGAAGGTAGTACTAGCAATTTGCAAGCTATTTTAAACAAACATGTTGGCAAAGCAATAGTTATTGAAATTTGGGCGTCTTGGTGTGGCGATTGTGTAAAAGCTATGCCTAAATTAAAAGAATTACAAGCGAAAAATCCCAATGTTGCTTATGTTTTTATTTCAATGGATAAAACAGTTGGAAAATGGAAAGAAGGTATCTTGAAACACGAACTTAAGGGCGATCATTATATGGCTCTAGACGGAATGAAAGGAAGTTTCGGTAAATCCATTGATTTAGATTGGATTCCAAGATACATAATTATAGATAAAACGGGCAAAGTTGAAGTGTATAGAGCAATTGAAACCGAATTTGATAAAATTCAAAACACACTAATAAAATTATATAACAAATAATACAACAAAAATCATGAGAAATAAGATTGTAGCTGGAAATTGGAAAATGAATAAAAACGCTGAACAAACTGAAGATTTGCTAAATGAATTAATAGCAAATGTTCCAACTGAAACCGAAGTTCAAATTATTGTATCTCCAACTTTTGTCAATTTATCTTTAGCAGTTAATCATTTAGAATTTACCAATATTGAAGTTGCAGCTCAAAATATGCATCAAGCAGCAAGTGGAGCTTATACTGGTGAAGTTTCTGCTGATATGTTGAAAAGTATAGGAGTAAACATTGTAATATTAGGTCATTCTGAGCGAAGAGCTTATTTTCATGAATCAGATGCTATTATTGCAGCAAAAGTTGATACAGCATTACAAAACCAAATGCGTATTATTTTTTGTTTTGGTGAAGAATTAAAAGACAGGAAAAATAATCAACACTTTAATGTGGTTGAAAACCAATTAAGAGATGGATTGTTTCATATTAAAAAAGAAGATTGGGAACATCTTGTTTTAGCATACGAACCTGTTTGGGCAATTGGAACTGGAGAAACTGCAAGTCCAGATCAAGCACAAGAAATGCATCAGTTTATCAGAGAGACTGTTAGAAAAGTTTTTGATAGTGAAATAGCTGAAGGAGTATCCATTCTTTATGGTGGAAGTGTAAAACCGGAAAATGCTAAGGAAATTTTCTCAAAACCAGATGTAGACGGTGGATTAATTGGTGGAGCAGCATTAAAAGCTGCCGATTTTGTTGGTATTATTAATGGTATAGCCTAAGATTGTTATCCTAAATTGTTTATATTAAACATAATTTTTTTGTAAATAGTTCAATAAAACATGCTGACAGTGTGAATTATTGAACTATTTATTTTCTTTTATGGTATTTATAGTATCAAATAAAAAAAATGGGGTGAAATATTAATTAATTTATACAAATTTGATTAGATATAGAATAGTTTTTATAATTGAATTTTAGTACTTTTATTTGATGTTTAAAAAACAAAAATATTAAAGATTTTTATATACTTCCATTAGTTGCGATGCAATTATTTCGTCATTAAATTTTTGAACAAATTCATATCCTTTTTGAGCTATTTCAGTACAAAAATCTACATTATTCCATAAGAATAACAACTTATTTTGGAGTTCTTTTTCATTTGTAGGATCAATATAAATTGAAAATGGACCACCCGCTTCAGGAAAAACACCTGAATTAGTTGTAATTACTGGGGTTTTGGAATATAAGGCTTCAATTATTGGAATTCCAAATCCTTCATAGATTGATGGATAAACAAAAACACTTGCTAATTGGTATATAGTTGCAAGTTCTTGTAAAGTTAATTGGTTCAAAAAAAGTACTTGGTGTTCCATTTTATTATTTGCAATAAAACTTTTAATTTTAGAAGAGTAGGAGGTTTGCTTACCTACAATTACAAGTGTCATATTGGTTCCCAAAATGGCTTTAATAGCTAAAAAAATATTTTTACGCTCTTCTATTGTCCCTACATTTAAAATAAATTTATCAGGAAGCTGGAACTTTATTTTGGTTTGTTGTAGCTGTTCTTTTGATGCAACCTCTTTAAAAATAGCATGACATCCTTGGTAAATTACTTTTATTTTTGATGGATTAATTTTTAAATAGTCAATAATATCTTGCTTGGTTTGTTCGCTAATTGCAATAATGCAATTTGCTTCTTTGGCAGCTTTTTTAAATTTATAGAAATGTATTTTTCTATCAAAAAAAGAGTATAAATGAGGAAATTTCAAAAAAATCAAATCATGAATTGTAACCACACTTTTTATGTTATTTTTTTTTAATCCTCTAGGAATTTCTCCAGAAAGGCCGTGAAAAATTGTAATTCCATCTTTTTTTAAATCAGAAATTATTCCTTTTTGACGCCATAAATTGTAAAATTTTTTATAGAAACGTGTTGTAGGTTGCTTTTCAAAAATGGTAACATTGTTTGCTACAAAAAGATTTTTAAATGAAGCTTTTGGGTTGTATAAAAAATAATCATTTTTAGGATACAATCTACTCAGCAATCGAACTAAATCTCTACTATAATTACCTAACCCCGTTTTATTGTGAAATACTCTTTTTGCTTCAAAACCAATTTTCATGTATTTATTTTTAAAGCCTAAACGGCTACATCATATTCACGAAGAGCATCATTCAAAGAAGTTTTCAAATCAGTTGATGGTTTTCGTTTACCAATAATTAAAGCGCATGGCACTTGAAAATCGCCTGCTGCAAATTTTTTGGTATAGCTACCAGGAATAACAACTGATCTAGCTGGTACGAAACCCTTATATTCAATTGGGGTTTTGCCAGTAACGTCAATTATTTTTGTTGAAGCAGTTAAGCATACATTAGCCCCAAGAACTGCTTCAGTTTCAACACGAACACCTTCAACTACAATACATCTGGAACCTATAAAAGCTCCATCTTCTATTATCACAGGTGCAGCTTGTAACGGTTCCAAAACTCCTCCGATACCAACACCTCCGCTTAAATGTACATTTTTACCAATTTGTGCACAACTTCCAACTGTAGCCCAAGTATCAACCATAGTTCCTTCATCAACATAAGCACCAATATTAACGTAGCTTGGCATTAATATTACACCTTTGGAAATAAATGCTCCATGACGTGCAACAGCATTTGGAACTACTCGAATTCCTTTTTCGGCATAACCTCTTTTTAGTGGCATTTTGTCATGGTATTCAAAAATACCAACTTCAATCGTTTCCATTTTTTGGATTGGAAAATACATTACAACTGCTTTTTTAACCCATTCATTTACTTGCCAACCGGTTTCAGTAGGAGTCGCAACTCTAATTTCTCCATTGTCAAGCATGTTAACAACTGTTTTAATAGCATTTATTGTTGCAACTTCTTGAAGTAAAGCTCTGTTTTCCCAGGCTTGTTCTATTGTTAATTGAAGTGAATTCATAATCATGATTTTTTACAAATATAAAATTTATTACTTTTTTATTTTGGATTAGTTGAAAGTAAAATAAAAGAAATACTTAATTGTTTAAATTACCCAAAGTTTTATGAATTTTTCGCTTGTGATGTGTTTGTTTTAAACTTTTTTCACCTGAAATTATACTTATATTCCCGTCAATTTCAAACATGGCAAGTTTTACATCTTTATAATGTTCAACTCCATGTTCTCTCATTGCTTCGTCCAATTCATCTGATGTAATTCCAATTCTTGACAATGTTTTAAATTCAATATTACCATTATGAATTAAAATTTCAGGTTTATCTTGTATAAAATTTTTAATAATAGTCGAATTGAGCATTATTTTTTTGAAAAATAAATTAATTAGAAATAATGCAAATGCCGCTATAATTCCACCAAATAGTGAAGTGTTACTTCCAACCATAGCATTTTGTACGGAATTACTTATCAATAAAATTAATATGATATCAGCTGTATTTAATTGTGATAATTCTTTCTTTCCAAATATTCGTAAAGCAATTATCATAAAAAAATAGACCGATACACTTCTAATTATTATGTCAAGATATTCATTCATATTCTATATCTTTCTTAGTAATAGGGTTGCGTGCATACAAGGATATACTTGTTGAATAGTTAAACAATTCCAATCATTTTCTATTAATTCAGCAATTTTTTTCTGCTTGTAAACATTTGAAATTGGTAAAAAATTTAAAACAATACCATATTTACTTCTGCCTAAAATACCTTTTATTTCTTCAATTTTAAAATTTTTTTCAATTTTAAATAGTGTCTTTTTAGAAAACGGCCATTCCCAATCTTTATCACTTTGAAAAGGTCGATATAAAGTTCTTAATATTTTAATTGGCCAACTAGTTTCCAAAGGATCGTACGATATTATTACACCATTTTTTGAAAGTTTTTCATTTAGTTTGGCTATTAATAAATCAAAATTTTCAAAATGATGTAAAACGCCGTAAGCATAAATAATGTCAAAATTAGTATGTTTAAAATCCGGAGATAAAAAATCAACTGCAATAGCTTTTGCATTGCGACATTCCATTTTCTCAATTTTCTTTTGTAAACTAGTGATAGCAATATCACTTAAATCAATTCCCACATATTCTAAAGCATTCTCAGCCATATACATAGAAAGTGCATTACCGCGCAAACAACCCAAATCCAGTACTTTTTTAGAACTTAAGTTGCCAAGCCAAATTTTATGCTCTTCATAAACCCTATTACTAATATCAAATTTTGATCTAAAATCTTTTAAAACTCCATTTCTAATTTTAGACCAAATTGCTGTAGCAAAATTTTTTTTATTGGTTGCTTCTGAATTATAAAACTCTTTTTGACGTTTGTTTACTTCTAATATTTCTGTCGTATTTTTAGTGTTCTCCGTCATATTTTATTTCTAATTTCCATTACAATTCAATTTATAGTTCTAAAAGTATATTTTTAACAATAAGTTACAAATATGAGTTTATAGAATTATTTCCATTTAAAATTTTTTTCAATAGCTTTAATCATTTCTCCTGCTATATCTTTATTCGTAGCACCTTCAATTCCCTCTAAACCAGGCGATGAATTTACTTCTAATAATAAAGGACCTTTAGATGATCGAATAATATCAACTCCTGCAACTTTTAAATCCATTGCTTTTGCTGCTTTTATGGCAATTCTTCTCTCTTCTGATGTAGGCTTTATTATTGACGCAGTTCCTCCTAAATGTATGTTTGCTCTGAACTCACCAGCGACAGCTTCTCTTTGAATTGTTGCCACTACTTTTCCATCAATAACAAAAAGTCGTAGGTCTTTTCCGTTTGCTTCTTTAATAAATTCTTGAACTAAAATATTAGCATTAAGACTTTTAAAAGCATTAATAACCGATTCAGCTGCTTTTTTAGTTTCTGCTAATACAACTCCTTTTCCTTGAGTTCCTTCAAGTAATTTTACAATTAATGGAGAACCACCAACCATTTTAATTAAATCGTCTGTATCTAAAGGTGAATTTGCAAAACCAGTTGTTGGAATATCCACACCATTATTTAAAAGCAGTTGTAAGGAATATAATTTGTCTCGCGACTGTGTTATTGCAGAAGAAGAATTTAAGCAAAATACTTTTAAAGCTTCGAATTGTCTGGTCAATGCACAACCATAAAATGTAATACTCGGTCTAATTCTTGGAATAATGGCGTCAAAATTATCTAGTATTTTTCCTCCTCGGTAGTGAATTTCTGGTTTTAAAGCATCGAGTTTCATGTAACATTCTTTTATACTTAAAAAGTGCATTTCATGTCCTCTCATTTCTCCAGCCTCCATAATTCGCTTGTTGCTATATAGTTCAGGATTACTAGCTAATAGGCCTATTCTTAAACCCGATTTACTTGTACTAGAAGTTAAATATAAATTTTTTAAATTTTCCGTTGAATTTTGACCTAATAAATATTGTTGTTCAGGATCAACTAGGATTCTTCCACTCATTGCTTCTCTTCCAAGTAGCATTCTGAATCCCATGGAATCTCTATTAGTTAAAGTCATTTCAATTGCCCAAGACTCTGTTCCAATTGTAATGTTAGTTTGAATTACAAACCTTTGTTCCCTAAAGCCACTTGAACTTTTTACAATTCGTTTATCAATTAATATTGCCTCGCAATGGATAACTGTTTTTAAATCATTTTGAATTGGATTAATATCAAACTTCACCCAATTAATACCTTCTTTAATAAATGGGGCAATATTTATTGCATGTAAGGCTGAAGTCTTAGCTCCAGAGTCAACCCTTGCTTTAATAGCAGGAATACCAAGATTTGGAAATGAACACCATTCTTCCGAGCCTAAAATGATTTTGTTTTGTGGCATTTTTAATAAAAAAACAATGGAATTAAAAAGCAAATTCTAATTCCATTGATATATAATTTAGTTTAATTTGTTGGTTCTTCTGTTTTTTGAATTTTCACGTTCAGTTCAGTAGCTCCATCTTCAATATCCATAAATATTTCATCTCCTGAAGCTATTTTAGAAGTAATTATTTCTTCTGCAAGTGCGTCTTCAACGTATTTTTGTATGGCTCTTTTTAATGGTCTTGCACCAAATTGTTTGTCAAATCCTTTTTCAGCTATATATGATTTTGCTTTTTCAGAAAGTGTAAGTTGGTATCCTAAATCTTTAATTCTGCTATATAATTTTTTTAATTCAATTTCGATAATTAAATCAATGTCGTGTTTCTCTAAAGCATTAAAAACTATTACGTCATCAATTCTATTTAAAAATTCAGGAGCAAATGTTTTCTTTAATGCATTTTCAATTACACTTTTTGAATTGTCATCTGCTTGTGCCACTTTTGCAGCTGTTCCAAAACCTACACCTTGTCCAAAATCTTTTAACTGACGTGCTCCGACATTGGAAGTCATTATTATAATGGTATTCTTAAAATCAATTTTACGACCTAAACTGTCAGTTAAACAACCATCATCTAAAACTTGTAGTAACATATTAAAAACATCAGGATGTGCTTTTTCAATTTCATCAAGAAGTACTACACAATATGGTTTTCTTCTAACTTTTTCAGTTAATTGACCACCTTCTTCATAACCAACATATCCAGGAGGAGCTCCTACTAATCGTGAAATCGAAAATTTTTCCATGTATTCGCTCATGTCAATTCTAACCAATGCATCTTCAGAATCAAAAAGTTCTTTTGCTAGTACTTTTGCTAGTTGTGTTTTTCCAACACCTGTTTGTCCTAAAAAGATAAACGAACCAATTGGTTTGTTTGGGTCTTTCAAACCAGCTCTGTTTCTTTGAATTGATCGTGCAATTTTTAATACTGCTTCGTTTTGACCAATTACTTTTCCTTGAATCAATTCTGGTAATTTAGCTAATTTATTGCTCTCAGTTTGAGCTATTCTATTAACTGGAATTCCTGTCATCATAGAAACAACATCTGCTACATTGTCTTCATTTACAACAATTCTGTTATTTTTCGCATCTTCTTCCCATTGTTCTTGTGCAATGGCTAGATCTTTTTCTATTCGTTTTTCGTCGTCTCTTAATTTTGCCGCCTCCTCATATTTCTGCCTTTTGACAACAGTAGTTTTCAATTCTTTAACCTCTTCTAATTGTCGTTCAAGGTCTAAAATTTGTTTTGGAACATCAATATTAATTATATGTACTCTTGATCCAGCTTCGTCTAAAGCATCTATGGCTTTATCAGGCAAAAACCGATCAGACATGTACCTATCGGTTAGCTTTACACAAGCTTCAATTGCCTCTTTTGAATAGGTAACATTATGATGGTCTTCGTATTTATTTTTAACATTGTTTAAAATTTCAATAGTTTCCTCAACTGTAGTTGGTTCAACCACTACTTTTTGGAAACGTCTTTCTAATGCGCCGTCTTTTTCAATATATTGTCTGTATTCATCTAAAGTGGTAGCGCCAATACATTGAATTTCTCCACGAGCAAGTGCTGGTTTAAACATGTTTGAAGCATCTAACGAACCAGTAGCTCCACCTGCGCCAACTATTGTATGAATTTCATCAATAAACAAAATAATATCATCGTTTTTTTCTAACTCATTCATTACAGCTTTCATACGCTCTTCAAATTGACCACGGTATTTTGTACCTGCAACCAAACTTGCTAAATCTAACGTAACAACGCGTTTGTTAAATAAAATTCTTGAAACTTTTTTTTGAATTATTCGTAAAGCTAACCCTTCGGCTATTGCAGATTTACCAACTCCCGGTTCTCCAATAAGTAATGGATTGTTTTTCTTTCTACGGCTAAGAATTTGTGACACCCGTTCTATTTCTTTTTCTCTTCCAACAACAGGGTCAAGTTTACCATCTTCTGCCATTTCAGTTAAATCTCTCCCAAAATTATCTAGTACTGGGGTTTTTGATTTTTTATTTGTTTTGTTGGCAGGGTTATTAAAGCTAGTATCCTTTAAACTGTCATCTTGTCCAGAGTCTTCATTAAAAGATTGGTTTTTGGGAAATTCTTGTGCAAAATCTTCTTCGTTTGGTGTCATATTAATATATTGTTCTTTGGCTACTTCATAATCAATTTTTAGTTTATTGAGTAGTTTGGTTGTAGGATCGTTTTCGTTTCTTAAAATACATAAAAGAAGATGTGCTGTACTAATTCCGGTACTTTGAAAAACTTTAGCTTCTAAAAAAGTTGTTTTTAAAGCTCGTTCAGCTTGTCGGGTAAGATGTAGGTTTTTTTTATCTAAATTGACGTCTAAATTTGGATTTGGTGGACTTAAAATTTCAACTTTCCTTCTTAGATGATCTAAATCAACAGATAAATGATTTAAAATAGCAATTGCAGTTCCGTTTCCGTCTCTCAAAATACCCAACATTAGGTGCTCAGTTCCAATAAAATCGTGACCTAAACGCAACGCTTCTTCTTTACTAAAGGTTATAACGTCTTTAACTCTTGGCGAAAAATTATCATCCATATTTGTTATTATAAATTGTTGTAAATTTAATGAATTAGTTTAGAATTAACAAAAATCGTTCCCTGAAAAATAAACTGACACTTACTTTTAACTTTAAAATAATGTTATAAGTACTATTTACATGGAAAAACATTCTTTTTCTCAAACTACTTTAAATAAAAGTTATTGCAGCGAAAAATTAATATATATTCTTTTTGAAATATTTTCTAAATACATGTTGATTAATCCATAGTGCGAATTGATTTCCTTTAACACTGAGTTTTTTATAGGCTTTTTTATGCCTAAAATACTCTAGCTTTTCTCCCTCAAACTTTATGTGAATTCGTTTTTTTTGTTTCGCTATATTAGTTTCTCCAAATATATAAATTAATTCCAATACACTAAATTCCTTATTAGATTAAAAACAAAAAAATACTCCCAGCTGATTGATATGTAGAAAGAACCGTTTTACCTATTAGGAACAAAAAAGATATAATTCCAAATTGATTTCATGTTTCGCTATTAACCATTTTTAGATGTAGTTTATTAACTTAAAAGCAATTACAGTTTGTTAATAAATCGTTGAAATAACTTTAATAAAACTTGCTTAAAAAAAACTAAAAATCGTATATTGGCACGTTTTGAAACTAATATAATTTATTAAATATATCAACTTATGTCTGAAGGAGAAAAGTTAATTCCAATTAACATTGAAGATGAAATGAAGTCAGCATACATCGACTATTCGATGTCTGTAATTGTATCAAGGGCACTTCCTGATGTTAGAGATGGCTTGAAACCAGTTCACCGAAGAGTACTATACGGAATGTATGATTTAGGTGTTTTTTCTAATAAAGCTCATAAAAAATCTGCAAGAATTGTAGGAGAAGTTTTAGGTAAATACCACCCACACGGAGATACTTCTGTTTATGACGCCATGGTTCGTATGGCTCAAGAATGGAGCATGCGTTATTTGTTAATTGACGGTCAAGGAAACTTTGGTTCTGTAGATGGTGATAGTCCAGCAGCAATGCGATATACGGAAGCAAGAATGCGAAAGATTTCGGAAGAAATTATGGCTGATATTGAAAAAGAAACAGTAGATTTTCAATTGAATTTTGACGATACATTATACGAACCTAAAGTTATGCCAACTAAGGTTCCAACTCTATTGGTAAATGGCGCAACTGGAATTGCAGTTGGTATGGCTACCAATATGGCGCCACATAATTTAACGGAAGTTATTAATGGAACTTTGGCTTTTTTAGATAATAACGACATTGAAATAGATGAGTTAATTAACCATATCAAAGCACCCGATTTTCCAACAGGTGGAATTATTTACGGCTATGAAGGAGTAAGAGAAGCTTTTAAAACGGGTAGAGGTAGAGTTGTTATTAGAGCAAAAGTGAGTTTTGAGGAAGTTGACGGTCGAGAATCTATAATTGTGACTGAAATTCCGTATCAAGTAAACAAGGCAGACATGATCAAGAGAACTGCTGACTTGGTAAACGAAAAGAAAATTGAAGGAATAGCTAATATTCGCGATGAATCGGATAGAAACGGGATGCGAATTGTTTATATTTTAAAAAGAGATGCTACTCCAAATGTTGTTCTAAATACCTTATATAAGTACACGCAACTTCAATCTTCTTTTAGTGTAAATAACATTGCTCTTGTTAAAGGTCGTCCACAAATGCTAAATCTTAAAGATTTGATTTACTATTTTGTGGAACACAGACACGATGTTGTAGTTAGAAGAACACAATTTGACTTACGAAAAGCAGAAGAAAGAGCGCATATTTTAGAAGGACTTATAATTGCATCTGATAATATAGATGAAGTGATTGCAATTATAAGAGGTTCAAAAAATACTGAAGAAGCACGCGAAAAATTAATTGAAAGATTCAAATTATCTGATATTCAGTCAAAAGCAATTGTTGAAATGCGTTTACGCCAATTGACAGGACTTGAACAAGACAAATTGCGAGCTGAATACGAAGAATTAATGAAGTTAATTGAGCATTTAAAAGCTTTATTAGCAGATGTAGATTTGAGAACGCAAGTAATTAAAGACGAATTAATAGAAATTAGAGATAAATATGGTGATGCTAGAAGATCTATTATTGAATATTCAGGTGGAGATGTAAGTATTGAAGATTTAATTGCAGATGAAAATGTGGTAATTACAATTTCGCATGCAGGTTATATTAAAAGAACCAATTTATCAGAATATAAAACTCAAAATAGAGGAGGAGTAGGGCAAAAAAGTGCTGGAACTAGAGATCAAGATTTCTTAGAGCACATGTTTGTAGCTACCAATCACCAATACATGATGTTCTTTACTCAAAAAGGAAAATGTTATTGGATGCGCGTTTATGAAATTCCAGAAGGTAGTAAAACAGCAAAAGGAAGAGCGCTTCAAAATTTGATAAACATTGAAAGTGATGATAAAGTTAAAGCATTTATTTGTACGCAAGATTTAAAAGACCAAGATTATATTAACAGTCATAATTTAGTAATGGTTACTAAAAAAGGTCAAGTTAAAAAAACATCATTGCAAAAATATTCTAAGCCAAGAGTAAATGGCGTTGCTGCAATTACCATTAAAGAAGGAGATGAATTATTAGAAGCAAAATTAACTAACGGAGAAAGTCAAATTATTTTGGCAGTAAAATCTGGAAAATTAGTTCGTTTTGAAGAAACTAAAACACGTCCTATGGGAAGAACAGCTTCTGGAGTTAGAGGAATTACACTAAAAGATGATTATGATGAAGTTATTGGAATGGTTACTGTTGACAAAGAAGCCATAAACGATTCTCAAATTTTAGTAGTTACAGAAAACGGTTATGGTAAACGAACTAAATTAGTGGACGACGATGGTGAAGATGTTTATAGAATTACTAATCGTGGTGGGAAAGGAGTTAAAACCTTAAATATTACCGAAAAAACAGGTAAATTGATTTCAATAAATGCTGTAACTGACGCAGATGATTTAATGATAATTAACAAATCTGGATTAACAATTAGAATGGCTATTGAAGATTTACGTGTAATGGGTCGTGCAACACAAGGAGTTAAACTTATTAATTTAAAAGGCAACGATTCAATTGCTGCTGTAACTAAAGTTATGAAAGATGATGTAGTTGAAGTTGTTGTGGATGAAGACGGAAACATAATTGAAACGGAAGTTATTGAAAGAGTAAAACCTGTTCTTGAAATTTTAGAAGACGAAGGTGCTGTTGACGATGATGAGGAAGAAGATGATATTGAATCAGAAGAAGAACTAGAAGATGAAGAAGAAACCGAAGACGATTTAGAAGAATAATAAATAGTAAATTAATAAAAAATGAAAAGTAAATATGTATTACTAACGTCAGTACTACTGATTTCAGTTAGCACTTTTGCTCAAAAAGATGAGCTTAAAACGCTAAAAAAAATCTATGACAAAGATGAACCATCTGATAAAGATGTGATTGAATTTAAAGCAACTATTTCAAAAGCAGAACCGCTGTTGGTTAATGCTTCTGAAGCAGACAAAGTTTATTTCAATTTTTACAAAGCTAATGCTCCATTTATGGAAATGCAGGTTGCAATGGCAAAACCTGAAAACAAAACCAATAATTTGCTGATAAAAAAATATTTTTCAATTGAAGGTATAAAACAATTTACTTCAGCTTCTAGAAATGTGTTAGATTTTGAAAAAAAATTAGGAAAGCCAGTTTTCACTAAAGATATTGAAGAAGGAATCTTAGCATTAAAGCCAATGCTTTTAAATATGGCAGTTTCTTTAAATGATTTAGCTGTAACTTCAAATGATATTTCTAATTATAAAAATGCTGCCTTAATACTAAAAAGCATTTACGACCTAGATCCAAAAGAGACAGAAAAACTTTATTTTGCTGCAAACTATGCAGTAAATGCAAAAGATTTCAATCTAGCTTTAGAATATTACCGAGAATTAATTGCAATTAATTACACTGGTGAAGGAACTAACTATTTTGCTATTAATGTTGCCTCTAAAAAAGAAGAATCGTTTAATTCTGCAAAAGAACGTGAATTGTATATCAAAACAGGTAGTCATGAAAAACCAAGAGATGAAAAAGTAGCTTCTAAAAGAGGTGAAATCTTTAAAGATATTGCTTTAATTTTAATACAAGAAAGCAAAAATCAAGATGAAGTTAAAAAAGCAATTCAAGATGCAAAGGTTGCAAATCCAAATGATACTTCTTTTTTAATAGTTGAAGCCGATTACTATTATAAAATTAATGATTTAGTTACTTATAAAAAACTAATTACGGAAGCTTTAGAAAAGAAACCTAATGATGTAGATTTGAATTTTAACTTAGGCGTAATTAGCAGAAAAGCAAATCAAAATGCAGAAGCAGAAAAATATTTTAAAAGAGTTATTGGAATAGATTCTAAATATGCCAATGCTTATTTAAGTTTAGCGGAATTAAAACTAAGTGGTGACGATAAGTTTATAACTGAAATGAATAAACTTGGAACATCTGAAAAAGATAACAAACGTTATGCTGTTTTAAAATTGGAAAGAGAAAAAATGTTTAAAGAAACATTACCATATCTTGAAAAAGCATACGAATTAGCACCTTCAAATACTGATGTTTCAGCAACTCTTTTAAGTGTTTATAAAGCTTTGGAAATGATGGATAAAGTAAAAGAATTAAAAGCTAAAATGTAAAAAAAGAGGTTGTTCTATTTCAAAGTTACTATTTACAAAACAAAAATAATTAACTAAACACTTGTAAGGACTTTCTTACAAGTGTTTTTTTTATAAAATAAATTGATGCTAAATTAAAAAATATAATAAAACGAAATGGCACTTAATAGTTGAAATTCTAAAATGTTAAAATAAGAGTTTGTTTTGATGATGATAGCTCATTTTATTTAAAATAAATTTAAAAAAAGCTATTTTAGCATTTTAAAGTAAGAATAAAAAATGTCAAATATACTTCAAACTCCTATCGAATTTCTTAAAGGCGTTGGTCCAGCTAGAAGTTTGTTGTTACAAAAAGAACTTGGAATTTTCAAATATGAAGATTTGCTAAATTTTTACCCCAATCGATACATTGACCGAACGAAGTATTACAAAATAAATGAAATTCAAAATAATATTGCTGAAATTCAAATTATCGGAAAGATACTTACCATCAGAACTATTGAAGCCGCTAAAGGTTCTAAAAGATTAGTAGCCACTTTTGCTGATTCAACAGGGCAAATTGATTTAGTTTGGTTCCAAGGTCTAAAATGGATAAAAGAAAGTCTTCAATTAAATGTTCCAATAGTTGTTTTTGGAAAATGCAGTTCTTTTTCAGGAATTTACAATATGGCACATCCTGAAATTGAATTGCTCAAGGATCACGAACAAAGTTTACGAACAGCTTTGCAACCTGTGTATCCATCTACAGAATTACTTGTAAATAGAGGAGTTACCAACAGAGTAGTAACTAAAATGATGCAACAATTGTTCCTTGAAACAGGACTTTTGTTTACCGAAACCCTCCCTGAATATTTAATTACTGAACTTAAACTCCTATCAAAGAGTCACGCATTATTCAATATTCATTTTCCGCAAAGTCAAGAAACATTAATAAAAGCTACATTTCGTTTAAAATTTGAAGAACTTTTTTATATTCAAATTCAATTAGTTTTAAAAAACTTAATACGAAAACATAAGATAAAGGGCCATCCGTTTACAACAGTTGGATCTTATTTCAACCAATTTTATAGTCAATGCTTGCCATTTGAATTGACAAATGCTCAAAAAAAAGTTATTAAAGAAATCAGAAATGATATGGGCAGCAATGCTCAAATGAACCGATTGCTTCAAGGTGATGTGGGCTCTGGCAAAACAATTGTAGCTTTAATGAGTATGCTAATTGCGTTAGACAATAATTTTCAAGCATGTCTGATGGCACCAACAGAGATTTTGGCAAATCAACATTTTACTGGTTTAACAGAACTTGCTCAACAACTACCTATTACAATTAAATTACTTACTGGATCAACTAAAATTGCACAAAGAAGAATTATACATGAAGAACTAGAACAAGGAAAGTTACATATATTAATAGGTACACATGCACTTTTAGAAGACAAAGTCAAATTTAAGAACTTAGGACTAGCTGTGATAGACGAACAACATCGTTTTGGGGTTGAACAACGATCGAAACTTTGGCGGAAAAATGAAGTTCCTCCTCACATTTTAGTAATGACAGCTACACCAATTCCAAGAACTTTAGCCATGAGTTTGTATGGCGATTTGGATATTTCGGTAATTGATGAGTTGCCTCCAGGAAGAAAACCAATTCAGACCGTGCATAGATTTGATAGTAACAGGTTAAAAGTGTGGCGTTTTATAAAAGATGAAATTGCAAAAGGACGACAAGTTTATATAGTTTACCCTTTAATTCAAGAATCTGAAAAAATGGATTTTAAAGACTTAATGGATGGATACGAAAGTATTTCAAGAGATTTCCCATTACCTGAATACAGTATTTCAATGGTTCATGGTAAGATGAAACCAGCTGATAAAGATTCCGAAATGCAGCGATTTTCTCAAGGAAAAACAAACATTTTGGTAGCCACAACAGTTATTGAAGTTGGTGTAAATATTCCAAATGCAAGTGTTATGATAATAGAAAGTGCAGAAAGATTTGGACTATCACAATTGCACCAATTACGTGGAAGAGTAGGTAGAGGAGCTGAGCAAAGTTATTGCATTTTGATGACATCATTTAAATTATCAAACGATAGTAAAACTCGAATGGAAACGATGGTTAGAACTAACGATGGATTTGAAATTGCAGAAGTTGATTTAAAATTAAGAGGGCCAGGTGATTTAATGGGAACCCAACAAAGTGGCGTTCTGAACCTTCAAATAGCAGATATAGTTAGAGATAAAGACATTTTAATTCTAGCTAGAAATTATGCTTTCAAAATAATAAAAGAAGATTCTAATTTAATAAAAAAAGAAAACCAAATTGTAAGAAAAATATATATTGAACTTTCCAAAAAGAAAAATATTTGGAATTATATTAGTTAGCTTTATAAAACGTATCTAAAAAAGAAAGTACATTCTTTTCAATTCGTTGTTCCCAATTTTCATTATTCCCTTTTTCAAATTTTTCACCAACAATGTGTTCGTAAAGCTCAATGTATCTATTTGATACCATTTCGCAATATTCATTAGTCATATCTGGAATTTTTTGCCCCACTTTTCCTTGAAATCCATTTTTGATTAACCATTTTCTAACAAATTCTTTAGATAATTGTTTTTGTTCTTCTCCAGAATCTTGTCTTTCTTTATAGCCTTCCAAATAAAAATAGCGTGACGAGTCAGGAGTATGAATTTCATCAATAAGAACAATTGTTCCATCTTTCATTTTTCCAAATTCATATTTAGTATCCACTAAAATAAGACCTTTCGATTTTGCAATATCAGTTCCTCGTTTGAATAATGCTTTTGTATAAGATTCTAAAATTAAATAATCGCTTTCAGAAACAATCCCTTTGGATAAAATTACTTCTTTAGAAATATCTTCATCGTGCTGACCAAAATCAGCTTTTGTAGTAGGTGTTAAAATGGGTTCCGGAAAGGGATCATTTTCTTGTAATCCTTCAGGCATAGTTACTCCGCATATTTTTCTTTTTCCACTAGCATATTCCCTTGCTGCATGACCAGAAAGATATCCTCTAATTACCATTTCTACTTTAAAAGGTTCACATAAATATCCGATAGCAACATTAGGATCAGGAGTTGCTATCAACCAATTTGGAACAATATCGCTAGTTAAATCCATGAATTTTGTTGCAATTTGATTTAAAATTTGTCCTTTAAAGGGAATTCCTTTGGGTAAAACAACATCAAATGCAGAAAGTCTATCAGTAGCAATCATTATTAAAAGTTCGTCATTGATATTGTAAACTTCACGAACTTTACCTTTGTAAACATTTATTTGATTTGGAAAATTGAATTGAGTAGTTGAAATTGTTTTCATTTTGATTTTTTGTAGTTGACACAAAAGTAATAGGTTTAAACGCTATCAAAAAATTAATCCAAAAATTTTTTTTATGACTTGTATTTAAACAAGGCAATAAATTAAACTTTTTAGTATTTTTACAAAAATAATACAGCTAATTCCACCATAATTTAAATTGAAGAATTAATGAAAAAAACAATTATAATCTACTTTTTGCTTTTTACTCCAATGGTATTTAGTCAATCTCAAGATGAAATAATGATATCCAAAATATACAAAAATTCGTTGACAAAATCGAGCTGTTACAATTGGTTAGATACTTTGTCCAATAAAATTGGATCACGATTATCAGGTTCAAAAGGAGCAGAAAATGCGGTTATATATTCCAAATTGGCATTAGAGCATCTAGGTTTAGATACAGTTTTTCTTCAAGAAGTTAACGTTCCAAAATGGGTTAGAGGTGAAAAAGAATCAGCTTATTTTGAAATAAATAACAAAAAATTAAAAGTAGATATCTGTGCTTTAGGAGGTTCAATTTCAACTTCTAAAGCAGGTTTAATTGGAAATGTAATTGAAGTAAAAAGCATAAAAGAGATTGCGATATTAGCTGAAAAAATAAAAGGGAAAATTGTTTTTTTTAATCGACCTATGGAACCAGAAAATATTGAAACATTTGATTCATATTCAAATTGTGTTGACCAACGATATGCTGGTACTGTTGAAGCTGCTAAATATGGTGCAATTGCAACAATTGTTCGATCAATGAATTTAAGACTTGACGATTTTCCCCATACTGGAGCCATGAGTTACGGCACTTTGGAATCTAAAAACTACATACCAGCTGCAGCAATTAGTACAAATAGCGCTGATTTATTAAGCAAAAGTTTGTTAAAAAATCCAAATTTGAAATTTTTCATGAAACAATCCTGTCAAAATATGGGAGAAGTTGTTTCGTATAATGTTGTTGGGGAAATTAAAGGATTAGAATTTCCTGAAAAAATTATTTTGATAGGTGGTCATTTGGATTCTTGGGATTTAGCAGATGGTTCGCATGACGATGGAGCAGGAGTTGTACAAAGTATGGGAATTTTGGAGATTTTTAAAAAAATAAAGTATAAACCTAAAAATACTATTAGAGTAGTTTTGTTTATGAATGAAGAAAATGGTGGAAAAGGAGGTAAAAAGTATGCTGAAATTTCTAGAGTAAATAATTTAAATCATATTGTAGCAATTGAAAGTGATTCAGGAGGATTTTCACCAAGGGGATTTTCATTTGAAATTGACGATATAGCTTTTAAAAAAGTACTAGACTGGAAACCACTTTTTGAACCCTATTTAATTCATAGTTTTACTAAAGGACATAGTGGATCTGACATTCAACCTTTGACGGGAACAAAAATTATAAAAGCAGGTTTACGACCTGATTCGCAACGTTATTTTGATTACCATCATGCCGCCAATGATCGATTTGAAGCTGTAAATAAAAGAGAATTAGAATTAGGAATGGCAGCAATGACTAGCTTGGTTTATTTATTTGACAATTTTAAATATTAAAGTTTTAATTTAGCTTTAAACTTTAAAAATAGCAAGGCTATTGAAAAAGCATCTTCAAATGGAGATTCAAATTCATTTTGTTGTATTTTATTGATTTTAAATAATTTATCAAGAGAAAAGGACTTGTCTGTAATTTCATGTATTTTTTTGTACATTACTTCAACATCAAAAGCTTCATTTTTAATTCGACCGCAATTTATTTTGTCTAAAGATTGATTAATCATTTCAATAGTAGCATTTATGTGATAACCAACTAAAACTGCATTTCCAATATAATCTATAAATTGTTGAATTGCTATTTGTTCCGAAGTTTTATTTTTACTTTTATGGACAATATATTCATTGACTAAACCATTATCATGAATGTATTTGTATTGCATAATTACAACATCAAATGCATCATTTACGACTATTGAATTGTTTTCTACTCCAATTGCTCCAATTGATAAAACAATATCCTTTTCAGAATTTTCGCCAGAAGATTCTAGTTTTAGAGCAACATATCTATTCGATTTTTTTTCAAATTTCAACAAATAGCGCTTCCAAAAATCAGGATAATCTTTATTGATGTTTTTTAACCATTCAAGCATAAATTAAGAAAAATGTGTTAGTTGGAATTTATCTTTAATTACTTCTTCTAAATCTTTCATAGGAAGTAATGCGTTTTTAATTCTTTCTTTATCCGATTTAGAAACGGTTTCAAGATTTATATATTGACCTGAACTATCGTTGTTTACACCCTCTACAACACGAAATTTTGAAAGTAATAAAAAGGCTTCTGCACAATTTCTATATAGTTCAGCAAACTTTGGTTCAACAATAGCTAATTGTTTAAATCTCAAATATGTATTATTAATTCCTTTTAAATTATGACTTAATGCTAATAGTCTTGCTGCATCAATTAATGGCATTAATGATTTAGATTTAATGTCAAATTTATTTTTAAATTCACCATCTTCTTCAACATTGAATTTTTTGAAAAAATTTAATGGAGCAGGGTGTTTTAAAGCTTCATTTCCTAAATAATCATACAATAATGAATTTGATTTTTTAGTTTTAAAAATTTCATCTGAAATAGCCTCTTCAAGTAATATATCTCCAAAAATGTAATCATAATCGAAAAAGATACTACTAATTTCTGATGATTTATCTCCTGGATTTGTAATCCAAATTAAATATTGTTTTTTCCAATCTGAAAGTGACTTACACCATAAAATAGAACTGCCCATGTGACCAAAAGGACAAGCTTCAAAACCTACCTTTTCCAAAGTTGTTGTTACACGTTTCGCTAGTTTCAAAAAATAATCTTTTACATCTCTATATTTTTCAGGCAAAACATCTTCAAAAACTAAAAAACTATCTTGATCTGTATATAAAACTTGCTCTTTTCTACCTTGACTTCCAATGCTTAACCAACAAAAACGAACAGGAGGGGAGCCTAAATCTAAAATTGCAAGTTCAATTGCTCTTCGAATGATAGCAAATGTAATTTCACCAGAAATCATATTAATGTGTGCTAATGAAATGTTTTTTGAAATTGAATTTTGCACTAATTCAGACAACTTTTCTCTTACTATCTTCAAATCTTTTGCGGAATTAGATCTTTTAATTCTTTTGATTAATACACCGGGGTTATTAGCTTGTGCAACAACAAGATCATGTTCCGATATTATTCCTTTAATAATCGAATTATTAGTACCGTCATCTGTCACACATAAATGTGTTACATTGTGCTTTAACATGATGAGTTGGGCTTCTGCCAAGGATAAGTTTTCTGGTACAGTTATCACGGGAAAAGACATTATTTTGTCGATTGTAGTTTCAATAGAAAAACGTCCAGTTGCGATTTTTGATCTAAAATCCTTATCGGTTACTATTCCAATGGGTTTGTTGTTACTAGATATGATTACATTATCCATGATATTTTCAGTCATAATTTTAGCAACATTTTGAATTGTTTGACTTGCTTGAACTGAAATTGGATTTTTGGAATATTCAAATGTTTGAAAATACTGAATGTCTGTTTGATTGTCAGTATAGTTAACTGAATCTGTTATATTATTTTTGGCATTATCTTTTGATGAAGTGGAAGTTGAAGCAAAGCTTTCTAATAAAAAATCTAGAACTTCTGTATTTTTTGCAAGTAAAGGTTTAAATATTTGTATTGGAATTGCATAAATAATACTGTCTTCACGTGCTGTTGCAGTCATCATGTAATTATTTCTTGCAAAAAAAGGCCGTAATCCAAAAACATCACCAATATGACATTTATTTAAAAGAGTTTCTTCAGCATCTGAAATAATGGACAAATTAATAGTTCCTGAAGCTACTACATAAAAAAATTGGTGTAAAATATCGTTAACTTTAAATAGAGTTTTATTTTTTTCTAATGAAATAACACGAATACTTGAAGCTATTTCAATTAATTCCTGATCTGTTAATGTATTAAAAGGTTGACTTTCTTTCAAAAAATCAGCTATTCGTTCAATAATAACATTCATAGTTTCGTTTGATTAATATGTTCTGTAAAATTAGATTTATTTTGGTAATTTAACAATTTTCAAATCTAATTTATTACATTTAGCAAGCATAAAAAGTGACATTTTACTTTTTCTATTTTACATAATATAAATTATAGTGATAAATTTAAAGTAGAAATTATTAATCTTCACTCATGATTTTTTCACGGTATTTTTTACCTATTAAAAGTACTAATTTCAATTTATAATCTTCTACAAGCCATTCTCTATAGTTTTTACTACATTGACTTAAACAATATGAAAATCTTTTCACTCTACATTCAATATCAGGTAAAAGTTCTTTAGCTAGTGATTTTGCTTCTTGTAAAGTGTTAGTGTTGTCTACGCACATTGCTGCATGTTGTTCAATAGAATTTTCAAGAACAACTTTAGAACGTAAATTTTTAGAAATCACAATTTTATGTTCTAATTCAACATCAAATATAATATTTTCAGATTTACTAAACTTGAGTCGTAATTCATTCGGCATTACATACTTAAAATGCAATTCAATTTCAGAATCATCACGTAAATTTTCTAAATAAAATTCAGGTGATTTAAAAATGTGCTGCCAATTAACGGGTTCATTCCAAAGTCCAAATCGTGCAGCATTATTCCCTAAATCAATAACTGTAAAAGAATCTTTATTTGGAAGTTTTCTTGATCCTCTACCAATCATTTGAAAATATAGTGTCAACGATTTTGTAGCTCTATTCAAAATAATAGTTTCAACTGTTGGCTCATCAAATCCAGTGGTTAAAATTCCAACAGAAGTTAAAATGGCATCCGGTGTTTTTTTAAACCAATGTAGAATTTCTTTTCGTTCTTCTGAATTATGGGTATTATCTAAATGTTTTATAGGGTAACCTGCTTCTTTAAATGTTTCGTATACATATAACGAAGTATTTATTCCATTATTAAAAATTAGCGTTTTCTTTCCTAATGATTTTTCAGTATATGAATGCAGTAATTTCTCTTGCATTATCATATTTGTATAAAGTTCATCTGAGGATTTTACAGTATAATCTCCGTTAATGCCTACTTTTAAAGTAGTTAGTCCAACATCGTAACTGTATGTAGTTGCTTTTGCTAAAAAACCTTGGTCTATAAGTGATTGAATTGTATCTCCAACAATTAATTCATTATAGTTTTCATACATTGGTAATCCTATATTGGAACTTAAGGGGGTTGCAGTAACTCCTAAAATAAATGAATTTTCAAATAAACTTAAAAGTTTCCTAAACGAGTTATAATGTGCCTCGTCTATTATTACAAGTCCAACATTATCAATCAATAACTTTTCGTCATTTAATCTGTTTTTTAATGTTTCTACCATAGCAACAAAACAAGAATATTCATGTTGATCAGGTAACTCTTTTATTTTACTGTTTACTATTTTGTTTTTTACTCCAAATGTTTTTAACATTTTGGAAGTTTGTTTACATAATTCAATTCGATGCGTTAAAACAACTACTTTTTTATCGTGTTTTTCTATGTAACGTCTAACTATTTCAGAAAAAATAACCGTTTTCCCCCCTCCTGTTGGTAATTGATATAGTAAATGATGATTATGAGGTGCATTGTCTATGCGTTCAAATATCGCATCTATATCGCCTTGCTGATAGTCATAAAGTTCCTTTTTTTCCTCAATTTCGTAATCAGAATCTAGTTGATACATATCATTTTTAATAATTTGCAAAAATACAACTAAAAAAACCAATTATATGAATAAATCAATTTTAAATAAATCTTAAAAAAATTATTCTAAATCGCATTTTTCTATTATTATTTTAAATTGTTCAACGTTTTTCCAATTCTGTTTTTTTATATTTATAAAAATATCTAAAACTCTGGATTTAAATTCATTTAGTAAGTTTTTTTCTATCATTAAATAAATAACTTGTTCAAAAGATTTCAGCATGCTTTTGTAAAATTGTTCTTGCACAATTGGTTTTTGAGACGAACTTAAATGGGCAATTTCTAAATTATAAAGCATTACATCTACAACACAAAAATCATCAACTCCTAATATCAAAAAATTTTTAATTAATTTTTGAGCAACAGATCTGCGCATTTTTACTTTTTTACCTTTTACTGCAATATATTCACAGTATATTTTAGATTTGGCCTCATGAACTAATTTTGTTTCATTGGGATTAAATACAAAATCATAATATTTTTTAACATCTAAAAATTTGTCATAAAGCTCTAAAAGTTGCTCTTCTAAAGAATCTTTATTAAGAGTGTTTAAATATTTTTTAAGATCTCTTTTGCTCATTTTAAAATTTGATATACAATTGAATTAAAATATTCAATAATTATACTTCAAAAATACTTAAGTTTGTTGTTAAACAACTTTAAAATGAAGAAACTATTTTATTTATTCGTATTATTAAATTCATTGGCATATTGTCAAATTACTATCCAAATAAATAATTTACCTATTTCAACACCTCTAAATTCTACCATTTACATAGCTGGGACAATGAATAATTGGAGTCCTAATGACTTAAATTACATCATGCAACCAATTAATAACTATTGGCAAATTAGTATACCTGAAGGTATTGGAAGTTTAGAGTTTAAATTTACTAGAGGCTCATGGTCAAGTGTTGAAGGAAATAGTTTGGGTACTTACCTACCAAATCGTACGGTAACTTTTACAGGAGTTCCTCAAGTAATTAATCTCAATATTCTTTCTTGGGAGGATATTAGCGGTAGCAGTAATCAAAGTACAGCTGCATCAAATGTTCAAATATTAAATTCTCAATTTTTCATGCCACAATTAGACAGATATAGAAGAATTTGGCTTTATTTACCCCCAGATTATAACACAACAACTAAACATTATCCTGTCTTGTACATGCAAGATGGACAAAATTTATTTGATAATGCAACTTCTTATGCTGGCGAATGGCAAGTAGATGAAACACTAAATTCTTTATTTAATCAAGGTGACTATGGGGCTATTGTAGTTGGAATTGACAATGGAGGTTCCGAAAGAATTAACGAATATTCTCCTTGGATTAATTCTCAATATGGCGGAGGACAAGGAAGTAATTACATGAATTTTATTGCAACAACTCTTAAACCTTTTATTGATTCAAATTTCCGAACACGACCTGAACCTAAAATGAATGCCCTAATTGGTAGTTCAATGGGGGCTTTAATATCCACTTATGGTGCCTGTGAATTCCCATCTTCCTTTCAAAAAGTTGGTTCTTTTAGTGCAGCATATTGGTTTGCTTTAGGTGAATTAAATTCTTATATAGCTTCTAATCAAAATTTATTTGACACCCATAGAGCCTATTTTGTTGCTGGTCAAAATGAATATACAACTATAGTTGGAGACATTTCGGGAGTTGTTACTAATTTGCAAAGCAAAGGTCTTTTAAGCACAAATACCTTAACCAAGTTCGATAGTTACGGTACACATTCTGAATCTTATTGGAGAGGAGAATTTGCTGCTGCTTATTTATGGCTTTTTCAAAATGAAAATTTAGAAATTGAAACTAATTTCAAAAGTAATGCTAAAATTTATCAAACTAATTCAGGTAAAATAATTCTTGAGGGATTTGATGAATGTGTTCAATTTGAACTTTACAATCTATTAGGTCAAAAAGCGGGCCAATTTAAATGGAAAAATGGTGAAAACTATTTAGACAATTCATTAACAAAAGGTATCTATTTCCTAAAATATGAAAATAATCCTAGTAAGTTTGTTAAAATTTTTAAAAACTAAATATAAAAAACGTTTATAACAATTTTTATTTATAATTAATGATTCGGTTTATCCCATTTTTTATGTTTAAAATTATGATATAAATTAAATATTCTTATAAAAATTCCGAAAAATAGCTTTAATTTGTACAAACAACAATTAAACTATGGAATTCAATCCCGATACACTTGAAGCGTCGGCTATTTATAAATTACTTACTGGTTCCATTATTCCAAGACCCATCGGCTGGATTTCAACCATTGACGAAAATGGAATTAACAACCTTGCTCCTTTTTCATATTTCAACGCTGTTGGTGATGATCCACCACATGTAATGTTTTCTACCGTTTGCGGAAACAACACCAACAAAGACACGCTGAACAATGTATTGGCTAACAAACAATTTGTTGTTAATATGGTTACTGAAGCCTTAGTAGAACAAATGAATGCTACTTCGCAAGCCGTTCCATCGAATGTTGATGAATTTGAATTAGTAGGTCTTACTCCTATTGCCTCTACCAAAATAAAACCAATGCGCGTTAAAGAAAGTCCTATCACTTTTGAATGCGAAATGGTGCACCATTATTTTCTAGAAAATCATAAACAAGGCGGTGCTTGCATCGTTATTGGGAGAATTGTCATGATGCATATTGACGAAAGTGTATTGCTAGTCAATTATAAAATTAATATGGAAACCTACAAACCCGTAGCGAGATTGGCGGGTTCTAATTACAGTAAAATTGGAGAAAAGTTTTCGATTAAAAGAAGTTAAGATAATTACAAATTAATATGAAAATAGCAGTTATAGGTGGCGGTCCTGGAGGATTATACTTTTCAATCCTTGTCAAAAAAGCAATGCCTCATTGTCAAATAGATATATACGAACGTAACAAACCCGATGACAGTTTTGGATTTGGTGTAGTGTTTTCAGATGAAACCTTGGGTGAATTCCTAAAGCGTGATATGGAATCGTATGAGTTAATACGTTCAAAATTTGCCTATTGGGATGATATTATTGTTGCTCGTGATGGACAAAGTGTAAACATTGCTGGAAATGGTTTTTGTGGTTGTTCTCGAAAAACATTGCTTCAACTCTTGCAACAACGCTGCCGTGAAGAAGGTGTCAATTTGCATTTCGAGCAAAATATAGACGATTTAAGCCAATATCAAGATGCTGACATCATCTTGGCTTCCGATGGAATTGGAAGTGGAATTAGAACTGCTAACGAAGAAGCTTTTGGAACTAAAATTGTTTTAAAGAAAAACCGCTTTGTATGGTTGGGTTCAACCAAGCCGCTAGATGCTTTTACCTATTTCTTCAGAACTACACCTCACGGAACTATTGTGGCGCATACGTATCAATATGAAGAAGGCATGAGTACTTGGATTTTTGAATGTAGTAATGAAACCTGGGAAAACCTTCAATTTGAAGTTACTAATGAAGAAGATACTATTGCCAAAATCAGCGAATTATTCAAAGAAGAATTAGACGGACATCCATTGATTTCTAACAAATCGCATTGGCGACAATTTCCACATGTTACCAATGAGAATTGGCATCATAATAACATTGTTCTTTTAGGTGATGCCAAAGCTACTGCCCACTACTCTATTGGTTCGGGCACTAAATTGGCTATGGATTGCGCAATTGGTTTAGCCGATGCGGTAATTGCAAATCCCAACGATGTGCAAGCGGCTTTTAAACAATATGACAAAATCAGAAGAAATCCGGTGGAGATGATTCAATATGCGGCATTGGTGTCATTAGATTGGTTTGAAAATATGGATAGAAATATACAACATTCATTCTATCAGTTTGCTTTTGGGTGCATGACCCGTTCTAAAAAAGTAACATTTGAAAACCTCAGATTGCGTGATGCTTCCTTTACGGATAAGGTTTTAGAAGAATTCAATAACAACCTACAACCTAAACCCGCTGCCTTTTCGACTTTTAAATTGCGAGATTTAGAATTACAAAACCGAATAGTAATGGCTCCAATGGGACAATATTCGGCAGAAAATGGTGTTGTAAACGATTGGCATTTTCAACATTATACGTCAAGAGCTGTTGGCGGTTTAGGATTAATTATTACCGAACTAACTGCTATCTCAGAGACAGGACGTATCACTTTAGGTTGTGCAGGTATTTATACTCAAGAACAAGTAGTTGCATGGAAACGAATTATTGATTTTATTCATAAGAATACACAAACAAAAATTGGAATTCAATTAGGACATTCTGGTAGAAAAGGCGCTACTAAAAAACCTTGGGATGCTACTTTTAACGGTACTTCTTGGGAATTACTTTCGGCTTCTGCTATTCCTTTTAATGAAAATTCAGTTACTCCAAAAGCAATGACCGTAGCGGATATGGATTTGATTACTTCCCAATTCATTCAAGCCACTAAAAATGCCAACGAAGCAGGATTTGATTTAATCGAATTGCAAGCCCATCATGGGTTTTTATTAGCTTCCTTCCTATCGCCATTAACCAACACAAGAACGGATGAATTTGGCGGAAGTATTGAAAACCGAATGCAATTTCCATTGCGAGTTTTCAACGAAATGCGAAAAGTTTTCCCAAAAGAAAAACCAATGTCTGTGCGAATATCAGCAACTGATTGGGCAGAAAACGGAATTTCCGAAGAAGATGTAATTGCAATTGCAACTGCATTCAAAAACGCAGGTGCTGACATCATTAATGTTTCTACAGGAAATACAGTAGCCAACCAAAAACCAATAACGGGTAGAATGTGGCAAACGCCTTTTGCAGATGCAGTTCGAAATACGATTCATGTGCCAACCATAACGGCAGGTTATATTCAAGATATCGACCAAATCAACACTATCATTTTAAACGGTAGAGCTGATTTAGTAGCGTTAGGAAGACCATTGTTGTTAGATGCTAATTTTGTTAGAAATGCCCAAGCCTACGAACAATTTGAGCCTACTGATATTCCCAATCACTACAAAGCAGGAATGTCGCATTTATATCCATTGAAAGCTACAGAAAGAAAGCAATTGGAAGGCATGAAAAAGGCATTGAAACCGAAAAGCAACAAGAAATAATTACGAATTTTAAATTACGAATTATGAATCATTATACAGATAATTTTGCACACAACAGCTTACCAAGTCTAGCTTTGCAACCAGAATATAGTTTCACAGACTTACCTCAGTTTCAGCATCCTGAAATGTTGAATTGTGTTGAGAAGTTATTAGACAAACACATCGTGGCAGGTCGTGGCAATAACGTATGTATTAGAACCTTTGAAGAAACATGGACGTATCAAGATTTACATGAAAAAGCGAATCAAATTGCGCATGTATTAATAGATGATTTAGGTTTGAAATCGGGCAATCGCGTCTTAATTCGTTCTGCCAATAATCCTATGATGGTGGCGTGTTGGTATGCCGTTTTAAAAGCGGGTGGAATTGTAGTAGCCACGATGCCGCTTCTACGTTCTAAAGAATTAACAACTATAATTGAGTGTGCTGAAATATCACATTGTTTTTGTGACAAAGAATTGGAAGAAGAAATTCATTTGGTAAAATCCGATTACTTGAAAAAGACTTGCTTTTATGGCAATTCCCAATTAGAAGAATTGATGCAATCCAAACCTACAACCTTTACGAATTATCACAGCAAATCAGATAGTTTGGCTTTGATTGGTTTCACTTCGGGAACTACGGGATTACCTAAAATGACCTCGCATTACCACAAAGATATTTTAAATATTTGCGAATGCTTTCCACCTTATTCATTGCAACCTACTGTAAATGATATTTTTACAGGAAGCCCACCATTAGGATTTACCTTTGGTTTGGGTGGATTGGTTTTGTTTCCGATGTATTTTGGAGCTTCAACCTTCTTAATCGAAAAACCAAGCCCTGATTTATTATTAAAAGCGATACAGGAATTTAAGATTACGATTTGTTTTACAGCACCAACAGCATGGAGAATCATCACTACTAAAGTAAAAGAATATGATATTTCAAGCTTACGCAAATGTGTCTCTGCCGGAGAAACGCTACCGTTAAAGGTCTGGAAAGATTGGTTCGACACGACCGGATTGAAAATTATCGACGGAATTGGATCTACTGAAATACTCCATATTTTTATCTCCTCCAACGAAGAAAATATGAAGCCTGGAGCCACTGGAGTTCCGGTTACTGGGTATGAAGCAAAAATTGTTGATATAGACGGAAACGAAGTACCAATTAATGAACCAGGAAGATTGGCCGTGCGAGGAATAACAGGTTGTAAATACTTAAACCGAGAAGACAAACAAAGAGAATATGTAGAAAACGGTTGGAACATCACTGGAGATATTTTCCGTAAAGATGAAGATGGGTATTTGTGGTTTGTGGCTCGTGGCGATGATATGATTATTTCTTCTGGTTATAACATTGGTGCGATTGAAGTAGAAAGCGTACTTTTAACCCACGAAGATATTCTAGAATGTGCAGTAGTTGGAGTACCTGATGACGAACGTGGAATGTTGGTTTGTGCTCATATTGTATTGAAAGAACAAGATAAAGCAACCGACGCAATGAAGAATCGTATTCAGCATTGGTTCAAAGAAGTAGCTGCTCCTTATAAATATCCAAGAGTCATTCATTTTACCGATGCCTTACCGAAAACAGAAACAGGAAAAATACAACGATTTAAGTTAAAACAATGAGAAAAGCATTTTTAGTATTCAGTATCACTATTATATCCCTAACAGCTATTTTATGCTATGTGAATTGGAAGTTTAGTTTTCTACTTTTAATATTTATTCCTTTAATCTTAATGGGATTGTATGATATGTACCAATCCAAACATACCATCAGAAGAAACTTTCCTTTGTTGGGTAGAATGCGATATCTATTAGAGTCTCTCGGTCCAGAAATTCGTCAATATTTTATAGAAACAGACACGGACGGAAAACCATTCAATCGCTTGCAAAGAAGCTTGGTCTATGAACGAAGTAAAAAAGCTATTGACTCACAACCTTTCGGAACACAATTAAACGTTTATGATGAAGGCTATGAATGGATTAATCATAGTATTAGAGCCGTTTCATTCTCACAAATAAACGAAAATCCAAGAGTTACTATTGGTTCATCACAATGTGAGAAACCTTATGAAGCCAGTCTTTTTAATATTAGTGCTATGAGTTATGGTGCCTTGAGTAAAAATGCGATTCTTGCTTTAAACAGTGGCGCTAAGCAAGGCGGATTTTATCATAATACTGGAGAAGGTGGATTGTCTCCTTATCATTTACAAAACGGTGGTGATGTAGTATGGAATATTGGTACAGGCTATTTTAGTTGTCGAACTGACGATGGAAAATTCTCTTATGATGAATATGCCAAAAGAGCTAGTTTGGACAATGTAAAAATGATTGAAATCAAATTCTCTCAAGGTGCTAAACCTGGACATGGAGGAATATTACCCAAAGAAAAAGTAACCAATGAAATTGCAGCCATTCGATTAGTGGCAAAAGGAAATGATATTGTCTCTCCTCCAACGCATTCTGCTTTTACAACGCCTTTAGAATTAATGGATTTTGTAAAGTTATTGCGAAAAGGTTCAGATGGAAAACCAGTTGGAATAAAAATTTGTATCGGAAACAAATCGGAGTTTTTATCCATTTGTAAAGCCATGGTTGAAACGAATACCTATTTAGATTTCGTTACTGTTGATGGCGGTGAAGGTGGTACTGGAGCTGCTCCACCAGAATATTCAGATCATATGGGAATGCCATTACGTGAAGCATTGGCTTTTGTATATGATGCTTTAAATGGTTTTGGAATCAAAGACCAAATTAAAATAATTGCTAGCGGAAAAGTAATCTCTGGATTTGACATAATTAGAAACCTTTCTATCGGAGCTGATTTATGCAATTCGGCACGAGGTATGATGTTTGCTTTAGGCTGCATTCAAGCTTTAGAGTGTCATGCCAATACTTGTCCGACTGGTGTAGCTACTCAAGATGAAAAATTAATGAAAGGTTTGGTTCCCGAAGAGAAAAGTGTTCGTGTGGCACGTTTCCAAAAAGAAACGGTTAAAAGTGCGATGGACTTAATTGCCTCTGCCGGACTGCATCATCCCGACGATGTTTCACGTGATGTAGTGAGTATGCGAGTGACTAGAAATAAAACCGAAACCTTTGCACAATTATTTCCAGAATTAGAAGCCGGTTGTTTAGTTAATGAAACTTCAGTTCCCAAAGATTTTTTATACTTTTGGAAGAAAGCTAGTGTAGAGAAATTTTAATCAATTTAAAATATCAATTTCAAAAATCAACAATCGTTAATCTATATGAATCAACCCTTTATAAAACAAGAAAAAATACGTTTTCAGCATGTCGATTATGCTGGAATAGTATTTTACCCAAGATTTCTAGAAATGCTTAATTGTCTGGTAGAAGATTGGTTTGAAGAAGCATTAGATCGTCCGTTTTCAAAAATGCACGAAACCAATGGTATTCCAACAGTTGATTTGAAAGTGCAATTCAAAAAGGCAGCACGTTTGGGAGAAGTTCTAACCAAAAAACTATGGGTAAAACATTTAGGAGGTGCTTCCATCCTATGTGGATTCTCTTTTGATGACGAACAAGGAACTACATGCTTGGAAGGTGAAGTAACTTTGGTCAACGTAGCGTTTAATGAAGATAGAAACGATATCAAAGCTGCCCCTTTTACTGAGGAAATGAAAGAGAAAATCTCAAAATATATTATATTATAAAAAAAACATTTTAATTTAGCGTTTCTCTGTGAAAATCCTCCTTGAAACACTGTGAAATAACAAACTATGCAATTCAAAAAATTCAAAGCTGCTACAGTTCAAACCTCTCCCGTTTTTTTAAATGTTGAAAAAACGATTGATAAAGCCATTACTTTTATTAAAGAAGCAAGTAACAATGGTGCGCAATTAATAGCTTTTCCTGAAGTATTTGTGGCAGGATATCCGTATTGGAATTGGATTATGACACCCGTTCAAGGAAGCAAATGGTATGAAGCATTGTATAAGAATTCTGTTTCAGTTTCTGACGAATCGATGCAACCTTTATTTCAAGCGGCAAAAGACAACAACATTCATATTGTTATAGGGATTAATGAGCGTGGTGATAGTTATGGTGAAATATACAACACCAATTTAATCATTGACAACAACGGAATTTTAATCGGAAAACACCGGAAATTAGTACCCACTTGGGCTGAAAAACTAACTTGGACCTCTGGTGACGGTTCTTCTTTAAAAGTATATGATACAGAAATTGGACCTATTGGCACCTTAGCTTGTGGAGAAAACACCAATACTTTAGCCCGTTTTACATTGTTATCGCTAGGCGAATTGATTCATATTGCGAACTATATTTCGTTGCCAGTTGCACCACCCGATTATGACATGGCAGAGGCTATAAAAATTCGTGCGGCGGCTCATTCTTTTGAAGGTAAATTATTTACAATCGTTTCCTGTTCTACCATTTCGCAAGAAATTAAAGATGCCTTACGAGAAGATGTTCCCAATGTAGATGAATTATTGACTAGAAAAAACTCCGCTTTCTCTGGATTTATTGGTCCGAATGGCGCTGTGATTGGAAGACCTTTAATTGATGAGGAAGGAATGGTATATGCCGTTATCGATTTGGAAAAATGTATCCAACCCAAACAAATGCACGACATTCTAGGACATTACAACCGATTTGATATTTTTGATTTACGAGTAAATATTGCTCCTACTAGAAAGATTACGTTTATTGATAATCACGAGGAGTTTAATAAAAAATAGTTGAAAGTTGAAAGTCGAAAGAGAAAAGGCATCAACCACTCTTTAGACTTTAGGCTTTAGACTTTAAGACTAAAATTATGGAAGAAAATAAATTTTCAGACGACGTTTACGGTCGTGCACGAGTTCAAGATTCTCCTGAACTAGAAGCCTATTATAAAGATTTAGAAGCCCTTGGTGCTGGTGCCTTATGGACCGTTGCCAATGATATTGAACCATGGGAACCCAAATCCAATTCTGTTCCGATGCTATGGAAATATGATGATTTAAGAGTATTAGTTTTAAAATCATCGGAATTGGTAACACCCGAACAAGCGGGTCGTAGAGTGGTTTATTTGGTAAACGACAAACGGAAAGATGTTTCGGCAGCAGTTGGATGGTTATACACTGGAATTCAAGTAACGCGTCCAGGCGAGTATACTTCGGCGCATCGTCATCGTGCTTCAGCGTTGCGTTTCATTATGGAAGGTAGCAAAGGATACACTGTGGTGGATGGTAATAAAATCATGTTGGAAGTTAACGATTTTGTGATTACACCAAATTCTTCGTGGCACGAACATGGTGTTGAAGAAGGTGGCCAAACCTGCATTTGGCAAGATGGTTTGGATATTCCGTTAGTCAATGCTTTGGAAGCTAATGATTATGCCGTTTATGATGGTAAACAATCTTTAATAAAACCAATCAATCATTCTCCATTGACTTTTGGAGGCGCAGGATTAATTCCAGCAGATAAAACTTGGGATAAACCGTATTCGCCATTATTCAAATATTCTTGGTCAACCGTATATCCAACCTTATTGGAAGTAGCCAAAGTCAATGAAATCAATCCATTTGATGGGATTTTGATGCAATATTCCAATCCGTTAACAGGCGGCCATGTGATGCAAACGATGGGTGCAGCCATGCAATTGTTGCCTGCTGGTTTCAAAGGTAAAGCGCACAAACACACGGGTTCCTTCGTATACCAATGTGCTAAAGGTAAAGGCTATTCCATCATCAACGGAAAACGATTTGATTGGAAGGAACGCGATATTTTCTGTGTACCATCTTGGGCATGGCACGAACATCATAATTTATCTGAAACTGAAGATGCATGCCTTTTCCAATTTAATGATTTGCCCGTAATTGAAGGATTAGGTTTGTTTCAAGAAAGAATTTTAGAAGAAAATAACGGGCATCAGAAAGTTGAATAACAATAACAATTTCAAAAATCAATAACAATAAAAACACTGCGAAACTTGCGTAAATCTTTGCGTACTTTGCGGTTAAATACAAACACATGAAACTACTTACCTATAAAACTGCCGACTCCGAACCACGTTTAGGCTTTATCCACAACAACCAAGTTATCGATATGGAAGACTTTGGTGAAATATCCAATTTTCCATTGCCAAACGATATGCTAGAACTCATCGATTTAGGTTTCGAAATCATAGCAGAAATCACTGAAATTATTGCTGAAACTTCCAAAGAATTTTTTGATGAAGTAGCATACGAAATGGACGAAGTTACTATCCTCGCTCCTATTGAAAAACCTAGAAAAAACATCATCGGAATTGGATTGAACTATACAGAACACGTTGCTGAAAGTGCTCGAACATTAGACACTACAGGGAAGCTTCCGCAAAAACCAATTATCTTTTCAAAACCACCAACAACGGTAACAGCTACGAATACTGACATCATTAAAAACACTAAACTAACAGAACAACTGGATTGGGAAGTAGAATTGGCTGTTGTGATTGGTAAAAAAGGGAAATATGTTCCAAATGCAGATGCGTTGGATTATGTGTTTGGATATACTGTAATCAACGACATTTCGGCACGTGATTGCCGTCGTGAAGGACAATGGATTGTTTCTAAAGGACAAGATACTTTTGCACCAATGGGACCTTATTTGGTAACTAAAGACGAAATTGAAAACCCGCACAACTTGAACTTATCGCTGAAAGTAAATGGAGTTGAAAAACAAAACTCCAATACTAAATTCTTGTTATTCAATATCAACGATTTGATTGAAGATTTAAGCATTGTGTTTACTTTAGAGCCTGGCGATATCATTGCTACAGGAACGCCTTCTGGAGTTGGCGCCGGCAGAAACCCACAAGAGTGGTTACATGATGTAGATGTGATTGAAGCAACAGTTGAAGGAATTGGGACAATTGTGAATACAGTTAAGGAGATTTAAAAAAGTGATTAGTGTTCCGTTTTTAGTGTTCAGACAAATACTTTGCGAACTTTGCGTTTAAAATTATGGATTATACAAAAATAGCAGTCGATATATTCAATAAGCTTGCTGATGGTTATCAGGATAAATTTATGGATGTTTCCATTTATCATGATTCTTTGTTTATTTTTTGCAAAAGCTTAACCAAAGTAAATGCTGAAATATTAGAATTAGCCTGTGGACCAGGAAATGTCACTAAATATCTTTTAGAAAAACGGCATGATTTTAAAATACTTGGTACCGATTTAGCACCAAATATGATAGCATTGGCAAGAATAAATAATCCAACGGCACATTTTGAATTAATGGATTGTAGAGCAATTTCAACACTTAACAAAAAATTTGACGGCATCGTTTGTGGATTCGGATTGCCTTATCTTTCCAAAACGGAAGCCATACAATTCATTCAAGATGCTGGTGAAAAGTTAAATGCAAATGGAATACTCTATATTAGTACAATGGAAGATGACAATTCAAATTCGGGTTTTAGAACCGGTAGTACTGGCGATAAAATGTATCAAAATTTTCATCAAGTCGATTATTTAACCCATGCGCTAGAGGATAATCATTTTAGAATAATCCATTTAGAAAGAAAAGAATACCTACATAACGACCAAAAAACTACAGATTTAATACTCATAGCAACTAAACCGTATAATGAATAAAAAATTTAGAATAGGACAAATAGTTCCCTCTTCCAATGTGACGATGGAAACCGAAATACCAGCCATTTTTAGAGCCAGAGAAACAATATTACCTGAGCGTTTTACGTTTCACAGCAGCAGAATGCGCATGAAAAAAGTAACCAAAGAAGAACTCGAAGCCATGGATGCCATGAGTTTGAAATGTGCGCAAGAGCTTTCAGATGCACACGTTGATGTGATGGGATATGCCTGTTTGGTAGCCATAATGAGCATGGGTCGTGGTTATCATTGTGTTTCGGAAGTGAATTTGCATCAGGAAACCATAGCCAATGAATTCCCAACCCCTATTGTGACTTCGGCTGGTGCTTTGATTAATGGATTGAAGGTTTTGGGTGCAAAACAAATTTCAATTATTACACCTTATATGCGTCCGCTTACGGATATGGTGGTTGATTATATAGAATACCAAGGCATCAAAGTGAAACAAAGTATTGCGCTTGAAATTCCAGATAATTTAGAAGTAGCAGCACAAAACCCATTAAACTTATTGGAAATCTACAAACAACTCGATTTAACTGATGTGGATGTTTTGGTTGCATCGGCTTGTGTGCAAATGCCATCACTGGAAGCTATCGATTTGATTCAAGCGGAATGTGGCATTCCTGTTACTTCGGCAGCGGTTTGCACTACTTATGAAATGATGAAAAAATTGGGTATTGAAGCCAAATCAACTATTGGTGGAGCACTTTTAAATGGTAGCTATTAAATAAAGAAATTCCTTACACAGCAGGTAATTAGTGTAAGGAATTTCTTTTAAACGGAATAATTTATTTAAAGAACTTCTTTTAGAAAACCAAGTAGTTCCTTCCAAGATCGTTTGTCTGCTTTTTCGTTATACGCTGCTCCTTTACTGTTGTCGTTTCCAGCATTTTTATCTGTAAACGAGTGAACTGCATTTGCGTAGTACACCATTTGCCAATCCGCTTTTGAAGTTCTCATTTCGGACTGAAAAGCTTTTATTTCTGCCTCACTTTCATAAGGGTCATCAGCTCCGTGTAAAACTAATACTCGTGCTTGAATTGGATCGATTTTTCTTGATTCCTCTCTAGCTAAACCTCCATGAAATGAAACAATTCCTTTTACTTTCATAGCAGTTCTTGCAGCTTCAATAGCGCCAGTTCCACCAAAACAATACCCCATTACCACAATTTCCTCTGGATTAGCTCCTTGTTTAATTAATTGGTCTAATGCCAATTGAATTCTTGTTTGATAATCTTTTATATTCTTTTTAAAAAAACCTGCTTTTTGTCCCGCTTCTTGAAAATTAGTAGGCTTGTTTCCAACACCATAAATATCAGCTACAAATGTGGTGTATCCTAAATTTGATAATTCTGTTGCACTTTCTTTTGCATGTTCATCTATTCCCATCCAAGCAGGAAGGATTAAAACACCAGGTTTGTTTTTTAATTCTATTGCAGGTTTGGATACAAAACCGCTTAATTTTTGATTGCCATCTATATAGTCAACTGCTTTCAATTGACTATATATTACTTTTGGTACTAGTACTAATGCTAAAAGTAGTAGCGTTGTTTTTGCTTTCATGTTTTTTTTTTGTAAATTTAATAAAACGAATTAGAAACAGTTGTTAAAAAAACATTTAAAATTGTATGCCATAAAAAAGGAATGGAAAATAATCAAAACAACATAAGTAGAAATTATTGATATGGTAAAAGTAACTTTATAATAAGCATATTACAATTGAGTCGAAGTAGAACTTTGTGTAAACTCTTTTTTTTAAGTAATTTTGCACCAATTAATCTAAGAAATACTCTGCTATGTCTCATGTAAAAGTAGGTTTGGTTCAAATGTCTTGCGAAAAAGACTATAAAGTCAATATTGATAAAGCATTAAAAGAAATTAGAGTTGCGGCACAAAAAGGGGCTCAAATTATTTGTCTTCAAGAATTGTTTACTTCTCTATATTTTTGTGACGTTGAAGACTATGATAATTTTAGTTTAGCAGAAAGTGTTCCAGGAAAGTCAACGGATATCTTAAGTATTGCAGCAAAAGAACTTAATGTTGTACTAATTGCTTCATTATTTGAAAAAAGAGCTGAAGGATTATACCACAATACAACTGCTGTTATAGATGCAGATGGTACTTATTTGGGTAAATACAGAAAAATGCACATACCAGACGATCCGGCTTTTTATGAAAAATTTTATTTTACACCAGGCGACTTAGGTTACAAAGTATTTCAAACCAAATTTGCTAAAATTGGAGTTCTCATTTGTTGGGATCAATGGTATCCGGAAGCAAGTAGAATTACTGCTTTAATGGGAGCTGAACTTTTGTTTTATCCAACGGCAATTGGTTGGGATACCAATCAAGATGAAGAGACCAATCAAGATCAATACAATGCTTGGCAAACCATTCAACGATCACATGCAGTAGCAAATGGTGTGCCTGTTATTAGTGTAAACCGTGTTGGTTTTGAACAAAATGGTGCTATGAAATTTTGGGGAGGCAGTTTTGTTGCGAATGCTCAAGGGAAACTAAAATACCTTGCTTCTCATGATAAAGAAGAAACAGAAGTAGTTGAATTGGACTTAAAAGAATCCAATTTTTTCAGAATGCACTGGCCTTTTTTACGTGATAGAAGAATTGACAGTTACCAACCAATTACTAAACGTTTTATAGACGAATTATAGATTGCTTCTTAAAATTATATTCCATGAGTTTAAAAAAAACAAACTTCAATTACAATTCACCTCGAGTCACTGATTATAGAACATTTGGACTACCAGAATTAACATTGAATGAATTAGGTTTTCATTTTCCTGCTGAATTTGAAAAACAAGAGGCTATGTGGCTTTCTTGGCCGCATAAAGAGGCATCTTGGCCAGGTAAATTAGCTTTAATTTACAATTCATATTCCGAATTTGTTTTGCAAGTAGCCGCTCATCAAAAAGTATGTATTAATGTTTTAGATGAAAAAATGAAAGAAAGTGCTATTCAAATTTTGAAGCATGCTTCTTATGCTCAAAACATTAGTAATCTTTCCATGTTGATGCAAAATGTATCTTTTTTTCTACATCCAACAAATGATGCTTGGTGTAGAGATCACGGTCCTGCTTTTGTTGTAAATAGAACTACGCAAGAAAAAGTGATTATTGACTGGGGTTATAACGCTTGGGGAGATAAGTATCCACCTTATGATCTAGACGATAATATTCCTACTTTAATAGGTAAGACTTTGCAATTACCTGTTTTTTATCCTAAAATTGTTATGGAAGGAGGTAGTGTTGAATTTAATGGTAAAGGAACTTTGTTAACTACGACCGCATGTCTTTTAAATAAAAATAGAAATCCACACTTAACACAATTTGAAATTGAAAAGTATTTAATTGATTATTATGGTGTTTCGAACATACTTTGGTTAGGTGATGGAATTATTGGTGATGACACCGATGGACATATTGATGATATTACTCGTTTTGTAAATTCAGATACCGTATTGACAGTTGTTGAAACTAATAAATCAGACGAAAACTATACTATTTTAAAAAATAATTTAAAAAAATTAAGTAGTTTTAGATTGGAAACTGGAAAACAATTAAATATAATTGAATTACCAATGCCAAGCCCAGTTATTTATGAGGATCAAATTTTACCTGCTTCGTATGCTAATTTCTATATAGCAAACGAAAAAGTAATTGTACCTACTTTCAGAGATAAAAACGACGACAAGGCATTATCAATTATTCAAGATTCTTTTCCTGATAAAACGATAGTTGGGATTGATTCAGTTGATATAATTTGGGGATTAGGTAGTTTCCATTGTTTAAGCCAACAAGAACCTACTGTTTAAAAAATCACAAACGTCCTTTTAATGCATTAAATACCCATGCATTTGCTAAAAAACCCACTCCTGTCGAGGCAAAACCCCAACCTGCAGTATCTGCATAACGATAAATACCTAATCCTATAAGGAGTAAACCCATAATTATCATTATTAAAGTTGCCCAACCCAAAACTGTATTTTTATTCATTCCCATATTTAATAATTTTGATTGCGAATAAAGTGATATTTTTTTGAATTAAAAAATTAAGATTTACTTATTATAAAATGAAGTATGGTTTAATGCATAAAAAGTATAGAATTTCACTATATTTTAAAGCATGCCGTTGTATTTTCTAATGAACCATTCCGCTGTTAAGGTTGAACAAATTATAATTAACAACCAAACCCAATCAACTATTGGGGTTTTTTTAATCACCGCTTTTTCAATAGATTTATATTGGTTATCAGCTAATAATGATTTAATTAGGGTCTCTATTTGATTTGGCATGATAACATTAGCATGGTGCTTTTTAGCTAATTGATTCAATTTTAACAAATCTGGATTTACAAATTGCTTTTCTATATCAAAATCCAAGACTTCAAAATTACCTTTATAAATGGCGTTTGAATTTACTTCTTTAACAATTATATCATATTTACCAGCTATAAGACCGTCTAAATTAACTTTAAATGCATTATTCGTTTTGGTAAAATCAAACCTTTTAGTTTGTTTTGTTAACCGATTTGTTAACGTAATTGAAAGTTGTGCTTTTTCATCAAACTCATAATTTTTATTAAAATACTGCCCTGTAATTTCAATTAGATCTCCTGAATTGTAAAAATGTTCATGAGTAACAACTAATGCTTTTTTAGTAGAATTGGACACTAAAAATTGAATAGTTTTGTCTAAAAAAACATCGAATTTCTCAAATGATTTATCAGTTACATGAGTTTGTAAACGCCATTTCCAACTGTTTTCACCTAGCAAGTAAGCGGCTCTTTTCCCCTGATTTTCAGAAAATGCCAACATCGGAGCGTTAGTAGCGATATTTCGTATTTTAGAACTAAGCAAAACAGTAACATTTGAATTGGTAGTAACTGTTCCAAATGAATTTTGGAGTGGAGGAAACTGTTCAAAACCGATATCTTGAAGTGCAAATAAATTAAATTGGGTATTAAAACTTGCTGAAAAATCTTCTTTTTGATTACTCATTTTGAAAACCAAATCACTTTGTTGTTGATTCAAAAAAGTATAATCTGTGTTTGTTCCTGTAATGGTAAAAACATTCAATCCTATATTTTTATTGAGATCTAAAACATTTTTAAATTCAGCGTTTGGCTGGTAAGCTATTAAAAGATTATAATCTGTTAATGATTTAATATCATTAGGTTTAACTATTGTTACTTTACGTTGTACATTAGTTTCAATTGCACGTTTAAAAGCTCCTAAATCCGGGTGATTTATTGCTGAAATTAATGCAATGTTGGTTCTTTGATCAATTACTTCTACCGCAAAGTTTTTCGTGTTATTATAGGTGTTTTTTTCATTAATAGTAGCAGAAATTGTTGCTTTAAAAAGTTGTAATCCTATTTTGTCTGCAGGCAATAAAACATTAATAATTTGAGATTTTGTTGAGGGAGAAAAAGTAATAGTTTGTTTTGATAAAACTTGATTTCCTTGTGAAATAGAAAAATTAGCCGTAATTGCTTTTGAACCTGAATAGTTTAAAAAAACTTCTACTGGAAATTTGTTTTTAAGAAATGCATATTTATTTACATTTAAATGACTTATTCTTAAATCTAAAAAAGAGGTTGTATCTCCTAAAACAACTGGATAAATTTTCATACTAGGTTCAAAACTATACAAATAGTCATTTCCGATAGTTTGATTTCCGTCTGAAATTAATACTACAGGATAATTTGAATTTTTATTGATGCTTTTTAAATTTTTAGCAACTTTATCAATGTTAGTTTGCTTTCCTTTAAAATTAAATTTTTCCGAAAGTTGAAAATCAGTATCAAATTGATAAGATTGTATCTCAAATTTATCTTGAATTGATTTATTTGAAATTAATTTTGAGTAAGCTTCAAGAGCGCTTTTGTTAGCTTTCAAATCTACTATTGAACTTGAATTATCCATTACAATTGGTAATGGTGTTTTATTGATTTCAAAATTTTTAGAGGTAATAACTGGGTTTATAAGTAAAATAAAAACACCTAACAATGTTATAAATCTTAAAACGGCTAAATAAATCGTTGCTTTCGACCTCGTCTTGATTTTATAAAAATATTGAAAAAACGAAAACCCTGCAGCTAATATAACCGAAAGTAAAAGTAACAATAGGGTTGAATTATCCATGTTATAGTTTATAGTTAAAAGTAAAATCACAAATTAAACCGAATTTATTGGTAATTTGGTTTAAGTTAACATTCCACCATCAACATTTAACACTTGACCTGTTACATAAGCGCTCATATCTGAAGCTAAGAAAAGACAAGCATTGGCTACATCTTCTGTTGTTCCACCCCTTTTTAAAGGTATGGATTCTCTCCATCCTTTAACAACATCTTCATTTAATTTTGCAGTCATTTCAGTTTCAATAAATCCTGGAGCAATTGCATTACATCTAATATTTCTTGAGCCTAATTCTAAAGCAACTGATTTGGTAAAGCCAATAACACCTGCTTTTGATGCGGCATAATTAGTTTGACCTGCATTTCCCTTTACTCCTACTACACTACTCATATTAATTATAGAACCTGCTCTTTGTTTCAAAAATAATTTTTGAATTGCTTTTGTCATGTTGAAAACAGATTTTAAATTGACGTCTATCACTTTATCAAAATCATCTTCAGACATTCTCATCAATAAATTATCTTTTGTAATTCCTGCATTATTTATCAAAATGTCAACTGTACCAAAATCAGCAATTACAGCTTCAACAAACAAATGCGCTTGCTCAAAATCTGCAGCATCAGATTGATACCCCTTTGCTTTTACACCCATTTGGTTTAACTGGTTTTCTAATTCTAAAGCAGATGCTGCTGATGAACTATAGGTAAATGCAATATTAGCACCATTTTTAGCGAAAATTTCTGCAATTCCTTTTCCAATTCCTCTACTTGCTCCTGTTATAATAGCAACTTTTCCTTCTAATAATTTCATATTAATACTGATATTTTAAAGTCTTTTTTTTATGAGTCAAATATAACAATATTTTAATGTTCTTAAAAAATTTGTGTATTTTTAAACCCTAAAATAAATTTTTAGAATTAAATGAATAACTTTTAGTTAATTATGAATCTTTTGACATCAGATTTTGAAGCTATTTATAAAGAACACAAAGTTCTTGTATATAATGTTGCTTTAAATTATTTGCAAAATGTTGAAGATGCAGAAGAAATTACCCAAGATGTTTTTATTCAAGTTTACCAATCTCATTCTAAGTTCAAATCAAATTCATCATTAAAGACTTGGATTTACAGAATTACCATAAATAAATCATTAGATTTTATTAAACACAAAAAAAGCAGTAAACGGTTTTTTATTTTTGGTAAAAAATCTGAAAACGAGAACGAATTGTTGTCAATTTCAAATTTTGAGCATCCTGGAGTTTTGATGGAAAACAAGGAAAAGTCCGCTATTTTATACCAAACTATAAACGAATTGCCCGAAAACCAAAAAACTGTTTTTTTACTTTCGAAACTTGAAGGATTAAGCAATCCAGAAATTGCAACTATAATGGAAATGAGTATTTCCGCTATTGAATCCTTAGTTTTTAGAGCTAAAAATAATTTAAAAGAAAAATTAACAAATAAATCTAATGAATTTCGCAAGAATAAATAAATAATTACGTCTAAACAAATATGGAAGCAAATACTTGGGTTGAAGAAATTATGGCAAGTTCTAATGGGATTACAAAAGTTAATCCGAATGAGTTACTTTTTGCCAAAATCCAATATAAAATTAACGAAATTCAATTAAATAATACTCCAAAACATTGGGTTTGGATTGCTGCAGCCTCTTTTTTTATTTTAATAACCTTAAACATTAAAATAATTACAACAACAACAACAACAACAACAACAAAAGATACCAAAACGGAAACCATTGCAACTGAAATTTATAAAACTAACCAACTTTATTAATAATCGATGGACAAAATAAAACTTTTAACGAGTTGTGTCATAATTTTAGTGCTACTTAACGTAAGTATTCTAGCATTTGTTGTTCTTTCAAAACCTCCGCATCATCCAATACCATTAGAAAGACAACCAAAGCCAAAAGAAGTTGTTATTGAAAAATTGCATTTTGATAAAGAGCAAATTAAAAAGTACGATATTTTAATTCAGTCAGAACAAAAAACAGTTGATTCAATAGATTACAGTATGAAAAATGCTCACAATCAATTGTATAATTTGTTATCTAAAAAAACGATTGATGAAAAAGTAAAGGATAGTTTGCTGTTGATAATAGCTCAAAATCAAAAGCGAATTGAAACATGTCATTTTAAACATTTTCAAGACATTAAAAACTTATGTAATTCCAATCAAATAGAGGATTTCAATGAAATGTCAAGTGAATTAGCCAGAATTTTTTCAAAAAATAAACCACCAGGACGTCGAAATTAGTTTTCAAACCTATTGAATTTTAATTACTTATAAAAAATATCGTATCCAAAACGAATTAAAGTTCCAAATACAACTATTAAAAAGAAAACTCGTATAAATTTATTCCCTTGGTTTATTGCTAATTTAGCCCCTAAATAACCTCCGAGTGCATTGCAAATTGCCATTGGAACTGCAATAAGCCAAATTATTTTTCCTTTACTTAAAAAAAGTACAATAGAGCCTATGTTAGTAGCTAAATTTACCATTTTAGCATTTGCAGAAGCATTTAGGAAATCGAATCCAAGCAAGAAAATAAAAGACAATACCAAAAAACTACCAGTTCCTGGACCAATGAATCCATCATAAAAACCAATTACGACCGCCACCAAACTTGCTAAAAAGTACTTTTTATTTTTTGAAATTGAAAACGAAACTTGTTGTCCAAAATTTTTTCTTGAAATAGTATAGAATAGCAATATAACTAATACAATAAACAATACGGGTTTCATAAAATCATTGTTAACTACACTCAACAGCATTGAACCAAAAAATGCCGCTGGAATAGCTAAAAAAATCATTAAAAAAAGCAATTTCCAATTAATTTTTAAATGTTTAAAGTATAAAATTGCAGCCATTAAAGTACCAGTAAAAGAGGGGATTTTTAAACTCCCAATTAATGTAGCAACTGGTAAAGTAGGCATCAAAATTAAAGCCATTGGTGTTTGGATTAAACCACCACCACCAACAATAGCATCAACGAAACCGGCAATAAATGCGGTTAAGCTTAATAAAATTAATGTTGTTAGTTCCAATTAAAAATATTTTTTACAAATATAGCGCATTATTTTAGTGCTTTTTCGTTATTTTGTTGTCTAACATTATCCAATTTTACATTTATGAATACTGATAAAATTTTAGAATTATTTTTTTATACTTTACCTGCCTTAATTACTGCTAGTTTAGCGTATTATTTTTTTCAAGCTTATTTTAAAGACCAACAAAACACAAGAAGATGGTTAGTTCAACGTGAAAATCAAAAACAAGCTTTACCTTTACGTTTACAAGCTTATGAACGATTAGCACTGTTAATGGAGCGAATCAATCCTTTAAAACTTGTTATAAGAGTTGCACCAATTAGTTCCGACAAAAACGATTATCAAAACCTACTTATTCAGCATATTGAACAAGAATTTGAACATAATTTAACCCAACAAATTTATATTTCTAATGACTGTTGGACCATGATTCAAACTGCAAAGAACTCTATTATTCAAAACATTAGAAAGCTAACTTTTAATGAAGAAATTACAAATGCTGACGAACTACGAACGGCTATATTAAACACTTTGTTAGAAGGACAATCTACTGCAACAATGGCTTTGAGTTTCTTAAAAGAAGAAGTTACCGAAATATTGTAAAGCATTAATCAAATTTGAGGAAAGTTATTTTTTGTAACTTTTAAAAATGGGTAACTAAAATTAATAACTACTTTTGCAAAATAATTGGCAAAAGTCATTATTAATTATCATTAATTATTAAAAAAGTATGCAACAAATTCCAAGTGTTGACTTACGTGATTTCCTGTCGGATGATCCGGCACGTAAACAAAAATTTGTAAATGAAATCGGAGAAGCTTACGAAGAAATTGGTTTCGTAGCATTAAAAGGTCATTTTTTAGATGACAAGCTTGTAGAAAACCTTTATTCAGAGGTTAGAAATTTTTTTAATTTACCATTAACAACAAAATCTCAATATGAAATACCTGGAATTGGTGGTCAAAGAGGTTATGTTTCATTTGGAAAAGAACACGCAAAAGGCCGATCTACAGGTGATTTGAAGGAGTTTTGGCATTTTGGTCAATATGTTAACGAAGATTCCAAATATTTAAATGAGTATCCAGAAAATGTATTTGTAAAAGAATTACCAAATTTTAATTCAACAGGAAAAGAAGCTTATAAAATGTTGGAAAGAACTGGTAAATATGTACTTAGAGCCCTTGCTTTACACATTGGCTTAGAAGAAATGTATTTTGATACATTTATTGCAGATGGGAATAGTATTTTAAGGCCTATTCATTATCCGCCAATAACGGATGAGCCTAATGATGGAGCTGTAAGAGCTGCCGCGCATGGTGATATTAATTTAATTACCTTACTTATGGGAGCACAAGGTAAAGGATTACAAGTTCAAAACAACGAAGGCCAATGGATTGATGCAATGGCTCAACCTGATGAGTTGATGATAAATGTAGGTGATATGCTTTCTAGACTTACCAATACAAAACTAAAATCTACAATTCATCAAGTGGTTAATCCTCCAAGAGAATTATGGGCAACATCTCGTTTTTCCATTCCATTTTTCATGCATCCTGTTAGCGAAATGCCATTAAATTGCTTAGAAGAATGCATTACATCAGAAAATCCTAAAAAGTTTGATGACATTACTGCAGGAGAATTTTTGCATGAAAGATTAGTAGAGTTAGGATTAATAAAAAAATAAATCTTAAATTTGTAAAAAGTTTAAAAAAGACATTGGGTCAGCTCGATGTCTTTTTTTGATTTTAAAAAAGAAATTAGTTGATTATACAGAAAAAATGAAGTTTCCTTTACTAGTAAGGAGTTGGATAGATAAGATAAAGTATGAGTTTAGAAGATCAATTAAAAAAGCTTTTTCCAGAGCATCAAGTTTCAAAAGAAGTAGAAGAAATTGCACCTACAAGCACTGAATTATTTGTTCAAAAAGAACCTTTGATTTGTAAATTTGAAAAGAGAAAAGGTAAACCTATAACAATCATTGAAGGCTATTCTGGTTCAGATGAAGATTTCAAAATATTAGCTAAAGAGCTCAAGACAAAACTAAGTGTGGGCGGAACTTTTAAGGAAAATTGCATTATCATTCAAGGTGATTTTCGAGATAAAATAATGCAACATTTAAAAGTAAAAGGATTTAAAGTGAAACGTGTTGGAGGTTAATTTTTAAAGAACTGCATTCCAACTAAAAATAAATATAAAAATGATACAATCTTCAGAATTAATACTAAACCCTGATGGAAGTGTTTACCATCTAAACCTTAAACCAGAGCATGTTGCAAAAGACATAATTTTTGTTGGCGACCAAAACAGAGTTGAAAAAATAACAAAGTTATTTGACACTATCGAATTTTCAACTCAAAAAAGAGAGTTCAAAACACAAACAGGTACTTTTAAAGGAAAAAGAATTACCGTTATGTCAACAGGTATTGGTCCTGACAATATTGATATTGTGATGAACGAACTAGACGCCTTGGTTAATATTGATTTAGAAACCAGAAAACCAAAAACAGATTTAACCTCGTTAAATATTATTAGAATTGGAACTTCTGGATCGCTTCAAGCTGATGTTCCTTGTGACAGTTTGGTTTTGAGCCAATATGGCTTAGGATTAGATAACATGCTTCGCTCCTATTTGATTGATGGTATTTCTGAAATTGAAATGGAAGACGCATTTATTGCTCAAACAAATTGGGACATGAAAAAAGGTCGTCCTTACGTAGTAAAAGGAAGCACTGCTTTAGAGAAACTGCTAGATAGTGATGCTATTTTCAAAGGATTCACAGGTACAGCGGGAGGATTTTACGGTCCACAAGGTAGAGTTTTACGTTTAGCTATTCAAGATCCTTCACTTAACGAAAAAATGGATCAATTTGAATTCAACGGAATCAAAATGACTAATCTTGAAATGGAAACAGGTGCTATTTATGGATTAGGAAAACTTCTTGGACATCAATGTCTGTCTATGAATGCAATTATTGCCAATAGAGCAAACGGCACGTTTAGTGAAGATCCTTATAAAGCTGTTGACGCACTTATTGAATATGTATTGGGAAAATTGGTGAAGTAAATAAAAATTATGAACTTTCGTTTTGCAAGACATACCAATAATTTAGAACAACTTACATTATTTTATACAAATGTTTTAGGTTTAAAAATACTAGGCAGTTTTGAAAATCATGATGGATATAATGGTATTTTTATTGGTAAAGTTAATGCAGATTGGCATTTAGAATTTACTCAAACAGCAGAAACTGTTATTCATTCTAACGATGAAGATGCTATTCTAGTGTTCTATCCAACATCAAAGCGAGAATATGAAATCATTCTTGGTAAAATTGAAAATCAAAAAATAGAAATATTGGAAGCTAAAAATCCTTATTGGAATGAAAACGGTAAACTCTTTCTAGATCCGGATGGCTACCGAATTGTACTTTCACATTTGAAAATAAAATAAATGAACTTTACTTTAGAAACCAAACGTTTACTACTACGACCGATTGAACTTTCTGATGCTGCAGCAATGTTTCTAATGGATAAAAATCCGTCGGTACATAACTATTTATGGCAAACTCCATCAAAAAATATTGATGAAACACTTGCAACAATTGCATACATTCACAAACAATATCAGGACAATAAAATTGGTCGATTTGCAACTATTCTAAAAGAAACAAATGAATTTATTGGGTGGACAGGTATAAAATTCATTAATGATCATGAAGAAAATGGCGCTACAAATTTCTATGATTTTGGCTATCGATTAAATGAAAAATTTTGGAACAAAGGGTATGCTACTGAAGCTTCGATTGCATGGTTAGCTTATGGTTTCAACCAAATGAAAATTGAGAAAATGCATGCTTATACACATTCTGAAAACGGTGCTTCTAATCGTATTTTACAAAAAATAGGTATGCAATTTATGGAAGATTATTTTGATAAAAATGGTGTATTGTGGAAATGGTGGTTAATGGAGAATCCAAATTAAACCAAATGAAATGCCTAAAAAAAGGTAGCTAAATTCTATTTAAAATGAAAAATATTCGATTAGTTGGTGTTCCAGAACATTTTAATTTGCCATGGCAAATGTGTATAGCAAATAACGACTTTACTAATGCTGGAATCCAACTGAATTGGAAGGATATTCCAGAAGGAACTGGTAAAATGTGCCAAATGTTGCGAAACAATGAAACTGATCTAGCTGTCATTTTAACAGAAGGTATTGTAAAAGATATTTTAAATGGGAATCCATCAAAATTAGTTCAAGTTTATGTAGAATCACCTTTAATTTGGGGTATTCATGTTGCAGCACATTCTAAATACACTTCAATATCGGATTTAGAAGGTAAAAAAGCAGCTATTTCTAGGTATGGCTCAGGTTCTGAATTAATGACTTATGTTCATGCAAACGAACATGGTTGGGCTAAAGAATCCATTCCATTTGAAGTGGTTCATACAATAGACGGTGCTGTAAAAGCACTAACAAATGAAACTGCTGATTATTTTATGTGGGAACATTTTATGACAAAACCATTAGTAGATTCAGGTATATTCAGACGATTGGGCGACTGTCTTACACCATGGCCCAGTTTTGTAATAGCTGCAACTAAAGATTTTTGTGAGAATAATCCTGATGCAATTGCTACAATTCTTACGATAATTAATGCTAAAACAAGAAGTTTCAAATCAATTCCTACTATTGATACTATTTTAGCTTCAAAATTCAATCTTAAAAAGGAAGATGCTCAAAATTGGCTCTCGTTAACAAGTTGGTCGCAAAAGACCATTTCAGAAATAGAAATTAATAATATTCAAAATAAATTAGTAGAGTACCAAATAATAACTAAAAAAGGTACTTATTCAGAACTTGTTGCAGCCCTTTAAGATGTAAAAAGTCATAAAAATTTTAGCTGCTTAATGCTGCAATAAATCACTTAAAAAAATAACTCACGCTTACTAACGCCATGAATTTAGTGCCTGACGTAAAACATATTTCAGTTGTAGCATTCGATTCGCCTTGCAATCGTGTTTCAGTGGCAAATTGTGTTTCTTTCCATTTGGTATTGAAAATATTAGTGGCTCTTATCCCAATTTCATAGTTGGATTTAGTATAATTCAAAACTGCGTCTGAAACAAAATAGCCTTTTGCACGTAACGAGTAATCTTCTGTTGCAGCTCTATCTGATAAATAACGGTAACGTAAACCTCCATTCATTCCATTTTTGTTTTTATAGGTAATGCCACCTGTTGAACTCCAAACAGGAGCCAAAGGAATGTAATCTTGTCCTTTGGGGTTGTTTACATAACGTCCGTGAGCGTAATTGGAATCTATATCAATATACACTGATTTTATAGGTTCATAACGTACAGTCATGTCCAAACCTATACGCTTAGTTTGACCTGTAATTTCTACAATTCCGCCATCGCCACTATACACAAATTCTTGCTTTAAATTCATGTACCAAGTAGCAAAATGGAGCAAAAGATGGTCTGTAGGCTTAAAAATTGTTCCAAAATCAAAACCAGTTGCTGGGGGTAAAACTTCTTTTCCGTTGGTAACAATAACTGCTCTTGTATCGTTGGAATGAAATCCTTTTCCGGAAGTGAAATAGACCTGTGTTTTGTTATTGATATGGTAGTACACGCTCATTTTTGGACTGACAATAGTAGCATTTGTTTTGTACACTCCCACCCCATTTAAAGTAGTATCTGTCGCTAATTTGTTGTTATATTGATTGAAAAACTGATCAAAACGTAAACCTAAATTCAAACTCCATTTTTCGTTAAATTTCAACGTTTCACTTGCATAGATGCCAGCGTTGCCTTCTGTTATGTCGCCTAATTTAATTGGTTTAATTACTGTAAAGCGGTTTACAGTATTTGATAATTCAGAATTTGTTGTTAGATCTAATCTAGAGTTGAATCCTAAGTCGGAAGTTAATTTTGCAGTCCCAAAATAGGTTACATGATTGTAGTTAAAATTGTATCCAAGCAAATTTCTGTTTTCTTTTTGTCGGATTTGATCCCCATTTATAGGGTCGTTTAAAAAGAAAGTAAAATTGGTATGCAAATCAAAAGCATAATTGGAATAAAACAATTGATTTTTTAACAAGTCGCCGTTGGATAAAGTGGTAAAAAGTTGTGTGTTAACATTTGTTCTAGATGTACTACCGCCTTCTGTTGGGTCTATTGCACCGTAAAAACCTATTAACCCCGACGATACAGCTCTATCCGGAATTTGTCCTGAAGCATTCCAAGTACTTTGTAAAGTGGAAGCGGAAAACTGCAAGAAATTATTTTCTGAAATTTTCCCTTTGTATTTGGTAAAAAAGTTAAACCGGTAAAAGTTTTGTGGATTTTCAAAATAGCCGTCGGAATAATTGTATTCGGACGCAACATACCATGATTGTTGTTTGGCAACTTGTTTGTCGTTTAGTAAATTAAAAATTCCTACAATTCGTTTGGTGTTGAAACTACCTCCTTCTACTTTTATCAAATTATGGTCAAAGGAATTGGCTGTTTTAAAATCAACAAAACCACCTGTGTCAAAATTCCCTTTTTCGGCATAATAGGCCCCTTTTTTAAAATCGACTGTTTCTATGGTTTCTGGAATAATAAAATGAGCATCGGCATAGCCTTGACCGTGAGCATGCGAGGGCATGTTTATGGGCATTCCATCCACATTTAAACTAATATCTGTTCCATGATCGCAATCAAAACCTCGAATAAAAATCTGTTCCGCTTTGCCCCCACCTTGGTGCTGCCCAATGAACAAACCGGGCACAATACGCAAAACTTCTTGCGAATTAGCCACCCCACGCATTTTAATATCTAATGTGCTAATTTGTTTGTACTGATTGGAAATTGTCCCTGAGTTTATTACCACAGCATTTAAAGTAGTGGATGGAGCAGCAACAATTGTTAGAGTAGCATTGTTTTTAAAACGAGCAAAAGGAATTTCTAGGGTTTCATATCCAATACCGGAAAGTAACAGTGCTGTTATTGAAGCCGTGTTGGTTATAAAATGAAATTGACCGTTTTCATTGGTAATGGTAGTGCTGTTTTCTGGCAACAACGTAACCGTTATACCTTCTACGGGCAATTTATAAGTGTTGCTAATTACCTTGGCACTTAGGGTTTGATTTTGTGACAACACAAAAGTGGTACAATTACAAGCTAACAGCACTAAAACCAATCTCAATTTTATAGGTGATAGCATAAAAAATCATCATTACTGCAAAAGTAAATGAAAAACGATGGTGGTATTCTTAATTTTCAATTAAGTATAAGTGCATATAACTTTATTTCTAATTGCACTTTTATTCCACATTTGATACATATAACTAACAAACATTCTCCAATCCACCAAAAAAGTAAATGTCTGACAATCATTTGCTCTACTCCATCCCTCAAATATTTAATAAACGCCTCACAAAAATAAATTTTCCAAAAAAAGTTTATTTCAAGTGGTAGTAGAGCTTACTATATTTAAAATATAGGTCAAGAAAATTATAATATTTGGAGTTGGGTTTAATTTCCTTTTAAAGCAATTGGGATTCCAAATTCACACCTAACATTCTTGTTGTTTTTTTTTGCAGGAATCCATTTTTTTGTTGATTGAAGAATTCTAACAGCTTCATCCCCTGTTCCAAAACCCAAATCTTTATAAATTCTAAATTCCGAAATACTTCCGTCAGTTTCAACAACAAAACTTATTAATACTTTTCCTCCTTTAAAATCTTTTGAAGTAGGTACATTGAAATTTTCTAAAATATTTTTTAACAAATTAGCAAATCCACCTTCATAATTTGGTGCTACATCAACTTCTTTAACATCAAAAACATATCCTTTCAAAGATATAGGTAATTGATAAACACATCTTACTTTTCTGCCATTTTGCTCTCCGGGTTGCCATTTTTTACATCCATTTAAAACTCTATATGTTTCTTCAGCTGTATTGAAACCTAAATCTTTTAAAATTTTAATATCAACAACACTTCCGTCTTTTTCAATAACAAACTGAGCATAAATTTTTCCGCCTTCAAAATTTTTTGAAGTTGGTGAATTAAAATTTGAAGCAATATACTCGTAAAAAGCTTTTATTCCACCTGGATATTCAGGCTTCACTTCTATCCCTCCAGTACTATAAGTAATATTTTCTTCCGCTGTTTTCGCCTCTTGAGCATCGCTAATGTGAAAACTAATTATTGTTAAAACTATAAAAAATATTTTTTTCATTTCCTTTTTTTGTAAAAATAAAAAATCCCAAACAATAATTATTATTTGAGATATAAAATTTAATTTATTTAAAAATATATAATAATTATTTCATACGCCATTTTGTTTTCATTTTAGTATAATGCATTACAAATAATTTTGACATTTTCTTCTATTTTTATTATTTTTCAACATTTTGCCGTTTCAAAAAGTAAGATTTTGGTGAACCCAAAACGTCCCTTTAAACACCAAAAACACAAAACAAACTTTAAACAACCATTTTAACTAAATTCACAAACATTTTCCCTACTCCATCCCTCAAATATATAAAATACTCTTAATAGATCTAAATTCCCTAAAAATTCAAATACAGACAGTGACTTGCCAAAGCATTGGAGGTGCAAACACTTTGATTTGTTTTTAATTTAAAGTGGGAAAAGGTTATTTAGTTAAAAGAGGAACAACTCGGTTTGCATTGTTCGTGCTACGCACGCAACGAAACTCTAGCTGTTAGCAGAAGAATTTATTTTTTAATTAACTTTTTTATAACAGTTTCATTTTCGGTTTTCACTTTTACAAAATAAATTCCACTGGACAAATCTTTTGTTTCAATTCTCGTGTTACTTGAAGTTAATTTTTCAGATTTACAAATTAATCCAATTTCATTATAGACTTCAATTCTTGAATCACTTGAAAATTCATTAATTAGTTGAATCTCTACATATTCTTGTGATGGATTAGGATAAATACTAAAATCTAATTTTTTAAAACTTTCATTTGATAACATTACACTAGAATATATGGCTTGTTTGTTGAATGCTGAATTAATAATTAATGTTTTTACACCTTGAAATTCAGATATTGAATAGGTGAAATAACTAATCGTTGATGGATTTCCATTAATGTTGTTTAGAAATGGAAAATAGTTGTTATTTTCGTAAGCATCGGCACTTGTGTTATAACACATACATAAACAATATTGAAAATTTGTCGCAGAAAAGTTTGTTGTATTATTTTCAAAAGTAATTGTAGCATTTAAATCAAGACAAGCATGTGCGTTAATTGTTTGTGTGTCAAAATTAATTCCCATATTTGAAGTTGGTGGAATATTATTTACTCCATTTTCAATAATATTTGTTAGATACCAATAATTATCAAAAATGCGAGAATCTTGTGAATAAGAAAAATTCGAAATTATAAACAGAATTAAAAAATATTTTTTTTTCATATTGACTTTATTTATTTCTATGTTATTTGCGATTTTGTAATTTTTCTGCTAACATCAGTTCGCCTAAAAATCGAAATTTCTTTACCAACCAATTTTCGTAAATTCAAATATACTACTTTTTAGTAATGATTAATTGATAAATTAAAAATTGTAGTATTAGTTTAATTGAAAAGGAATGCTTTTGAACACTCCAAAAAAAAAGAGGACACAAATCCTCTTACTATTCTTTCTAAAATCTTAACGATAACTCCATAGTGTTGACGGCACATAATCGGTGTAGCCTTCCTTGCGCCCTTCGAAAGGTTCAACAGGAGTTTCATTGTTCGTGCTACGCACGCAACGAAACTCTAGCTGTTGGCAGCAGGTTTTATTTTTTCGTAAATAAAAATCTTTCTCCAGAATCTGGATCACCAATAAATGTCCAAATAATTATTTTATTGTCTTGTAAATATAAATCGTAAGAAGTTGACATTCCATTTTCATACAAGTTACTTTTGTTAAAACTCATATTTAAAACCCAGTTTTCTTCTTTAAAATCTTTTTTGATTTCCCAACTTCCGTTTGTATTAACATATTTTTCTTTTGTTTGGTCAAATACGTTTATAAAATTCGGTAAATTATATATTTCAAATGTTCCATCGCTTTTTAGCTTTAACTCAATTTTCTTCTTTTCATAACCTTTCTCTTTAATTAAATCGTAGCTAAATTTATCTACTTCCCAAATTCCAATCATTTCCGATTGAGTTGGTTTTTTGGTCAAATTATTCATTGTAATTCCGTTTACTGGACTTACATTAAAATATCTGCAACTTGTCAAAGTAAAAAATATAATTAGTAAAGTAATTTTTTTCATTTGAGATATTCGTTTTCCGATGTTTTGGGCAACTTGCTGCCAACTTGTATATACTCGCTACAAAGTAGCGACTATACACCCAAAATCGGGTAGATTGTCGCTACTCAGTAGCGTATTTTTGTTTTTCAAATGTATAAATAATTCTATATAAATCACCAAAAGGGCTATTATTTATTGTCTTCTTCACTTTTATATACCATTGCTGTCTCATTTTACCTCTTTTCACTACTTTATTATTTGTCGCCACTTCTTTACCTCTTGTCGCTACTCTTTTGGTTCATGTCG
>CANGIF010000002.1 GCA_947453885.1 Flavobacteriaceae bacterium
GAACTATTTTTATTTATCTCAGTTAAAAACGATAAAAAATAGGCTCCTTTTTCTCCTTTACTATCATTTTCTTGAACAACTTTTTTACCTTTTCTAAAAGATGAAAGTTGAGCAGAAGAAAGCAAATACAAAGGATTTTCAATACCTAAAGACCATGCAATATTAGCTTTTAATGCTTCACTAGGTTCTGCTTTATCTACAATTATTGCACTTAAAGCAAAAATACCTAAACCACTTTTTGAATGAATTTCACTTCTTTTGTATGCATCTACTAAATTACTTGTTGTAGCTTGTAAATCACTACTTACACCTTGGGGCATAATGTTTTGAATACCGTCTAAAACAGTAATAGAATAGTTTATATCTGAATTATTGATAAGTTCCGATTTCTTTACAAAGCCAAATTTATTACTTGAATTCCAATGATAACGAAAAGTCAATTTAAGATCATTATGGATCTCTTCAAATATTACTTTGTTTCCGTATAAGTTTTTGTATAAATTTCTAGTAATTGAATATTTATCATTAAATCGCTCTGAAAAAGGTTCCCACATTTCCGTATTATTTTCAAAATGAATTTGAAAAATAGATTTACTTCCTGTAATATCTACAGATTCTGTAATCTTATCATCTGTATAATATGGAAATAATGCAAACTCAGCATTTTTTCTTCCTGCTGATAGCCCACCATTACTTGATATAAACATCCAGTGATTGGAATCGCTTACAATACTCATAAAAAAGGGACGCATGGAATCTGAATTGGCAATTTTATAATATTCTTCACCATCCATTACAACCATTTCCATGACAATTGATTTGGAATCTATTTCATTTTCAGCAACTATGACTTGACTACTATTCATGATTTAATTGTGCTTTTATTGTATATTTATTTTTAGGCAATTATTAAAATAATTTAATTTAAGCAAGGTTGAAAAAAAATTAATTGAATATAAGCTATTTTATTTACAGAAAATTAATTATAAACTCTTACATAATCAACCAACATTGATTGTGGAAAAATAGTTTCACTATTTGGTGAACCAACATAACTCCCACCAACCGCAAGATTAATAATAATATAAAATGGATGATCAAAAACCCATTGGCCTGTTACTTTTTCAGGTGTAATTTGGTTATACAAAACATCATCAACATAATAATTTATATAGTTTTCGCCCCATTCAATTCCAAAAATATGGAAATCAGTATCAAACCTAGCATTGGGAATTGTATAAGCTTTAGTAATTGATGCTCCACCAGCATATCCCGGCCCATGGACTGTTCCGTTTGTTACTGAAGGTGCTTGACCTCTAAATTCCATTATATCAATTTCGCCACATTGAGGCCAAAATGCTGTATCACTATTGTCACCTAATAACCAAAATGCAGGCCACATTCCTTGACCATACGGCATTTTTATTCTTGCTTCAAAACGACCGTGTTTTTGAGCAAATTTACCTTTAGTAACTATTCTTCCTGATGTATATCCTGAACCCAAATAAGATTCTTTTATAGCAGTAATTTTTAACATTCCATTTTCAACTGTAACATTTTGTGGTCTTGAAGTATAATATTCTAATTCATTATTCCCCCATCCGTTTGAACCTGTTCCAATATCATAGCTCCAAATAGCACTATTTAGTGAACCGTTCGTATCAAATTCATCGCTCATGACTAAATTAGTCATTGTTGTTACTGTTTGCTTTTCATTTGTAGAGCAACTCAATAGTGCTGATAATGAACAAACAGCTATAATTTTCTTTGCACTTATTTTATTTATAAAACTCATAATACTACATTTTTTTAAAAAATTAATTTAGTGAAGGATTAGTTATGAAGAAAAATATTATCAACTAATACATCCGTAATTCCTGAAGCAGAAACTAAAACTACTTGAGCTAAATGTTTCCGATTTATTAATCCTGTAAAATTTGATAAAGGAACGTCAAAACTTACCCAATTTTGACTTGCCAAGTTGGCACTATTAAGTGCTAATTCATATTCTGAATCGTCACCGCCTCCATAAACTCCATTTGCTCCAAAATCAGCCAATTTAACATGAATTGAATTTCTTAGCCCTGTTGTGTTTTGAACTTGTATATCTATATGAAAATATGTCATAAGTGAAGCATTTATTGTAGGTTGTGAAAATTGAATTCCAACATAATTTAATTGAGTATATTTTATAATATCATCTCCATTAATATGAATATCATCTTGACCTTGAGTCGTTGAACCACCCCAATAGCCGTTGTATGTATCTACAGGAACATTTGTATAATGATTGCTAAATATTGAAATTACATTTGCAGCATTTGGTGTTGGTGTAGGTGCTGGTGTAAATACCCCTAAAGAATTAAGTGTAAGAGATCCTGTTGCTGTAATACCTCCTAAAGTAGCACTAATTACTGCAGTACCAGAACCTACAATAGATACAGCTCCTAGCTCACTTACTGTCGCAACATTTGTATTTGAAGACTTAAACGTATAATAACTTGGTGCCACTGATACCGTTTTATTTTCTCCTGAAACTAAATTAAAAGTTTCTGTTAATCCAGTTAATGTTATATTAGAACCAATAAAAGTTTGTTGAGTTGTATCAACACCATCTAAAATTGAAGGCATTGGATGTGCAATAGTTCCTAAACGTTCGTATTTAACTTCATCAATCCAAAAAGTATATCCATGACCGTCTTCTGGACCTTCAGAATACCAAAACATTCCTTTTTCTTTAATAAGTTTTGATGCGTCTGGAATTGGAATCGTAATTTTTTGCCAATTTGTACTTACACTAACATTTTTTAATGTTACATTATATTTATTTAAACCAAAATCATTACCAAAACCTAATTCATTGATTGTTGCACCATGCGATGATTTTATCCAAAAAGTTAAGGCATCATAATCTGTTAAGTTTCTGCCTATTTGATCAATATAAACCCCACCAGCATATGTACCATTTGCATCACCAACTTCAGGAACATCAATCCTCATAGACGCAGATCCTAAATACTTAACTTGTGTATCCACTGAAAATGCAGAATATTTTGATCCTCCAAATGCGCCATATCCTAAATTGGGACTGAAAGTATCAATAAATACTTCCGGATTTTTAGAATATGTTGAAAGTACTGCATCATCAGTTAAATTTCTTTCACAACTAATACTAGTGAATATAGTCAATCCCAAAAGAATTGAATTTTTTATTATGTTATTATTTATTTTCATGATATTTTTTTTAAATTTATTTTCCAATATTTATGTGAACATAGGTTCTAATTTCCCATTCAGTACCATTTTTAAATCCTACTGGACTTATAATTGGTTCTGTCGAAAACATATTAGCTGTTTGATTTGGAGAATATCTAGGAGAATATTGATCCAAAGATCGCCAAGTTCCCATAATTCCTATTTTAGTACTTGGTAAAATAAACCAACCTGGTTTTCCAATAGATGTCGATAAATCTAAAATTAATTGAACTGGATAAGTTAAATTAAAATCTTTGTGATAATCATAAGGACCCCAGTCATTTAATTTAAACGAATGTGTTAATTTAACTTTTTTATACACTAATCTTATATCTCCACCTTTGCGTTCTATTAGTCGTTGATTACTTCCATTAGTTTGAGCATTCCCAAAATAAAAATTAGCTATAAAACCTAAATCTGGAGTTAATTTTGAAACAATTCTTGTGTTCGATTCCCATAAATCATGTGCTGGAGCTGAATTTGCAAATGCAAATGAAGTACGATTACTTAAGAAACCAATTGCTGCATCTTGAGTTGTTGGAAGATGACGGAAAACAAAATCTGAACTAATTGCAAATCTAGCATCTTCAGCCATATCATTATCCCATTCGTACATCCATGTAGCTGGAGTTGGATCATAAGTCAACAATAATTCTCCCGCTACTGTTTCTCTATTTGCTCTAACAGCAAAAGGATCAGTAACGATGTTTCTCAATCTTCCTGGTGCGTTAACATCGTTTGGCATTGCTCCTACTATAGGTTTTTGCCATAAAAAGTTTGGTGCAATTTGAAAATTCCCAATGTTATAGGTTAAACCAGATAAAAAATTTGTTTGGTTTCCACTTCCACTGTCTTTTAATCTCCAACCCGTAAATGTTTTAGTATTATCAGCGCCACCATTTGCAACTAATCCCATAATTGCTCCTTGGGCATACATATTAAATTTTCCTAAAGAGAAAGTTATTTTTGCTTTTCCTCCCCAATTATCTTTTGCTGTAATTTTGTCATCATGAAATATGTAATTTCCTGAAGATCCATCAACATATTGAAAAGTACGTCCATTTAAAGGCTGTCCACCCCAAATTCCACCAATTTCAAATCCAAATGCATGAACTTTTGTTTTTAAATGTAACGATAATCTTCTAGTCTTTGGAAGAGGAATAGCAATAGAAGTTGTTGCAGCTGAGGCATTATCTATATCTTCATGATAAACTGTAGTAGCATCAATTATTCCTATTTTACGTGAATATTTAAATAAAATTGCTGGATTAGCACCCCACCATAACTGTGGCCCGAATGCTGCTTTTAATCCACTAAGACTTTTTTTACCATCCATTTCAAAACCTGAAATTTCACCGTTGTAAATGTCGAAATTTGGACCATAATTGGCTTCCGGATAAATTCCAAAAAAGTCACCTTCATAACCCCAATGGTAGTGGTTCGTTCTATAAAAACCTCTTAAATCGAAATATTTTTCATTCCAACTGTATGATGATTTATACACTTGAACTCTGTTATTATCGTTTAGTGTAACATTACCATTATCTGAATTTACAGTTTGAGTTCTACCTCTATTTTCATAAAAAATTTCATTAATTGGGTTATCAGCAACATGCCCCAAAATATTAACGTTTACATCAACTTTCATATTTGGTGCTGGATTACCTTCTACTCCAATATAATAAGATTGCATTTGATCAAATCCTACTTTATTTGGATACGATGTAGAAGTTGAACTTGCAACTGTAGGTGTTGAAAGTAAACTTCCTCCCGTATTAAAAGTTGTAAACTCAGCTCTTAAATTACTAATTTTTAACATTTCACTACTGTTTGTTTCTAAACTAGCTTTGTCTCCACGTGCTTTTAAAACAGCGTCCATAATTTGGATAGAATTAAAATAGTTAGCAACACTTTCTAAAGTTGTTCCTTTTTCATAAGGATTTGTATTGTGTGCTTGTTTCAATATATAGTAAGCTGCTCTTGGAAATAATTCATATAAACCTCTAGAATTTACTGGACCTTTTGCACAAATACCAAACCATTCTTCATTCATATTATTTTCTCCTTTAACATAGTCACTAGTATAACCTCCATTTGACCAAGAAGCATTGTTATCATGAATATCTAAATTTTTTGTTTGACCGTATTTCCACCATCCATCACTAAATTGAAAGGTAAACCCTCCTAATGAATTTCCTGCTTTACCAAGTCCAGCCGCATTTTCATAAATTTCTTTCCAATTGCCTAATAAAAAATAAGCTTGTGATTTTTGGTCTTCATGATTATCAATAGCATTAAAAGCATCAGCACCAAATTCTGAAAACAACATTGGTTTATCTAATTTTTCTTTAACTTGTTGAAAGGCATTATCAAAAGAAACACCTCTATACATATTTGTACCTAAAATGTCTATGTCTTTACATTCTTTAGCAATAATATCTAAGAATAACAAATCTCCATTACAAATAGCAATAGGGTGAGATTTGTCTATTTTCTTCATTTCTAAAACGGCTTCATTAAATAATTTGTACAAATCATTGGCTCTTTTTGTAGATTTTCTATCTTGCAAAGGAATATTTTCTGTTTCTGCACCATCCCAAAATAAACCATAATTGTTTTCATTACCCAACAAGAATAAAAGTAATCCTGGAGTATTTTTATACTCTTGAATCATATCTTCTGTTTCCTTCAAAAGTATTTTTTTAGTTTCAGGATTTGAATATTCCGTTATTGGAACCCAATTTCCTTTAATTGTCAAACCATATCTTCCAAATGAATGGTTAAGCATAGTATAAATACCGTATTTTTGATATATATAGGTTATCCACTTAGGTTGAATTCCTACATACTGTCTTATTGTATTAACTCCCATGTTTTTTAACAAACTCATTTCCGTATCAAGAGCTGCTCTAATTACTTCGTCAGATTGTTTCCATAAACTGTAATTGTAATTTGTTCCAATTGGATCATACGCCCAGTTCATACCATTGATGAAAAATGGTTTGTCGTTAACAATAAGTTTTGTTCCTTGATCAGTTTTAAGTAATGATACTTTGTCAGATTGTGCATACGTTTTTGGCGATAAACACCAAATGAATAGCAATAAAAATAATTTTTTCATGTAATTAATATACTTTAAAATTGAAAATAATTTGTAAGCCCTACTCTTATATAATTCATGTTACGCAATTATGGTACTAAATAACTGTCAAAACTAAATTTAAGAATATGTGCTTTTTGTTTTTATAAAAATAATATTAAAATTCAAAAAATAACCAATTGTAACCACAACAAAAAACATACATTCGGATTGAAATCTGATTTAACATTAGTTTTTAATTTTTATAACATAATATTAATAAGCTGTTAGAAACAATTTACATGAAATTTCACCAACCGATAAAAATGCTAAAATTACTTTTGATGTAGTTATGTATAGGTTATTTTTAAAAATATGTTATGTTTAAAAGATTATTTATTACATTTTCTGAGTCTAAATTCTAAATTTGTACGCAAACGTTATCGTTTAAACTACACTTTTTATATAAAAATTGAAAAACAGAAAGACAAATTCAATTAAAATACTTTTACATTTAGTTTTACAAAATTTCATTAAATGAGTACTTTTAATAATTACTATCCTTTTTTTTAGCATGTATAATTAATTGGTGTAAAAAAAATACTTATCATAATAAAAACCAAAAAAAAATAGAAAATTAAAAGAAACCCTTTTACACAATCAATACTTTTTAAACTGCATTTATTCCGAAAAAAAAGAATAGATAACACTATCCTTAAAAAAACTAATCAAACTATTTACATAAAAATAATTTTATTTTCTGTAAATAGCTCGATTAAACTATAAAAATAATACAACATTGTAAACAACTGAATTTTTGGATAACTTTATTTAACTAAAATCAAATAATCCCAAGGTTGTAAAGTCAAACTATCAATGCCTTTTAATGTATAAACTTGGCCTGAAAAAAGTTCTTTATAGGTTCCTTTTTCATATTTAAAATTTAGTTTTACAGTCACTACTTCGTTACTAAAGTTCAATATAGAAATTATTTTATCATTGTCTTTTTCTCTTGAAAAGGAAATGATTTTATCCATTTTGTCGCTATAAATCCGTACCATTGCACCACCAAAATCTCCGTTCCAAAGAGCGTGATTTTTATGTTTTAATTCAAAAAGTTTAGTGAATAAAGCTGCATAAGGAAATGCATTCCACTCAATTTCATCTTTATCAAAAAACTTTAACGATCGGTCTAATCCTGCTTCTTGTCCGCTATAAACCAGCGGCATTCCGTTAATTACGTTTGAAAAAACAATTGCGGTTTTTAGACCAGCACCAAAATTTTTCATCGGCGTTCCGTTCCAAGAATTCATATCGTGATTATCTGTAAAAGTCATTCTATAACCATTGCTTGGAAAAGCGTTTTGGTCGTGCGCCATATATTCTACTAAACCACCAATGCCTTTATTATTAGTAGTAGCATCTTTCATTTTGTCAAACAACGTCCATGAATACGTCATATCAAACGCTTTTTTGTGCAAATCTCTTGACTCCCATTCCGCCAACATAAACACGGGTTTGATTGCATCTAATTCGGAACGGACATTCTCCCAAAAATCAACAGGAATAAAACCCGCCACATCGCAGCGGTAGCCGTCTATATTAAAATCTTTTACCCAATACTTCATAGCATTGGTCATAAAGTGTCGCATGTCGGGTTGATTATAATCAAAATCTACTACATCGTCCCAATCGTACCAAGTGGTTGGCTGAAAATTCCCTTCCTTATTTTTGGTGTACCAATTGGGGTGTTTTTGTGTCAATTCGTTATCCCAAGCAGAATGATTAGCAACCCAGTCCAAAATAACATGCATGCCCATAGTATGAATTGTACTAACTAAATGCTTAAAATCTTCCTTATTACCATATTCTGGATTGATTTCATAATAATCCTTAACCGAATATTCGCTACCTAAAGTTCCTTTTCTATGCTTCACACCAATTGGGTTGATGGGCATCAACCAAATAATGTCAATTCCCATGGCTTTTAATCGTGGTAAATGCTTTTCAAAAGCTTTAAACGTGCCTTCTTTCGTAAATTGACGTACATTCACCTCATATAGCGTGGCACTTTTGCTCCACTCCGGATGTTGTAATTCTACATAAGGTTTGGTTTGGTAGCGCGCTAAATCGTCTTTTTTACATTGCACAAAAAAGAACGACAAGCCGAGAAGTAAAAATATTTTTTTCATGAATTAAAAGATTTATAACTTCAAATATAGAAAAAATCTTTTCTATAGTAGAAAAATGATTTTGAAATCTTAGCTAATTGATGACATTAAGTTAAAAACGGAACCAGTCTATTAATACGAATTTATTAGTCAGATTCAAGATGAAAAAAAATACGATTGGTTTTCAAAATTCCGATTTTTATACTTTCAAACGGTACATAACTCTAAATAAAAGCAAGCAATTAAGCTAGTTACCTTCAAAAATGTTGCTTATTCAACTTGCAATGCTTTATTTACCCATTCATTCCTGCATTGTCGTTGTTTTTAATTGGATTTAAAAAGAAATAATTTTAAATTTGCCAACATAAGAAAATGATCAATTTATATAAAATAAAAACCATACATTAAAATGGGAAGAGCGTTTGAATTCCGGAAAAACAGAAAGATGAAACGTTGGTCAGCTATGGCTAAAGCATTCACGCGAATTGGGAAAGATATAGTAATGGCTGTAAAAGAAGGCGGTCCAAATGCAGAATCAAATTCAAGATTAAGAGCCGTTATTCAAAATGCCAAGGCAGCCAACATGCCCAAAGAAAATGTTGAACGTGCCATTAAAAAAGCAACCGATAAAGACACGGCAAACTATAAAGAAGTTCTTTTTGAAGGCTATGCGCCACATGGAATTGCATTGTTAATTGAAACTGCCACAGACAACAACAATAGAACAGTGGCTAATATTAGAAGTTATTTTAATAAATGCAACGGAACGATGGGAACACAAGGTTCTGTTGAATTTATGTTTGACCATACTTGTAATTTTAGAATTGCAAAAGGAACTTTAGATGCTGAAGAACTGGAACTGGAATTAATTGATTTTGGAACGGATGAAGTTTTTGAAGATGAAGACGATATTTTAATTTATGCTCCTTTTGAAAGCTTTGGAGCTATTCAAAAAGAATTAGAAAATAGAAACATTGAAATTTTATCGTCTGGTTTTGAGAGAATTCCTCAAATTTTAAAACAACTTACGGAAGACCAAGTTGCAGATGTAGAAAAATTATTAGAAAAAATTGAAGAAGATGACGACGTACAAAACGTGTATCATACTATGCAAGAATAACAAACTTTATAAAGCTAAAAAACCGTCGATTGACGGTTTTTTTTTGGTTTAAAATGCTATATTCCATCTTGGTAACGTACCCTTTTCGGTGAAATATTCTTGAAGAATTTGAGCTTCAATATACGTAGGAATAACTTTGATTTTATCTGTAAATGTTTCGTACCAAGTAATCTCTAAACGTTCTATATTTTCTATTTTCATTTGATTTGGCCAAGTGTATTTTCTTCCTGTTTTTGCAAATTGATGCCCATTTACAATTTTGTCATACAATCCGCCACTTTTAGTTTTTAGCGAACCATCATTTTGGACAGTACCTGTAGAACAAACCATAATTAATTCTCTGTTTTCTCCTGAAATTGCTTCTACAAGGAAAATACCTGCATTTTCAGAGGCATTACATACTTCTTCTAAAGCATCGTTTTCAGTGAACGTGAAGATATTATTGACTTTAAATTTTTTTAATTCTTTATACATTTTTATTAATTAGGATTTATTTTTTTAAGCGTTTTAGTTTTGTTGATTTATTTTAATTCTTTTTAATACTGATTGTATTAGCTCTAATTACAAAATACAATCCTATTAAAATAAAAGGGATACTTAACCATTGACCCGTAGAGAAAATGCCAATTGAATCTTCAAATCCTCCTTGACTTTCTTTTACAAATTCAACAACAAATCGAACTGACCAAAGAAGTACTAGAAAGATACCGAATAGATACCCTTGTTTTAGTTTTGCATCCGTTTTCCAGTACAAGAAATATAAAATTAAGAATACAAAAATATAACAAACCGATTCGTACATCTGAGCTGGATGTCTGAAAGGTATTTCATTTAAAACAGCACTAAATTTAGGATCGTTTTGAATTAAATTATAGCTGTCTTTAATGTTTGCTTGCTGTGTTATTTGTCTTAAACTGTGATTTTTCCAAAACTCTTCGTCTTTTATAAATCGTACAGCAAAAAACGCGTCTTTTGAAGTGACGTTTCCGTAAATTTCTGAATTGAAAAAATTTCCAATTCTAACAAAAACGGCACCACTTGCAACAGGAATTACTACTCTATCTAATACCCATAGCAAAGGTTTATGCATTATTTTTTTACTAAAAAAATACATAGTTGCAATAATTGCTATGGCAGCTCCATGACTAGCTAAGCCTTGAAATCCTGTAAATTCAAATTTTGGATTTGTTCTAAAAGGTAAAAAAATACTTATAAAATCTTCTTTAAACAATTCAGGTTGGTAAAAAATGACATGTCCTAATCTTGCTCCAACAAGTGTTGCTAATACTGTCCAAACAAATAAACTGTCTAATTTTTCAAGGGATTCGTTTTCATTATTGAAAATATTTTTCATAATATACCACCCTAATCCAAAAGCAGTTACCCACATTAAGCTATAATAGCGGATTACAAAAAAACCCAAATCAATTCCTTCGCTTGGATTCCAATTAATTGCTAAAAAATTTATCATATACTTTTTTTTGTAAAAATACTATTTTTTATTGGTATTGTCTTTAACAGATGTACTAAAGCATTTTTTAACGGGAACAGGATCATAACCTGATTTACCCCAAGGATGGCAATTTACAATTCTTTTAATTCCGAGAAAACTACCACAAAAAAGGCCATGTTTTTCGAGAGCTTCAATCATGTAACTAGAACAAGTAGGTTCAAATCTACAAGTTGAAGGCGTAAATGGTGAAATGGCATTTTGATACAATTTAACTACTAAAACGAAAGGAAAAATTAAAATGGATTTAAAATTCATTTTTAAACAGTAAATGAAGTACCTTCTTTTCCGTCTTTTAATTGAATTCCTAGCGCTAACAACTGATCTCTTATATGATCTGACATTGCAAAATCCTTATTGTCTCGAGCTTTTTTTCTCATAGAAATTAGCATAGTAACCACACCTTCTAATTTGTCGTTATTTTGATCAACTCCTTTTTCATTAGCTAAACCTAAAACATCAAATACAAACGTATTCATTGTATTTACAAATGATTTCAAGTCATTTTCGGTAATTGTTTCTGAATTTTCTTTTAGTAGGTTGATAAATCGTACACCTTCAAATAAATTTGCAATTAAAATTGGAGTGTTAAAATCGTCATTCATGGCATCATAACACGATTGAATCCACAAATCAATTTCTAAGGAAGAAATTTCAGAAATTTTGAATTGATTCGTTTTATTTAAGGTTTCAACTGCATCGAAAAGTCTGTAAAATCCTTTTTCCGCTGCCAAAATAGCATCATTTGTAAAGTCAAGATTACTTCTGTAGTGTGCTTGAAGCATAAAAAAACGAGCAACAACAGCTGAAAAAGCTTTACTTAAATTTGGATTTCCACCGGTATATATTTCACTTGGTAAGATATTATTTCCAGTTGATTTAGCCATTTTCTTTCCATTCAATGTAAGCATATTTGCATGCATCCAGTAATTTACAGGTGAAACACCAGTACATGCTTCATTTTGAGCTATTTCACATTCGTGATGTGGGAATTTTAAATCCATTCCACCTCCATGAATATCAAATTTATTTCCTAAATATTTAGTACTCATAGCTGTACATTCTAAATGCCAACCCGGAAATCCATCACTCCATGGAGATGGCCAACGCATAATATGTTGTGGTTCCGCTTTTTTCCATAATGCGAAATCTTGAGGATTTTTCTTATCGGTTTGACCGTCTAAATCTCTAGTATTAGCCAACATGTCTTCAATGTTTCTACCACTTAATTTACCATAGTTATAAGTAAGATTAAACTTAACTACATCAAAATAAACTGAACCGTTAGCTGAATAGGCATATCCATTTTCAATTATTTTTTTAATAATCTCAATTTGTTCAATTATATGACCTGTTGCTGTTGGTTCAATACTTGGTGGTAAAAAATTATAAGCATTTAAAACATTGTGAAAATCTACTGTGTATCTTTGAACAATTTCCATCGGTTCTAATTGTTCTAACCTTGCTTTTTTAGCTATTCGATCCTCACCTACTTCGGCATCATTTTCTAAATGGCCTGCATCTGTAATATTTCGAACATAGCGCACTTTATATCCTAAATGTAAGAAATAACGGTAAATTACATCAAATGACATAAATGTTCTGACGTTACCTAAATGCACATTACTATATACAGTTGGACCACAAACATACATTCCTATAGCTCCTTCATGAATAGGTTTGAAAATTTCTTTTTCACCAGATAGTGAATTGTATATCTTTAGTACTTGTGATTTGTATTTAGGCATAAATAAAGTAAATTTATTGAAACGCTATTTTAAAATTGTGTTTCTAATTTTAAATAATCTAAAAATTCTCTTCTAGTTTGTAAATCTTTAAACTGTCCTCCAAACTCAGCAGTTACGGTACTACTTTCAATATCTTTAATACCTCTTGAGTTTACACATAAATGTTTGGCGTCAATTACACAAGCAACATCATCCGTGCCTAAAACACTTTGAAGCTCTTGTACAATTTGCATTGTTAAACGCTCCTGAACTTGAGGGCGTTTTGCAAAATATTCAACCACTCTATTCATTTTTGACAATCCAATAACTTTGCCTTTTGAAATATAAGCTACATGTGCTCGACCAATTATTGGTAATAAATGATGTTCGCATGTTGAATATAGAGTAATATTTTTTTCAACTAACATTTCTCCATATTTGTAATTATTGTCAAATGTAGAAGAGCTTGGCTTTTTAGCTGGGTTTAAACCTCCAAAAATTTCTTTAACAAACATTTTAGCAACTCTGTTTGGCGTTCCTGCAAGGCTATCATCAGTTAAATCCATGCCTAAAGTATATAAAATACTCTCCACATCTTTTTTAATTAATTCTATTTTTTGTTCATCACTTATTTCAAACGCGTCATTTCTAACAGGATTAACTGCTTTAGTTGCTATATGATTTTCTCCAATTTCGTCTTGAAAATCTTCGTTGTCTTTCATGCTTCTTTTTTTGTTAAATGTTTTACTGATATTAGTTGCAAACTTAATTATAATAATTCATAGAATTTGGTTCATTTTGAAAATAAAATCTATATACTTATTTGAAAAACTTATTAAACAATTGAATTCATAAATAGAATCCTAAAGGAATTTAAATTCTATAATTCAGGTCTTTTTATATTAAATTTAATTATAAAAGAAAGGCTGTCTAAAAAGACAGCCTATTCACTATATTAAAATTGTTGCTGTTATTTAGAATACTAATGCAACTTTTAATTCAAATTCATTATCAATTGCTTTGTCTCCTAAATTATCGAAGAAGCTTCCTGAACCATATTTAATATCATATTTAGTACGATCAATTTTAAATGTAGTTGCAGCTGTATTTCCATTTACCGTTAATTCAAAAGTAACTGGATTTGTTTTTCCTTTTATTGTTAAATCAGCAGTAACATTGTAAACTCCAGCTGATTTAACTGCAATTTTTTTGAATACTAAAGTTGCTGTTGGATTTTTTTCAGTTCCAAAAAAATCTTCTGATTTCAAATGACCATTTAATTTACCTTGATAATCACCTGTCAAATCTGTTGATGTTAAAGAAGTCATATCAACAGTAAAGGTACCTCCTGCTAATTTACTTGCTTTAAATAATAAAGAACCTTCTTTGAAATTTACAGTACCTTCATGTTGACCTGTAACTTTTTTACCAACCCAGTTGATTTTTGATTTTCCAGCGTCAATTTTTTTAGTTTGACCTGAAACATTAAGTGCTAAAATCGATACAAATAATGTAATTGCAATTGTTTTTAAATTTTTCATTTTTTTTTGTTAAAAATTAATAATTAAAGTGTTATAAATAAATCCTCGTTTGATTTTCTTACTTTTTCATAATGTTGTGTAGCATCTTCTTCATGACGGTATCCTACCGCAGCTACTAAAGCAGCATTAAGATTTAATTTGTCTAAACCTAAAATTTCGTTATATTGAGTTGGTACAAATCCTTCCATTGGAGTTACATCAATTTTAAGTTCTGCTGCTGCATTTAATAGATTTCCTAATGCAAGATACGTTTGTTTTGAAGTCCAATTTGGTCTAACATCTTCCGGCATATTTGCTAAAGCACCTTTCATATAATCACCATATCCTGACAATGCACCTTCTGGTAAGTTTCTAGTTACTGTTGCATTATTCAAATAAGCATCAACATCACTATCATCAAATTTTGTTTGATTAGCAAAAACGATTAAATGTGAAGCATCAACAATTTGAGTTTGCCCCCAAGAAGCAGGTTGTAATTGCGCTCTTAATTCTGGATTTTCAACGATGATTACTTTATATAATTGTAATCCGAATGAAGAAGCTGAAAGACGAATAGCTTCTTTTAAAGTTGCTAAATCTTTATCTGATACTTTTTTAGTAGTATCAAATTTTTTTGTTGCATAACGCCATTTTGCGTTTTCGTTAAATTGACTCATAGTAAATTTTATTTTTGTTAATTATTTTTTTAAAGTTCTGTATTTTTCCAACAATGTATTTAATTGTTCTATTTCTTCTGGACTTAAATTATTTGAAAATGCTTTTTCATGTTCAATTACTTTGGGATCTAAATCCGCCAACACTTCCATGCCTTTTTGTGTAATTAAAACTTCTATTTTCCTTCTATTAATTGGACAAACATTTCTAGTTACAAAATTTTTAAGTAATAATTTGTCAACTAAACGAGTAGTATTACTTGTTTTGGCTAACATTCTTTCTTGAATTAAACACATGTTTGCAGGATTCCCTTTTTGACCTCTTAAAATTCTTAAAACATTAAATTGTTCGCTTGACAAATCATAAGGTTTTAAAATTTCAAGAAAACTTTCATTTATTAAATTTTGAGTATAAATAATATTGAGTAAAACTGTTTTTGAATCACTATAGGATTTGCTTGATTTTACTATTTCTTCTATTTTCATATTCTCAATACCAATATTTGTTGGTACAAATGTAGTATATTTTTTATTTGTATGTACAAATGATGTGTTATATAAATGTTAAAAAAAAAGCTACATTAGTTAACTAATGAGCTTTAATTATTTAAAACAATGGAATACAGCTAAATAAAAACTACCAAATGACTACTCTTAATGAATCTGATTGGAACATTTTAGCTCCTTTTTTTATATTGAATGCTTTATAAAATTCTGGAATATTAGCTAGAGGTCCGTTTATTCTAAATTGAGCAGGAGCATGAACATCACTCATTATTTGACTCTCCAAAGCTTCCTTTTTTATGTTAACCATCCATGCGTAGCCATAAGCCAAAAAGTAGCGTTGATCAGGTGTAAAGCCACTAACTTTAATGTTTTTTTTGTATTGTTCGGTTTTTTTAAATGCTTCAAATCCCATAACCACTCCACCTAAATCTGCAATATTTTCTCCTTGCGTTGCATCACCGTTAACGTGTTTATCACCTAAAATTTTAAATGTATTAAATTGGTTTACAATTAATCTTGTTTTAGATTTAAATTTTTTTAAATCTTCAGTTGTCCACCAATTGTTTAAATTTCCATTTTCATCATATTGACTACCTTGATCGTCGAATCCGTGGGTAATTTCGTGACCAAATGTTGATCCACCAATTATTCCATACAATACGGCATCGTCAGGCAATCGTCCTTCAAAACCAGGTACCATTATATTACATGCTGGAACTACAATTTCATTATTACTTGGATTATAATAGGCATTATAGGTTTGAGGTTGCATGCTCCATTCTGTTCTATCAACTGTTTTTCCAAACTTATGAATCATGTAATTGTAAGACCAAACATTTGAACTTTTTACATTATTACAATAAGAGCTTCTGTTTATTTTTAACGAACTCATGTCTTTCCATTTATCTGGATATCCAACTTTCATTACAATTCTATTTAATTTTCGTAACGCTTTCTCTTTAGTTTCAGTACTCATCCAATCTAGTTTTTTAATATGAACCGCATAAACTTCTCGAATATTATTTCCTATTTCTAATAGTTTCTCTTTGGAACCTTTAGGTAAATATTCTTCTACATAAACTTGACCAATTAATTCTCCCAAAGACCTATCTGTTTGTTCTACAATTCTTTTCCATCTTGGTTTTTGTTTGGTAATTCCATTCATAATTGTACCAAAAAACTTGAAATTTTGCTTTTCTATAGCTGTGTTTAAATAGGGTGCAAATGAATTAATTACATCCCAAGTCAAATACGTTTTCCATTCTTCAATTGAATAAGATTTAACTAAATTATTTAAGGATTTGTAGAATTCAGGTTGTCCCACAATAACTGAATCTACTTTTTGAACAGATAATGCAGTTAAAACTTCTTGCCATTTTATATTTGGTGTAGTTTTATTAAACTGTTCGATTGACATTTTATTGTAATTTTTAATTGGATCTCGTAATGCTTCCAACTTTCTAGATGCTTTTGCTAAATCAGTTTCTAATTTTAAAATTACTGAAGCACTCTTTTTAGATTCAGATTCAGACTGACCAGCTAATTTCATTATTTCGGTCAGGTGTTTTACATATTCATTTCTTATCGAAATCGTTCTTTCATCTGTATTAAAATAATAATCTCTTTCGCCTAATCCCAAACCGCCTTGACTAAAAAAGAGTGCGTATTTTGTACTAATTTTATCATCTTGTCCTAAATAAAAGGAAAAGGCTGGATTTGCACCAATTGTATGTAAATATGCTATTGTTTGCAGTAATGAATTTATATCTTTTACAGATTGTATTTTTTTAAATTCTACATCCAATGCTTTCAATCCTTCTTTATCTATAGCTGTTGAATCCATTCCAGAAGCATAAAAATCACCTATTTTTTGCTTATTACTGCCTTTTTTAGAATCTTTTGTAGATGCAGATGATTCACATATTTTCTTTACTTGTTCATTTATAGTGTCTTGAATAGTTCTGAAAATTCCATTGCTTTTTTCAGATTGTGGAATAGGATGGTTTTTAAACCAGCCGCCATTTGCATATTGAAAAAAATCTTCGCCTGGGTTAATTGTAGTATCTCTGTTGGTTAAAAGTGGGTCTGAAAAAAGAAGTTCTTTTTTCTTACAACTGAAAATCGATACACAAACTATTGCTATGAGTACTATTCTTTTAAAATCATTCATTAATTTTTAGTTTAATTTTATTAGTAATTAATTGTTTTCAAATTTATTACTTTTTATTGAAATTCAATTAAATGTAAATAATTGAAATACTGAAAGGTTATCAATAAATTTTTTTTATTTCAAAAATGTAAAAGGATTACTCTTTTACTACAATAATACTTGCTTTAAAACCTGTTGCCAAGTTCCACATATTAGATGCTATAAGATTACCCACATCGTCAAAAACTTGAAACTGCGCTGTGTTTGGTCCTACTCTTCCTTGACTTAATGCTTCAAATTCAATTTTATTAAAACCTATTTCTAAATCAACTTTAAGCCCTTGGTACTCATAATCCAAAACAGCTCTGTTTATTAGAACTTTACCATTTACATAAACTCGAATGTCATCTCCGTCAACTTCTCCAAAATCACGAAACTTTATATTTACTGCTTTCGCGTTGGATTTAAAATCGCCTAAATACTGATTACCTCTAACTATTTTAAAATCTTCTGAAACATGATCGGCAGTGTGATTGTTCAATTTTTTTGTTATTTCTTCACCTGGATTTATAAAATCATATGCTGGTGTTAAGTTAATTTTAGATGTTTCTCCTATTTGGTATTTACTAGGAATTGGTGGTTTTTTGTCGAATAATGGAGTTATAGTTAATGGTTGAGTAAAAGGAGATGTTTTAGGAAATGCGCTTGATGGGCTTTTTTCATCGTATTTTGCTTTTGGAACAATTGGAGCAGAAAATTTTTTTTTAGAAATTTCCTGTTGCGCATGCGCCATTATTAATGGGCAAAGTAATACTAATCCAGCAAAATAGATTTTCATAAAACACTTCTATTAAATTACTTTTATTTTTGATGCTAAAAATATATAATTGCTTATTGTTTTTTCCTAAAAAAAAATTAAAATTACAATCCTTTTTTTTGCTTTGTCAAATAGTAAATTGGTATACCAGAAAGCATAATTAAAACTCCCCAACCACAAGTTGAAAATTTGGTTAAAAGCAAACCTAAACACAATGAAAGCGCCACTAAAATATAAAAAGAGGGAACAAAAGGATAACCAAATGCTTTATAAGGTCGTTCAGCATTTGGAAGCTTTTTTCTTAAAATAAAAATACCAAATAACGTTAATATGTAAAAAATTAATACGATAATTACAACAAAATCAAGCAAATCACCATATTTTCCAGTTAAACACAATACCGATGCCCAAACACATTGAATCCATAGTGCCCATTCCGGAACACTTGCTTTATTTAATAAAGCTGCTTTTTTAAAAAACAACCCATCCTGAGCCATTGTAAAATAGACTCTTGCACCAGCCATTATCAATCCGTTGTTACAAGCAAAAGTTGAAATCATAATCATTAATGCAATAATTACTGTTCCACTAGCTCCAAAAATATTTTGTGAAGCTACTACCGCTACCCGATCTGATTGCGCAAAAGCAATTTCAGGAAAAGGCAATACGGATAAATACATCATATTTGTTAAGAAATACAATACACTTACTATAAAAGTTCCTAAAAATAAACTTAAGCCTACATTACGTTTTGGATTTTGAATTTCACCTGCAATAAATGTTACACCATTCCAAGCATCACTTGAAAAAACTGACCCAACCATACCTGCAGAAAGTGCAGCAATTATTCCAGTTCCGCTAATTTGAACCCAATTGTTTTCTGTCTTATCAAACGATTGTAAATGAAAAGCATTGGTCCAATTTGACTGCCATATTTCCGATTTTGCTGCCAAAATAAAACCAAAAATAAGCAGGCCAATTAGGGATACAATTTTAAAAATGGTTAATATTGTTTGCAATATTTTACCACTTTTAACTCCCTTACTATTTAAAAAAGTTAGAAAAATTATGGTTACAATTGCAACTATTTGAGCAGCATTAAGTTTAAAAAAAAGAAATGTCAGAATTATGTTCTGCTCGCTAAAAGGTTCATATAGGTAGGACGCAAATTTAGAAAAGGCTACTCCTACGGCTGCAATAGTTCCAGTTTGAATTACTGCAAAAAAGCTCCATCCGTATAAAAAAGCAATTAGTTTAGAATATGCTTCTTTTAAATACACATACTGTCCACCAGCTTTTGGAAACATTGCACTAAGCTCTCCATAGCTTACAGCAGCAATAATTGTAAGTAAACCGGTTAGCAACCAAATTGCAGATAACCAACCCGCCGACCCTACCTGACGGGCAATGTCTGCACTAACTATGAATATTCCTGAACCAATCATGGATCCAACAACTAGCATCGTACCGCCTAATAATCCAAGTTCTTTTTTAAATACTTTATCAGAATTTTGTTCCATAATAGCCTCTTTTATTGGGCTAAAGATATGAAAAAAAATATGGTTATAAATTAGTAAGGAGAAAGTAAAAAACTATAAAAAACTACTTCTATTAATGAGAGATTTTAAAGGATATTGCAGCAATTTAAGTGTTTATAAAATAGTATTAATTAAAAAACACTATAACCTTATAGATAGGTTTGATTAGTGACCACGGCGGGATTTGAACCCGCACGCCCTTACGAGCACCAGCCCCTCAAGCTGGCAAGTCTACCGTTTCTCCACGTGGCCTTAAAACAAAAAAAGTCAAGCCTAATGCTTAACTTTTTTTTGTGACCTGACTGGGGCTCGAACCCAGGACCCCATCATTAAAAGTGATGTGCTCTACCAACTGAGCTATCAAGTCGAAGCTTGAAAAAAAAATGTGACCTGACTGGGGCTCGAACCCAGGACCCCATCATTAAAAGTGATGTGCTCTACCAACTGAGCTATCAAGTCATTGTATTTCTTCAATGCGGGTGCAAATATAAGAAGTTAATATTGATAATTCAAAGCAAATTTGTTTTAAATTTGAGTTTTTTTATGTTTAGTACATAATGTCTTAATTTATAAGTTTTTATTTAAATGAAAAAAATTGTTATTGTAGGTTATATGGCTTCTGGGAAGTCAATTATTGGTGAGAGATTATCAAATTTATTGAATGTTAGATATGTAGATTTAGATGTTGAAATCGAGAAATGTACAAAGTGTACTATTCAAACTTTAATTGAAACAAAAGGCGAATTGTATTTTAGAAAAATTGAAAATGATCTATTTAAAACTTTTTTGTTTTCAGATGAAAAAATAATCCTTAGCTTAGGCGGTGGAACGCCTTGTTATTACAATAACCATTTACTTTTACAACATGAAGGTATTGCATCGTTTTTTTTAGATGTTCCTATTCCCAAATTAGTGGAACGAATTCAAAATGATTCAAATCAAAGACCTTTAGTAAAAGATAAGAATACACAATTACTAACAGAGTTCGTAGGGAAACATCTATTCGAAAGAAGGTTTTACTATAGTTTTGCAAAGAATCAAATAAAAATAAACAATGAAAATCCACAACAAATTGCTGAAAGAATATACAATTTATTAACTTAAAAAAGCATGATTGTTATTGTCTTCAAAAACTACTTGTACGTGGTTGTATAATGAAGTTGCTAATGAAATTCCTTTTATATCCGCCTTAACAGGATATTTTTTATGATTTCTATCTATTAATACAGCGGTTTTGAAATTCTTTAATGGCACTTCTAAAAAGTGTTTGACACCATAAATAAGTGTAGTACCTGAATTAAGAACGTCATCCACTAAAATTACACTTTTATTTTCATAATCACTTTTGGAAATTGAAGTATAAACAGGTAAAGTAGGATTCAATTTGTCAATTTTTAAATTACACATTACTACTTTAAAAGGTGCTATTTCAGCTAATTCATCGGCTATTTTCTCAGCAAAAATAAAACCATTTGCATCAATTCCCGCAACTACAATTTCAAGTTCTTCGTTAAATATTTCAAATATTTGAAATGCTATACGTTTAATTTTAAGTGAAATTTCTTGATGGTTTAAAATAATATTTTTTGTCATAATTAAATTTCTGTATTGTTCCCAAAGTCTTCTATATCCCTTCTGTCTTTCTTTGTTGGTCTTCCATCACCTGTTTTTCGATAATGCTCTTTTGCTAATTTCAATAATTCTAAATGAGCATAAACTTCTGGTGGTGTATCATTTTTTCTATACATATCGACTAATTTAGCCGCAACTCTATTAAGCGGAATGTCTAAAACAGTTATGGTCTGTGTAATTTGATCTTTTCTAAAAGTAATTACATCCGATGGAAAGATATCTCGTGAAGCTTTTGCATTATTACCATTTACTGTTATATGATTCTTTTTACATGCCTCAGTTGCCATACTTCTTGTTTTGTAATATCGAACACACCAAAGATATTTATCAACTCTCATAAATTTTTCTAAAATCAACGTTAAATAGTTTACAAAAATAAATCAATATTGTATCTTGCGGCCATAAATTTTAATAAAAAATGAATAAATTTTTTAAAATACTTTTACTATTGATTGCAAGTTATTTTGTTAGTAATTGTAGTAAATCTGATCCTTATCCAACCGAACCTATTAGAGATTACACTGTTCAATACAACACCGATATTACTGATATTGAAACTTTTCTAAAAACACATAAAATTCAAATTGATGGTAGCAACAATGTTACTTATTTAGATGTTACTACAGGATCAACAGATGCGATTTGGGCTGATAGCCGTTTGACATATAGAATTTTTAATCACAACAGTATTGATTATAAAATATATTATTTAAAATTTGCTGATGGTATTGGCGCTTCACCTTGTAATGTTGATAAAGTTTTAGTTGCCTACAAAGGTTGTTTGCTTGACAAAACAGTTTTTGATTATAATGATACCCCACAAAATTTCTTTTCTTTAGAAAATGTTATCTTAGGATGGAGTGAAATATTACCTCAATTCAAAACAGGAACTTATTCTTCCAATTCAAACGGCTCATTATCATTTTCAAATTATGGAGAAGGATTAATTTTCATCCCTTCTGGACTCGGATATTATAGTGTATCTCAAACTAATATTCCAGCCTATTCGCCTTTAATTTTCAACATTAAACTATATGAAATAACAAGACAAGATCATGATGGCGATGGCATTCCAGATTATCAGGAAGACATCAATCGAGATGGTTATATTTATAATTTAGATTCAGGTGTTTACAATGTAGATGATACAGATGGAGATGGTCATGCAGATTATTTAGATTTAGATGATGATGATGATCATGTTTTAACTAAGGTTGAAATTAAAAACCCATTAACCTCATTACCTTATGATTATGCTTTAATTCCAGGTTGTGATGGTTTATCTACTGATCCGAATAGAATTAGAGTTCACCTTATTAAATGTCCCTAATTAGAAAAACAAAATTGTAATTGTTTTCTAATCCAAAATAAATATATTTGAAAAAAAATTAAATGATGAAAAAAATTAAATTAGTTAGCATAGTTTCTTGTTTCTTTTTGCTTTTAAGTTCATGCACAAGTGAACCTGTTGATAGTGCTTTACTACCTACTATGAATCCACCAACATCTAACAATGGAGGGGGTACAGTCACCAATGGTACTTTTTCAACAACAATTGAAGGACAATTGTACACTGCAACTAATATTCAAGCTATAAAACATCTTCAATTAGATCCTGCCACAAGTACCACCGTTGTTTCATACTCTATTACTGGAAATCAAACTTCTGGAACTACTGGAAAAAGTATTGTAATTCAGTTTGATGAAGATCCGTCCAATCAATATCAAACAGGATTAGACATAAACAATCCTGTTGGAACTGCTTTTGTAAATTATATTAATGATTTAACCGCTCCAACTACGACAATGTATAGCTCAATAAACCAAGCTAATCAATTGACAAATACAGGATCAGTAAACATTACTGCTAACAACACTACTTCACAATTAATATCTGGTAATTTTCAATGTACAGTTTATTTGTTTGATACTGCAACACAACAAGTATTGGGAACTAAAGTTTTAACAAACGGTGTTTTTCAAAATGTACATTATACCGTTCAATAACTATTTTTCAAAAACATAAATTCCGTCTTTTAGGCGGATTTTTTTTTGGCATAATGATTGTATTTTATTAGTTAATAATTTTAAGGTTATGTTTTTCTACCTTTTCATTATTAAACTGGGTATGAAACAATATATTTGCCACCCAATTATAGTTATTAATGTCAATTTGTCCAAAATTAAATTATGTCAAAGCCAAAACTATTTTCAATAGACAATATGTCACTTCAAGAATTTGATTCAGAATCTGAATTAATTCCATTGTTAACTCGCGAAGATGAGGAAGAAATGAACAACGAAGAATTACCAGATTCATTATCAATTTTACCCCTAAGAAACACAGTTTTATTTCCTGGAGTAGTAATTCCAATTACAGCTGGAAGAGATAAATCAATAAAATTAATTAACGATGCAAATGCAGCTGGTAAAATTATTGGTGTTGTTTCTCAAATTAATGAAGATATAGAGGAACCAACTCTAAATGATATTCATAAAATAGGTACAGTTGCTCGAATTTTAAGGGTTCTAAAAATGCCTGATGGAAACATTACTGTAATTCTTCAAGGAAAAAAAAGATTCGAAATTAATGAAATGCTTCAAGAGTCTCCTTATTTTAAAGCATCAATAAAGGCTGTTGAAGAAAAGAGGCCCGCAAAATCAGATACAGAGTTTAACGCAATTTTAGAATCTTTAAAAGAATTAGCAATTCAAATAATTAAAGACAGTCCTAACATACCTACAGAAGCTACTTTTGCTATAAAAAACATAGAAAGCAAACCGTTTTTAATCAATTTTGTTTCCTCTAATTTAAATCTAACCGTCAAAGAGAAACAAGAATTGTTAGCAATGAATATTTTAAAAGACAGAGCTTTAGAAACACTTCGCTATATGAATGTTGAGCTTCAAAAACTTGAACTCAAAAATGACATTCAATCCAAAGTTCGTTTTGATTTGGATCAACAACAAAGGGAATATTTTTTACATCAACAAATTAAAACCATTCAAGAAGAATTAGGTGGCGTTTCACAAGAAGAAGAAATAGAAGAAATGCGTACTAAATCCAAAACTAAAAAATGGGACGATAAAACACTTAAGCATTTTGAAAAGGAATTATCTAAAATGCAAAGAATGAATCCTCAAGCTCCTGACTTTGGTATTCAAAGAAATTATTTAGAGTTGTTTTTAGATTTGCCTTGGAATGAATTTTCAATAGATAAATTTGATTTAAAAAAAGCTCAAAAAATTCTAGATCGTGAACATTTTGGATTAGAAGATGTTAAAAAAAGAATAATAGAGCATTTAGCTGTATTAAAATTAAGAAATGACATGAAATCGCCAATTTTGTGTTTAACAGGTCCTCCTGGAGTTGGAAAAACGTCGATAGGAAAGTCAATAGCTGAAGCATTAGGAAGAAAATATGTAAGAATTTCTTTAGGCGGTTTAAGAGATGAAGCAGAAATTAGAGGACATAGAAAAACATATATAGGGTCTATGCCTGGAAGAATTTTACAAAGTTTGAAAAAAGCTGGCACCTCAAATCCTGTATTTGTTTTAGATGAAATTGATAAACTTTCAGTCAGTAATCATGGTGATCCTTCATCAGCATTATTAGAAGTTCTAGATCCTGAACAAAACAAAGAATTTTATGATAATTTTTTGGAGATGGGTTACGATTTATCAAAAGTAATGTTCATAGCTACTTCAAATAACATGGGCGGTATTCAGCCTGCACTTATTGATCGAATGGAAGTTATTGAAATGACTGGTTACACAATCGAAGAAAAAATTGAAATTGCACGTCAACATTTAATCCCAAAACAATTAAAGGAACACGGACTTACTAACAAAGAAGTTGTATTTGGAAAAAAACAAGTTGAAAAAATTGTTGAAGGTTATACTCGTGAATCAGGTGTAAGAGGACTTGAAACAAAAATTGCTCAGGTTATAAGAAATGCCGCAAAATCGGTAGCGATGGAGGAAGAATACAACAGTAAAGTAACGGATGAAGACATCATTACGATATTAGGTTCTCCTCGTTTACAAAGAGATAAGTCAGAAAATAACGAGGTTGCTGGTGTTGTTACTGGTTTAGCTTGGACATCAGTTGGAGGTGATATTTTATTTATTGAATCCTTAATTTCACCAGGAAAGGGAACGATGACCATTACAGGTAACTTAGGGACAGTAATGAAAGAATCAGCAACAATAGCTTTAGAATATATAAAAGCAAATTGTAACTTATTAGGAATTGACCCAGAAGTTGTTCCTAAATATAATATCCACATTCACGTACCAGAAGGTGCAACACCCAAGGATGGTCCAAGTGCGGGAATAGCAATGTTAACTTCATTAGTTTCTTTATTTACTCAAAAGAGAGTAAAAAACAATATTGCAATGACTGGAGAAATTACTTTAAGAGGAAAAGTGTTGCCTGTTGGTGGTATAAAAGAAAAAGTTTTAGCTGCCAAAAGAGCTAACATTAAAGAAATTATATTATGTCATGAAAATAAACGTGATATTGCTGAAATTAAGAAAGATTATCTTGAAGGACTGACTTTTCATTATGTAAAAGAAATGTATGAAGTTTTAGAAATTGCAATTACAAATGAAAAAGTGAAAAACGCAAAAACCTTATAAATTGTAGCTTTTTATATCAATTCCAAATATTTAACACGTAATATTTGGAATTTTTTATTTTAAAAATATTTAATATTCACATTAGATATAATTTTATCTTCGCAAATGCGTTTAGATTCCAACAAGATTGTTTTCAAGCATGGTAAAAAAAACTTTTTTTTTCATTTTATTACTGTATTTTACAGCAGCTTATGCTCAAGTTGGAGGGCAATCGGTATACCAGTTCCTAAACTTGGTAACATCACCCAGACAAGCCGCTTTAGGTGGCAAAGTGATTACAATTTATGATGAAGATGTAAATCAATCTCAATTTAATCCAGCCAATATTAACGAAGAAATGGATAATCATTTAGCTGTTAATTACGGAAGTTATTTTGGTGAAGTCAATTATGGATCCGCTGCTTATGCCTATACCTATGACAGACATTTACAAACTTTTTTTATAGGAGCAAATTATGTAAATTATGGGAGTTTTGAAGGATATTCAGAAAATGGGCAAAAAACAGGGAATTTTACGGGTAGCGAATCAGCTCTTTCTTTTGGATATTCTTACAATGTACCTTTTACAGACATACATTTAGGAGCTACTGGAAAAATTATTTCATCCACTTTAGAAAGTTACAATTCGTTTGGAGCAGCAGTTGATGTGGGAATTACCTATATAGATGAACCAAATGATATAAATTGGGCATTTGTAATCAGAAACTTTGGAACACAAATTTCTACCTATTCAGGAACTCGAGAAAAATTACCTGCCGAAATACTAGTTGGCGTTTCGCAATTGGTTGAAAATGTACCTGTTCGATGGCATTTAACTTTAGAGAATTTACAACAATGGAACATCTCCTTTTCTAATCCCAATAGAGCTGTAAATTCAATTGATGGTAGTGCAACACAAGAAAAAACATCTTTTTTTAATAATGCTTTGCGACATGTAATTTTTGGAGCAGAATTATTTCCAGACAAGGGAATTAATTTTAGAATTGGCTACAATTTTAGAAGAGCAGAAGAACTCCGAATAATTGATCAAAGAAATTTCTCAGGAATATCTGTTGGATTTGGAATAAAAGTAAGAAATTTGAAGTTTAATTATTCCTATTCACGCTATACTTTAGCAGCAAATACTAGTTTGTTTGGTTTAATTATTAATTTGAATGAATAATAATTTAAAAAATATATTTTGAAAAAAATTACAATTGCAATTGATGGATTTTCATCCACTGGGAAAAGTACTCTGGCTAAACAACTAGCAAAACACTTAGGTTATGTTTATGTAGACACTGGAGCAATGTATCGTGCAGTTGCCTTTTTTGCAATGGAAAATGGGTATATAACTACTGAAATTTTCAATAAGGAAACCTTAATAAATAATTTATCAAATATCAAATTGCATTTTGAATTCAATTCTGCATTAGGTTTTGCAGAAATGTATTTGAATAATGTAAATGTTGAAAAAGAAATACGAACACTTGAAGTCTCTAATTTTGTTAGTAGAGTAGCAGAAGTATCAGAAGTTCGTGCTAAATTAGTTGAACAACAACAAGAAATGGGCAATAATAAAGGAATTGTAATGGATGGGCGCGATATAGGAACTGTTGTTTTTCCTGATGCAGAATTAAAAATATTTATGACTGCAAGTTCTGAAACTAGAGCGCAACGCCGTTTTGATGAACTAGAAGCAAAAGGCGATTCCGTTTCGTATGAAGAAGTTTTAAAAAATGTTCAAGAGCGCGATTATATTGACACTCATAGAGAAGATTCACCTCTTGTAACTGCCCAAGATGCTATTGAAATTGACAATTCATACCTTACTAGAGAAGAACAATTCAAGGTAGTTTTAGAATTAATTGAAGAAGTAACTAAAACGTTGTAATTTTTTTGCTTTTCTCATATTTAATAGTAGTTTTACATTCTATTAACAATTTAGAAACAATTTTTAAAACTATATTACTATGAGTATTAAGTTTCGATTGACTCTTATGAGTTTTCTTCAATTTTTTGTCTGGGGAGCATGGCTAATTACTGTTGGAAATTATTGGTTTGGAACAAAACAGTGGAATGGAGGTCAATTCGGAGCCATTTTTTCAACATTAGGTTTGTCTTCTATAATAATGCCTGCAATAACAGGAATTATTGCTGACAAATGGATAAATGCAGAAAAACTATACGGAGTTCTTCATATTCTTGGCGGTTTAGCATTATGTTACATTCCTCAAGTTGAAGATCCAACAACTTTCTATTATGTAATTTTTGCTGCTATGTTGTGCTATATGCCTACTATTTCTCTTTCAAATTCAGTAGCCTACAATATTTTAAAAAACAACAACTATGATGTAGTAAAGGAATTTCCACCAATTAGAGTTTGGGGTACAGTAGGATTTATTGCAGCAATGTGGATTACTAATTTAACAGGTAATAAAGCATCTTCAAATATGTTTTATTTGTCTGCATTTGCAGCATTTGCTTTAGGATTGTACTCTTTTACTTTGCCAAAATGTCCGCCACAAAAATTAATTTCCAATAATGCGTCTTTTGGTGAAAAATTTGGATTAAGTGCTTTCAAATTATTTGGAACCTACAAAATGGCTTTATTCTTTTTGTTTTCAATGTTTCTTGGTGGCGCCCTACAATTGACAAACATGTATGGTGATGTCTATTTGTCTGAATTTTCAAAAGTTCCAGAATATGCAAATTCATTTGTAGTTAAATATTCTACAATAATAATGTCGATTTCTCAAATTTCAGAAACCTTATTTATTTTAGCAATTCCTTTTTTCTTGAAACGTTTTGGAATCAAACAAGTAATGTTGATTTCAATGATTGCATGGGTTTTACGCTTTGGTTTATTTGCTTTTGGAAATCCTTCTGATGGATTATGGATGATAATAATGTCTTGTATTGTTTACGGAATGGCATTTGATTTTTTCAATATTTCAGGTTCATTATTTGTAGAAACTACAACCGATTCTAAAATTCGTTCTTCAGCACAAGGTTTGTTTATGATGATGTCTAATGGTTTTGGTGCCTTTTTTGGTGGCTTAGTAAGCGGAATGGTAATCGACAAATTTTTCACACATGAAGGGATTAGAGATTGGCACAACATTTGGCTTTCGTTTGCAGGATATGCTTTAGTAATTGCATTTTTATTTGCAATCTTCTTTAAACACAAACACAATCCAGAAGAAGTAGCGCAAGTAAATCATTAAATCAAACATTTAATTTTTTTAAATAACAAATTCAACAACCGAATCAGCTACATTAGAATCGCCAAGAATTTTACGATGTCCCAAACCAGTTGTGGTAAGTAATGTTCCGTTTTTTAAATGTTTTACAATATTATTCCCACAAGAAATAGGCACCTCTTTGTCGTTTATATCATGTATGACCAAAACTGGAATTTCAATTTTTTGAGCATTTTGAAAAGACGATAAAGCATCCATTGATTTTGAATATTTTTTTTCGAAAAATGAAATCAACAATGCAACATGTTTGACTTTCAAACCAATTTTTAAAATAAAGTCAGTTGCAATGTCTGCAACTTTATCACCGCTGCCAATTGTTACTAGTTTTTTTACTTGAAAACCACTGTTCAAAGCATTCATTAAAGCCATACCTCCAAGTGAATGACCAACAGCTGCTTCAAATGGTCCAAACTCTTTATCCATTGCTAAAATAGCAGCAATAAATTCAACCATTATTGTTGTATTTCCTGGTGATTTCCCGTGAGAGGGTGCGTCAAAACTAATCACTTGATATCCTTCACTCAAAAAGGCATCAGCAATTTTAAACATTTGAGTCCCTCTCCCAGACCAACCGTGAACAAATAACACTTTTTTAATTCCAACTCCATATTGGTAAACAACAATTTCTTTTTTTATAGATGAAATTCTAATTTTACTTTGAATTGAATGAGTATCCATAGCCTTTTCTCTATTTGGCATGGCGTGTTTTAGGGGTGTTGTAAATATTTTAGCAGCAAAACGTGTTGCTAATTTTGTAGAAATTGCGTCTAAAAATGTAGCGGAAACTACAATCAACTTAGGAATTTTCAAAGAATTGGTTGATTGCTTGTTTTTTTTTGACATATCAATAAATTTTAGGGCAAGTTAGTGTATTAACTTATTTTTATTAAATTTATGCGTCTTAAAATTTTAAAATCAATGCAAAATCAAAGAAGAGTACTCATAGAAAATGTTTTGCCTCAACTAGATAATGGGGCTTTTGATATCAAAAGAATTGTAAACCAAACGGTTCAAGTAAGTGCAGATGTTCTTGCTGATGGTCATGATGTTTTGGCCTGTAGTTTACTTTTTAAACACGAAAATGATTCCAAATGGACCGAAATAAGGATGAACGAATCTTCAAACGATGAATATATTACGCAGTTTGTAGTTGAAAAACAAGGAAGATACACCTATTTCGTTGAAGGTTGGATTGATTATGCCTTAAACTGGCAACACGGAATTGAGAAAAAAATTATAGATAACCAAAATGTCAAATCTGAATTGCTGGAAGGTGCAGAACTTTTGAAACCTCTTTTAAAAAAAGTAAATGCTGATGAAAAAAAATACATTACCCAGCTAATTACATTATTTAAAACCGAAAAAGACTATCAATTGGCAATTAAGGAAGCTGTTTCTGAAACTTTACACACCATTTTCTTACACTATCCTTCTAAATTATTAGCCAATAAATCCATAGAATACGGCATTTATGTCGATCGAAAAAAAGCGCTATTTAGCACTTGGTACGAATTTTTTCCGCGTTCTGCTTCTGGCACAAAAAAACACGGAACTTTTAAAGATTGCGAAAACCTTTTGCCTCGTGTTGCCAAAATGGGTTTTGACACATTATACTTCCCTCCTATTCATCCAATTGGTGAAATAAATCGCAAAGGAAAAAACAACGCAACCATTGCTGCTTCTGACGATGTGGGCTCACCATGGGGAATTGGCTCTCAGTACGGTGGTCATAAAAGTATTCATCCTGAACTGGGAACTATCGCCGATTTCAAAGCATTGGTAAATAAAGCCAAATCTTTGGACATAGAAATTGCAATGGATTTTGCCTTACAAGCAGCACCCGATCATCCTTACGTAAAAGAGTTCCCACAATGGTTCAAATGGCGACCAGACGGAACAGTACAATATGCTGAAAATCCTCCCAAAAAATACCAAGACATACTTCCTATTTATTTTGAAAGTGCCGATTGGAAAAACCTTTGGAAAGAGCTTTTAGATTGCGCTCTTTTTTGGATAGAAGAATGTGGAATTGGCGTTTTCAGAGTGGACAATCCACACACCAAACCTTTTTATTTTTGGGGATGGCTAATAGCCGAAATTAAGAAAAAACACCCACATGTTTTGTTTCTGGCAGAAGCATTTACACGTCCAAAAATAATGCACGAGCTAGCCAAACAAGGGTTTACACAATCCTACACCTATTTTACTTGGCGAAATTCTAAAGCAGAACTCATTGAATATGTAACCGAACTTACTCAAACCCAACAAAAAGATTTTTTTAGACCAAATTTTTGGCCCAATACTCCCGATATTAATCCCTTTGCACTTCAAGGTGCTAACGAGGCAACCTACCTTCAAAAATATTTTTTAGCTGCAACTTTAAGTTCTTCAACCGGAATCTACGGGCCTGTTTTTGAACAAATGATTGCTGCTCCAATTCAAGGTAAAGAAGAGTATTTAGACAGTGAAAAATACCAAATTTGTGAATGGAATTGGGAGTTAGAAAACAAAATTACCGTCTTAATTTCAAAAATAAATAGAATACGAAAAGAACAACCCTCGTTACAACAAACCAATAATATAGCCTTTTGCGACACCGACAATCATTTGCTAATGGCCTATTATAAATGGGACGACAACAAGACAAATGAAACTTTAATGGTGCTCAACATGGATGCGTATAACCTTAAACAAGGCTTTGTAAAAGTGCCGCTCCAACAACTTGGTATTGCTGTAGGTACATCTTTTAAAGTGCACGATTTAATTACTGGAAATTCTTATATTTGGAACAAAGAATGGTGCTATGTAGAACTAGATCCAAATTTGCCATTTCATTTGTTTAAAATTGAAAAATAGTAACACAAAATCAAATTTTCATTAGGAATTTCATTTCCTTATATAAACTATAGTATGAAAGTAAATCTTTTAAATAACGAAAATCAAGACACCTTTTCGGTTCCCTTTGTTTTTAAAAACGAATGGAAAAACGCTTTTACAGACGACGAATTTGTAAAGATATTTTCGTCTGATATTTTAGAAAACTATATCATTAATAAAAGGTGGTACGGCGGAAAAGCCAGTACATTAAAGTACATTGAGGTGGTTGACCATTTTAAAATTACTTCTAAAAAAAATACGTTTTACGGCGTTTTGTTGGAAGTAAATTTTAAAGAAGCTTTCTACCAACATTATTTTATGCCGCTCGCCTTTATGGAAGAAGCAGAGTTAGACACCAACACCGTTATTGCGCCCGTAAAATTTGGCCACATAAACGGCTACTTAGTCGATGCGTTACATCAAGAAGATTTTAGAAAACTTTTGTTCGACAACATAACTCAAGCCACAAAACCGCTAGAACACAAGTTGGTTTTCCACAAAGGCGAGGCTTTGATTGACACAGTTTACAAATCCTCCAAATTTATGGGGGTAGAACAAAGCAATACTTCCATAATTTACAACGACACTTTAGTACTAAAAATCTTTCGCCGCATTTATGTAGCCACAAATCCCGACTACGAAATCAGCCGCTTTTTAACCGAAAGAATGCACTTTCAAAATTCGCCAGCCTATTGTGGCAGCATCAATTTAGCACTACCAGAAGGCAACATCACACTTGGGTTAATGCAAGAATTAGTCCCTAATCAGGGCGATGCTTGGAAATTTATGCTAGAACAAATGGACGGTGTTTTTGACAATTTAGCCAAAAAGAAAATCAAAATTGACAAATTGCCCAAAGTAGAATTGTTCAAACGATTAAAAATAAACGAAATACCACCCGAAATCATTGACTGGGTAGGATTAAGTCTCTTTCTTCGAGTACAAACATTAGCCGTTCGAACCGCCGAAATGCACATAGCGTTAGGTAGCGACATACACGAAACCGCCTTTACACCCACAACCTACAATGGCGATTACACCGTTTGGCTAAAAAACAGACTGTTGTATCAATTTCAAAACCGATTGAACATCATCGAAAACAGTTTGCACAAACTAGACGGCATGGCACTTGAACTTGCCCATCAATTTCTTGAAAACAAAAAACTCATTCGTAAACATTTTGTCGATTTCGATTGGACCAAAATGAAGTCAGAACGCATCCGTATTCATGGCGATTACCATTTAGGACAAGTTTTAGTAAATGGCGACGATTTTTACATCCTCGATTTTGAAGGCGAACCCGAAAGCACCATCCGCGATAGAAAAGTAAAACAACCGCCACTAAAAGATGTAGCCGGCATGTTCCGATCCTTTCATTACGCCATATATGCCACTATTTTTAACAATGCCGACAAGTACCCTTTCGATCAAGAAGACCTATTCAAAGCCGGCGAACTACTTTTTAAATACCTAGTAGGCACCTTCCTTGAAACCTACATCGAAAAAGCACAATCCGGCAATTTAAACATTGGCTACAGCCACGAAATTAACTTTTTACTCAAATATTGCATCCTCGAAAAAGCCGTTTACGAACTCGGTTACGAATTAAATTCACGCCCTCGATGGGCCGTAATTCCATTGCGCGGCATACAAACAATTATGGGGTATTAGGAATGTAATATGAATTTGAAGCGAATGGCTCGGGCATTTTCAACAATCCCTTTTCCCGCTTTCCGTTCCAATCTTTTCTTATGTTGCCTGAGGCGGCACATTGAGGTTCTCGAAATGGTCTCGAAGGCAACATAAGAAAAGGATTTCCACTACAATCGGGGCTAAAAAGGATTTGAATTGAATAGATAATAGAGGTCAAAAGAAAACAAAATTTGAATTTAAAAAGTAGTTGTTAGTTGCAGAGTTTGTCATCCCGAGCGCAGTCGAGGGAACACAAAGAGAGTAAAAATAGAAAGGAAATGAAATTTTATTACGTTTACATATTACGATGCAGCGACAATTCCCTTTATGTAGGAATAACAAATGATTTAGAAAGAAGAGTAAACGAACACAACGACGGCAAATTACCAAACGCATACACATTCAAAAGAAGACCAGTAGTATTAGAATGGTTTCAAGATTTCACCGAACCTAATCAAGCCATATATTTTGAAAAGAAATTTAAAGGTTGGTCAAAACAAAAGAAAGAAGCATTAATAAAAGGAGATTTCGACATGATAGAAACATTAGCAGAATGTAGAAATGCAACACATCATAAATATAAACCATAAAATTAAATTCAAACATAAGCCCTTCGACTGCGCTCAGGGTGACAGTTCTCGTAAATATTCATATTTTGCAGTCAAATTCAAAATCCGATTAAATAGTTCTTATAAAAACATAACATAAATAGTAAAACATAAGTAATTAATAGCACAATCTGTCATCCCGAGCGCAGTCGAGGGAACGCAAAGAGAAATAAATAAAGTAAAAGCATTAATATGTATCAAATCGATAGAGAAAAAAATAGGATTAATAAATTAGAAAAGAAGTCTTTTTTCGAACTTGAATTTTCTGAACGTAAACATCTACAAGAATGGATTGCTAATGACCCAACATCACTTGGAGAAGAACTACTTATTATTCAAAAAGAATTTAACGGATTTAATGATACCAATGAAAGACTAGATTTATTAGCATTAGATAAACTTGGAAATATTGTTGTTATCGAAAATAAACTTGATGATAGTGGTAAAGATGTTACTTGGCAAATCATTAAATATGCTTCCTATTGTTCTAGTCTATCTAAACAAGAAATAATTAAAATTTATCAAGATTTTTTAGGAACTAATGGAAATGCAGAAATTAATATTTCTGAATTTTTTGATAATCGTGAAGTTGATGAGATAAATTTAAATCAAGGATTAACATCTCAAAGATTAATTTTAGTTGCTGCTAATTTTAGAAAAGAAATTACATCTTCAGTTTTATGGTTAATGAATTTTAAAATAAGAATTCAATGTTTTAAAGTTACCCCATTTTCTTTAGTGGATCAATTGTTTTTAACTTTTGAACAAATTTTACCAACAAAAGACACGGAAGATTTTACAATTAGTATGGCTTCAAAATCTCAAGAGGAAATAAAAGTTCAAGAAACTACTAAAAATAGACATAACATTAGAATTGAATTTTGGGAATATTTCATAAAAGAAAGCAATAAAGTTAATAGTCTTTTTTCCAATAATTCACCATCAAAAGAAAATTGGATAGCAAAAGGAATAGGAATGTCCGGAGTAAATTTAACTATTGTTATTAGTAGTAATTATTGCAGAAGTGAGATTTCGTTTAATACAGGTAATAAAGAAAATAATAAAAAATATTTTGACTTCATTTTTAATTCTAAAGATAGGATAGAAGAAAAATTTGAAGAAAAACTTGTTTGGGAGAGAATGGATGAAAACGTTACATGTCGTATAAAACATCAATTAGATAATGTTAGTTATTTTGAAAAAGATGATTGGAAGAAAATGAATAAATTTTTAATAGATAGTTCTGTAAGAATGGAAAAAGTATTTTCAGAACAAATAAAAAGTTTAAATAAATATTCAAAGCAAAAATAATAATTATGAATTCACCAAGAGTAATGTCACATGCAGGATTAACATTAAATTTATCTACAATAAAATGTTTTAAACTAACAAATTTTCATGGTATTGGGAAAAGAAATACTATGACTGTTGAATTTAAAACAAGATATGATTATATCCAGCATCCAACAACTTCTCAATTTGAGAAACAAGAATATAATGAATATACTGAATTAGAATTTCCAGACTACGAAACCGCTTTAGCATATAAAAATGAATGGGAAGAAATTTGGCAAGAGTATCTAGACGACCAACAATAATTTAATTTTACATGTTATAACCTTAATCCAACCCACCAAACCCTTAATTCCAAACATCCAATCCTTAACCCAAAACAACAAACCCTTAATGAACCATTTCTTGTCCTTACTATAAACCATCAAACCCTTAATTTTGCATTTCTTGCTCTTAATTTTGCATTTCTTGCCCTTAATTTTATAAAACCAAATAGTAATAATAAACAACAAAAACGTAATTTAGCATTTCAAAAACAGCAAATAAATTAGAAACAATCAAAAATCAATAACTATGGAAACAACAGGCTTCACCATCAAATTAGAAGAGTACACCACATTAGGAGATTTCATTCTACCTAGTTTCACTCGCGACCAATCCGTTTTTGTAACACATTTCACAAAATTTGACGGAACATTCCTATCAAATTTCACAGCAAAACTAGCCTTTGTAAAAGAACTAGAAAGCACCTACCAACTAACAGAACAACAAAAAAACACCACCAGAAACCTCTACCTACAAGCAGCCGAATTAAACAACGACCTAAATTTCACAAGCCTATATTTCAAAGATGCAGGCCTAAGCACAACAGTAATCACAGCACTAAAAAAAGACATAAACAACCACAACATCGAAGGAGCAGTCCTAAAAATCGAAAGCCTAAAACAATTCATAGTAGCAAATCAACCACTACTTGAAGACCAAGGAATGCCACACAATTTCCCAGCAAAACTAACCGGCTACAAAGTCGATTTACAAACAAAAAACAAAGACCAAAACGAGTACATGAAAGCACACAAAGAACTAACAGACGCTAACATGACCCATTATACAGAACTATACGGCTACATTTCACAAATAGCACAAAAAGGAAAAGTCATTTTCAAAAAAACAGTATATGCCGATGAATACAACATCAGCAAATACCTCAAAAAAATGAGAGCCAACAACGGAAGCACACCAACACCAACAACACCAGCAACACCAAACCCGTAACAAAAAACAAAAACCCAAAAAGGGAACAAAATCAAATACTAACCCCCTCAACAACCACATCACCCTCCCCTAAAAGCAGGGCTAAGGAGGGGAAAAAACAAAAAAACAATGAACCCAGTACAACCCCATTCCCTATTCACCGATTTCGACATCAGCCTATTCAAAGCCGGAAAACATTTCAGACTACACGAAAAACTAGGCGCACACCTAACAGAAGTAAACGGCGTAAAAGGCGTGTACTTTGCCGTTTGGGCACCCTCCGCAAAAGCAGTAGATGTAATAGCCGACTTCAACTACTGGCTCGAAGGCGAACACAAACTAAACGTACGCTGGGACGGATCCGGAATTTGGGAAGGCTTTATACCAAACGTCGATCAAGGCGTACGTTATAAATACAAAATCACCTCCAATCACAACAACATAAAAACAGAAAAAGCCGACCCTTTTGCCCGCTATTGCGAAAAACCACCCCACACCGCCTCCATCATTTGGGACCTAGACTACAAATGGAAAGACACCAAATGGATGGAAACCAGAAAAGAAACCAACGCACTAAACAAACCCTACTCCGTCTATGAAGTACACCTTGGGTCTTGGAAGAAAAAAATAGAAGAAAATCGATCCCTAACCTACCTCGAACTAGCCGAAGAATTAGTAGCCTACCTCACCGAAACCGGTTTCACACACGTAGAGTTCATGCCAATAATGGAATATCCCTACGACCCCTCATGGGGCTATCAATTAGTTGGGTATTTTGCCCCAACCTCCCGATTTGGAAAACCACAAGATTTTATGGTACTAGTTGACAAATTGCACCAAGCAGGAATAGGCGTAATTTTAGACTGGGTTCCCTCCCATTTCCCAAGCGATGCTCACGGTTTAGGCTATTTTGACGGCTCACACCTGTACGAACACCCCGACATCAGAAAAGGCTACCACCAAGATTGGAAAAGTTTAATCTTCAATTACGGCAGAAACGAAGTACGCTCTTTTCTTATCAGTAATGCCATCTTTTGGCTCCAAATGTACCATGCAGACGGACTTCGAGTAGATGCCGTAGCCTCCATGTTATACTTAGACTACTCCAGAAAAGACGGCGAATGGGAACCAAACATCTACGGCGGTAGAGAAAATTTAGATACCATCAGTTTCCTAAAAGAGCTCAATCAAGAAATATACACCAACTTTGAAGGCGTACAAACAATAGCAGAAGAAAGCACCTCATTCCCCATGGTTTCCAGACCCGTTTTCGATGGCGGTTTAGGATTTGGCATGAAATGGATGATGGGATGGATGCACGACACACTCCAATATTTTCAAAAAGAAACCATTTATCGAAAATACCATCAAAACGACATTACCTTCAGTATGACCTACACATTTACCGAAAATTTCATGTTGCCCCTATCCCACGATGAAGTGGTGTATGGAAAACATTCTATTTTAGGAAGAATGCCAGGCGATGAATGGCAAAAATTTGCAAACCTTCGTTTGTTATACAGCTATATGTTTACACACCCTGGAGCAAAATTATTGTTTATGGGAGGCGAATTTGGACAAAGCAGCGAGTGGAATTTTGAAACAAGCTTAGACTGGCATCTTCTTGAATTCGATTTTCATAAAGGAATCAAAAAATTAATCACCGATTTGAACCATTTATACAAAACCATGCCGGCACTTCATGAAAAACAATTCAGTCCAGAAGGATTTGAATGGATCAATTATGGCGATGCACAAAATTCTGTATTAAGCTATTTAAGAAAAGGAGATGAACCTAAAGACGATGTAGTAGTAATTTGTAACTTCACACCTATTGTTCGAGAAAACTACCGAATAGGACTGCCTAAAAAAGGAAAACTCAAACAAATATTCAACAGCGATGAGGTAATTTATGGCGGAAGCGGACTAACTAACAAAACTTTAAAAGTAGAAAAGGAACCTTGGAACGGTAGGGAATTTTCAGTAGCACTAACCCTTCCACCTTTAGGAATTTTAGTGTTCAAATTGAACTAAAACAACCAAAACGAATTTCTTTTACTCATAAAAAGAAATTCGTTTTTTAGTTACTTGAAATGCAAAATAAAATTTGACCTAAAATATTTAAAAGTTTTAAGCTATCGAAAACGTAATAGTTAAAAACTACTTTTAATTACTATTAAAACAAAAGCTTGAACTTCGTAAATTTGGCACTTTGTCAAAAAATAAGACTATGATAATCAATACCGAATTAGAGTATAAAGGCGATTTATTCCCATCAAAAATAATTTCTTACCAACAAGAAGTTGACTCAATAGATTTTCAAACAGATAATAATGTAATTCTAAGAGTAACCGTATTGCGAGACAGTATGATTCGATTTCGATTCACTGCAAAAGGGTATTTCAGCAACGATTTTTCGTATGCAATTGATAAAACCCAATCGCATGGCTATAACTTCCTAGAAATAACTGAAGAAACAAATCATTACAAAATTACAACATCAAAAGTGTATGTAATTGTTCAAAAACACGATTGTAGAGTTGGCATTTACGAACTAGATGGTGCCGTTATTTTAGAAGATGAAATTGGATTTCATTGGGAAGAATGTTATGAATATGGAGGGAACATTGTTAAAATGAGTAAAGTTTCTCACGACGGTGAAAGCTTTTATGGACTTGGTGATAAAGCAACCCATTTGAATTTAAAAGGCAAACGACTTGAAAATTGGGCAACAGATCAATATGCTTTTCAAAAAGATCAAGAACCATTGTATAAAGTGGTACCTTTTTATATAGGATTACATCATAGTAAAGCCTATGGTATCTTTTTTGACAACACTTTCCGATCTTTTTTTGATTTCAGCCATGAACGCAAAGGCGTAACCAGTTTTTGGGCTGACGGTGGTGAAATGAATTACTATTTTATTTACGGACCGAAAATGAGTGATGTAGTAACTACCTACACCCATTTAACAGGAAAACCAGAATTGCCACCTTTGTGGACTTTAGGCTACCATCAATGTAAATGGAGCTATTTCCCTGAAAGCAAAGTACGTGAAATTACAAGTAAATTCAGAGCACTTCAAATTCCATGCGATGCCATTTATTTAGATATTGATTACATGGAAGGCTTTCGTTGTTTTACATGGAGTAAAGACTATTTTCCAGATCCTAAAAAAATGGTAAGTGAACTGGCAAAAGAAGGTTTTAAAACAGTAGTGATTATTGATCCTGGAATAAAAATTGATAAAGAGTATGCTGTATATTCAGAAGCATTAGAAAAAGATTATTTTTGTAAACGTGCTGATGGTCCTTACATGAAAGGGAAAGTTTGGCCTGGCGAATGTAACTTTCCAGATTATACCAATCCCGAAGTTCGAGAATGGTGGGCTGGTTTGTTCAAAGAATTAGTGGCAGATATTGGGGTAAAAGGAGTATGGAATGACATGAATGAACCTGCCGTTATGGAAGTACCTACCAAAACATTTCCGTTAGACGTTCGACATAATTATGATGGAAACAATTGTAGCCACCGAAAAGCACATAATGTGTATGGAACTCAAATGGCACGTGCAACGTATGAAGGTATAAAGAGATTTGCTTATCCAAAACGTCCATTCGTAATTACAAGATCGGCATATTCTGGTGCTCAAAGATACACTTCCTCTTGGACTGGGGACAATTTAGCTACATGGGAACATTTATGGATTGCAAACATACAAATGCAACGAATGTCAATATCGGGAATGGGATTTACTGGATCTGATATTGGCGGATTTGCCGAACAACCTTCAGCTGAATTGTATGCCCGTTGGATACAATTGGGTGTATTTCATCCTTTTTGTAGAACCCATTCCTCTGGACATCATGGCGAACAAGAACCTTGGAGTTTTGGTGAAGAAGTTATAGATATTACCAGAAAATTTGTTGAGTTACGATACCAGTTATTACCTTATTTGTATACCATGTTTTGGCAATATATAAATGACGGAGTACCAATGTTAAAACCATTAGTGTATTTTGATCAAACTGATTTACAAACACACTACAGAACAGATGAATTTCTGTTTGGAAATCAAATTTTAGTTTGCCCAATTTTAGAACCAAATGCGCAAGGTAGAAGAATGTATTTACCACAAGGAAATTGGTACAACTATTGGACAAACGAATTGGTGAAAGGAAAAAGAGAACTTTGGGTTCCTACAGATTTTGATCAAATACCATTATTTATTAAAGAAGGTGCCATTATTCCAAAATATCCCGTACAGCAATATGTAGGACAAATTGAAGCTCCAGAATTGTCATTAGATGTCTATTATAAATTTGGTAAGGAAAAATCGTTTGTTTTTGAAGATGCTCATGATGGTTACGATTATAATAAAGGAAGATACAGCTACAAAACGTTTTCTTTAAACGGAAAACAAAACGAACTAATCATTACGCAACACAAAGAAGGAACTTTTGAAACACAATACACATCCATCAAATTAAATTTAAAAGGAATTCCTTTCAAAATAAAGGCTATTGAAATTGACAATGAAAAAGTAGCTTTTGATTTGAAAAATTTCGATTTCGAAGATGGCTTTATTGTTGATAAAGATTTTACTGAACTGCATTTTATTGGAAACTAGATTTTGTATTTTTGTTGAATATTAAAATTTTACTTATGAAAATGAAAACTCTTTTAATTGGATATGTCAGTATTTTTTTAGCGCTTTCGTGTTCAAAAAATCCATTTACTGGAAAAAATACTTTGGCACTAGTTTCAAACAATGAAATATTACCTTCATCGTTTCAACAATACAATCAATTTTTAACCGAAAACAAAGTTATTGCCGGTACAACAGATGCAAAAAAAGTAGAAAATGTAGGAGTTAAAATCAAATTAGCTGCTGAAAAATGGTTGAATGCAAATGGTTATGCAGGTTATTTAAACGACTATAAATGGGAATATAAATTAGTTGAAAGCAAAGAAGTAAACGCTTGGTGCATGCCTGGAGGAAAAATTGTGGTTTATTCTGGAATTTTACCAATTACAAAAGATGAAGCTGGATTGGCAACAGTATTGGGTCATGAGGTTTCTCATGCGTTAGCCAATCATGGACAACAAAGAATGAGTGCTGGTTTATTGCAACAAGTTGGAGCTGCAGGAGTTGCTGTGGCCACTGGAAATAAAAGTGCAGAATCACAACAACTTGCAATGACTGCTTATGGAGCAGCAACGCAATATGGTGGTATGTTGCCATTTAGTAGAAGTCATGAAAGCGAAGCCGATCGAATTGGGTTGACTTTAATGGCTATAGCAGGTTTCAATCCTGAGCAAGCAATTGTTTTTTGGCAAAGAATGTCGGCAAATTCAGGAGGAAGTAAACCCGCTGAATTTATGAGTACCCATCCGTCAGACGAAACACGTATTGCCGATTTAAGAGCTCTAGTTCCTCAAGCAAAAGCCGAAGCTGCTAAATTTGGAGTTACTTTTAAATAAAATAAAAAATGTATATTTGAAGCTGTCCTTTTTAGGGCAGTTTTTTTTTAAACCATAATTTTTAAATAAATGGCAAATTTACCCAAAGGAAATAAAAAATTACTTAATGCTTGGGCGTTTTACGATTGGGCAAATTCTGTTTACAGTCTGGTTATTGCTTCTGCTATATTTCCAATATTTTATAATGCCCTTTTTCCAAAAGAAAATCCCTATATACTTGTTTTAGGACAAAATTTTAAAAATTCAGCATTAATTAGTTTTGTAACAGCAGCAGCTTTTTTATGTGTTGCCGTTTTTTCGCCTTTACTTTCAGGAATAGCCGATTATACAGGAAATAAGAAAGTTTTTATGCGCACTTTTAATTATATTGGAGCAGTTTCATGTATTGGTTTGTATTTTTTTGATTTAAACAACCTACTTCTAGGTTTGTTTTTTTACTTCTTTGGATTAATTGGTTTTTGGGGAAGTGTCGTTTTTTACAATTCCTACTTGCCCGATATTGCTTTTGCCGAACAACAAGATAAAATTAGTGCAAAAGGTTACTCTCTTGGATATTTGGGTAGTGTGTTACTACTAATTGTAAATTTAACTATGATTATGAAACCAACCATGTTCCATATTTCAGGAACATCCGGAGAAGCTTCATTGAAAGCAATGCGGTATTCGTTTGCTATGGTAGGGATTTGGTGGATTGTTTTTAGTCAATATACTTATTATTACTTACCAAAAGGAAATGGAAATAATAAAAAATTAAATAAAGCAACCCTATTTAATGGTTTCAATGAGCTTAAAAAAGTTTGGACTATTTTACAAACAGCAACTGCTTTAAAAAGATATTTAGGTAGTTTTTTTGTGTTTAGTATGGCAGTTCAAACCGTAATGTTAGTAGCAACTTACTTTGGAGCACAAGAGATTAAATGGAAAAATGCCGAAGAAAGCCAAATTGGCTTGATAACTTGTATTTTATTAATTCAATTAGTTGCCATACTGGGAGCCGTTGTGACTTCAAAATTATCTGAAAAATTGGGAAACATTAAAATACTAATATTATTGAATGCCATTTGGGTTTTACTTTGTGGTTTTGCTTATTTTATTACAACTCCAATTGAATTTTATATTATGGCTGGACTGGTCGGTTTGGTAATGGGTGGAATTCAATCCTTAGCACGATCTACCTATTCTAAGTTTTTACCAGAAACCAATGATACAGCTTCGTTTTTTAGTTTTTATGATGTTTCAGAAAAAATTGGAATTGTAATTGGTATGTTAGTTTACGGAGTAATTGATCAAGTAACAGGAAGTCCTCGATTTGCAATAGTGTTTTTGGGTCTTTTTTTCCTTTGTGGGTTATTTTTATTAACTAGAATTCACAAAAAAAAATAGTTTTTTACTTTATTTAAAAAACAGCTTTATATCTAGGTGGTAAAAGTTGTAACTTTTACATCAAACAATTACAAAGAATTTAAAAACTCAAGCTGACTTTCGATTGTGATAACTTTTAATTTTTGAAGGTGCAGTTGAACATTATTTTCAATAGTCAAGCGGCTTTTGGCTTCTTGCACAACAGTTGCTGCCAAGTCCGAATTGGTTGATTGGAGTGCTAAACCATAAGCCATTAAATTATAATTTTGTTCTTTCTTTTTTTCTAATTTGGAGAGTAGGCGTTGTTCTTTTACAAGTTTAAAGTGTAGTTTTTTGTACTTTTTATTTAAAATAATTTTTGCTTCGGCTTCTACTTTTTCAAATAAATTAGGGTCTAATTCGAACGGGGTGTTTTTAAAAGCGAAAACGGTCATTTGTGCCAACTGCTTCAATGCGTTTATAGGCAATTCCCTTTTTCCAATTTCACACATCGCTAGTTGACCTAAAGAAACGCCAAGATACTGCGCCATCAATTCTTGCGAAAGTCCAAAATAAGTTCTGATTTCGAGTGTTGCTTTCATGGTCGTTATAATTTTTTTTGTTTCTATAAAATCATAACGCCATTGTTAGCATTTTATTTTAAAATTAAAAAATTATAACAAGGTTGTTAGTGTTTGAAAATAAAATTGAAATTTTATAACAGCATAATTTTAGCACGCTTCCTAATCCTAGAAATTTATCTTTTAAATACCGCTCTAAATTGATACAATAATCATTCATTCAAGCGCAAATTATAGTTGTGATAATTTTTTTTTTAAAAATTAAAAGTTAAAACAACCCTGTGTCAGAATATTAGTATAATTTTTTTCTACACAAAGCTGTGTCAATATTTTTAAAATTAACTTTTTTGGTCACAAAAAACTATCAAAAGCATAAATATAAATTGCATAAAAGCACTAAAGATTTTTTGGATTTAAAAGATTATTTTTTATTGACCTGCAAAAACCAACACTTTAGGTTTTAAACCTTTCTCAATTTTTTTCTATTTTGATTGTAAACTTGCTACGAAGACAGAACCTATCGTTTAATAATAGATATAAATCAATTAAATGACAACACCCAATGCTCTAAATAAATCAATAGTTTTAATACAAGTAACGTTCTGCGGATTTGCTGCATCAGGTAGCATTACTCTTTTACGACTGTTTGGACTACTTGTCTCGTGCGTTACAATTTGGTTTCCGTAAGTCATAGCATAAGCAATCAACCAAGCATCCGCTTCGTCAGCATCTAAAAATTCACTTATAGCAGGTTGTGAGTATTGATCAGATTTTGAGTAAACCCAGCCAGTTAGAAACGCATAATTTAGGACTGTTGTAGTTGTATCTTTAAAAAAATCAGAAGGTAAATTATCAATGCACCATTGTGATAATTCGTCATTATTTTTTAATAATTCTTTTTGAACTTTATCAATAGAAATGATTTTACCATTTTCAGCTAATTCCCTAACCTTAAACCAAAAACTTGGTACAACATCAAAAGGATAGCTGGTTCTGTGCGCTTCTATGAAAAAATTACTATCAAGTAGGAAAGGTGCTGTCATACTTTTAATGCAAATGTTGTGTTACAAACTTTTTATAAGTATCTCCTTTCAAACCTGTGATTTTATAAGCATCACGATATAGCAATTTGTTTTGATTTACGGCTTGATTTACATAAGAAGCAAAACTAACACTTACACGTTTACGTGCAGTTGCATAAAAATCGCCACCGCTTCCTTGATTTTCTTTTTTTTGTCTAAAGCTTTCCATGTAGCCGTTATAAAAGGTAAAGAATTCACCTCTTGTAATCAGACCTAAATCCATTGCTCTTCTTCCAATAACTATTGGACTTACTTTAAAAAAGCGTCTGGCATAGTCAATACTCGGTTTGTCTTTCCAAATGTCAATTAAAGAACTTGCAGGCACTAAAAACTCAGCTGCGATTGCATCACACAATTTTTCTATTGGGTCGTTAGCAGGTAATAAATTTTGGTTATCAAAACCTGCACTTTCGCCCAACCAAACGTGCGCTAATTCATGAATAATTGTAAATAGTTGCGCAGCTTTAGCATCAGCGGCATTGATAAACATAAATGGCGCATATTGATTTACTATAACGAAGCCTCTACATTCATCAACAAGAATTGGTCTATGTGTATTATTCTCAACAATACCATTGAAATTAATAAACACACCAATTTCTTCAATTTTGTGAGTTATAAAACTTAGAGTTTCTTCAAAAGTTGCAAAACCACAAGCCCAATTAGCTTCCAAACCTAAACTATTTCTAATATCTTCAACAATAGCATTGGCGTTGGCATTTTCATTAAATTTTCCAACAAAAGCCAATGGTTCTTGTTCGTTATCTACTAAATAATCAGTTATCCAGTCTTGGCGTCTTTGAAGAATTTGAATAGTATCAAATACATTTAAACTTACCCTGTCTGTATTAGTGTTGCCAGTTCTAAAAAACGGAAAAGGAATACTTTCTTTTGGTGGTTCAGGTAGAAATAAGTAACCAAACGGAATATGTACTTTGTTAGCAAAATCTTCAAGTTGCCTAACCGTTGGTTTTTTTATTTCTTCAATCCATTTTTGAATAGTCGGATGATTATTGAGAAATTGTTCTATATCAAACCCTGCTCGGGCTATCGCCCAAGTAAGTAAAGTAGGATTTATGGTAACTTCTGTTCTCATTGTATGCAAATGTAATAAATAAAATAAATTAAACCGTTTCTCCCTGCAACGCCTCTCTTAAAACCTGCTGCAACAACTTTTCATTATACCCTTGACTTTCTTTAATACTTTGTTCTAAACCATCACAAAATGCCATCAACTCCTCCAACTTGGCTACGATTTGCTCTTGCTCGTGAAGCGGTGGAAGAGGAATAGGAAAACCTTTCATATTATCTTGTGAAATATTGACTTGGCTATCTGCCATACCTGTCATTTTTCTTTCAATAAATGGCTTAATCATGGGGCTGTTTAATGATAAAGCCAAGAATTTAGATTGAATCAAGCTTTTGGGAAAATTAATTCTAATTGTTTTATCTGATAAAATTAAATTTGAGATTAAATTTTCAACACAACAAACAATCCCAACTCTATTTTTAGGCCCTGCACGTGTTATAAGCACATCTCCTTCAAATATTTTATGTTGTTCAGAAATAGTAAAATTATTTGGTAGAACTTTGTTTTCATTTTCTAAAAAAACCATTTCTTGAACAGCGGTCGTTTTAATCACACCCCATTCATTTTCTTTTGCAGGTTCGTGTAAACAGTTTGGGCTTTTACCACCCTCAGTATTATAAATTATCTCCCCCAATCTGCACCAAGCCCAATGTTCTGGAATTTCAAAAGGAATTTCATTCTCAGAAATAGGTGCTAATTCTTTTTCTTTTTTGAGTTTTTTCTCGGCAATCAATTGCGCTTTCTCGGCTTTTATTTTTTCAAGAAGTTGTTGTCCTGTTTCCTTTGTGTTGGTACTTTTTACTAACTTTCCTTGCATCGCTTCACGCAAAAATGCTTGACGCAGTTGTTTGATAAGGTCGAGTTGGTGGGTTAGTTCGGATGAAATTTCTAAACCGCCATTTTCAAGTGTTTTAAATTGATTAATGATTTGCTTTTGAATTTCAATATCAGGTAATGGTATTTCCAATTCAAAAAACTCTTTCAAATTTATTCTTTGAGTTGCCACACCATAGGCAATTTTTGAAAGTTCTAAGTAGTAATTACCTTGTTTAAAAAAATAAAACAAAAATTCAGGTAAACAAGATTTGTCAATATCAAATGCTGGTAAATCTGAACTACTTTCAAAACCATCTAATTCATCAGGAACAATACCAAATGCACCTTTATGAAAATTTTGTTTCCCAAAAATAAATTGACCTGCTCGTCTAATAAATTGTTTTGTTGCACCTTCAACTTCATTCTCAATCCCTCGTTTTTCAACACCTAATACTTTAAGTCTAACTTTGATTCGCTTATTTGTATCAGGATGTTCTGAAATAACTTTACTTTCAGTTAGAATTGAACCTAATTTTACTTTTTGCCAACTCATTATTTAACAGCTTCTTTAAGTTGGTTCAACAACGCATTACTTTTGTCAAAAGAGGTGTGCAACATATTCATTAACTCCACACTATTGTATTCGTGCGCTTCTTCTTGCTTGGTTGGGTTTTTTATATCCAAATCGTAGTTGCGGTCAATAATAGTTTGAATAGGCACTTTCCAAGCTATATCACTTTCTTTGCGGTCGTTCCACCACTCTTTTATTGGGTTAAATGCTGCCGGCTGTATCGGTTTAGTTTTGTTGTAAGCTTTTTGTCCTTCGGGCAAACGATGTTCGTAATACCAAACTTCATTGGTTGGTGTGCCTTTGGTAAAAAACAATAAATTAGTTGCTACGGTTGCATACGGTTGAAACACAGAGTTAGGCAAACGTATAATGGTGTGTAAATTACATTCTTCTAATAATTTTTGGCGTACGCGTTGTTTTACACCATCACCAGTCAACGAGCCATCGGGTAATACAATTCCGGCACGACCGCCTTGTTTTAATAAATGTATCATCAAAATCAGAAACAAATCGGCACTTTCTTTGGTTCTAAAGTTTTGTGGAAAGTTGTTTTCGTTATTGTTGGCGACAATACCACCAAACGGTGGGTTGGCTAAAATAGCATTCACACGGTGCTTTTCGGTAAAGTTAGACAACGGTTGGTCTAACGCATCACCAAAACGTATGTTCGGCACTTCCATATCGTGCAAAATCAAATTGGTAGTAGCTAACAAATAGGGAAGTGGTTTGTATTCCCAACCCATAATATTTTCTGCAATGCTTTGGCGTTCTTCAACGCTGTTGGCTTGTAATTTTAAATGCTCAATGGCACAAGTCAAATAACCACCAGTTCCGCAAGCAGGGTCTAATATTTTTTCGCCCAATTGTGGGTTAATCATTTCAGTAATAAAACTCGTAATGGCACGTGGTGTGTAGAATTCACCACTTTTACCTGCACTTTGCAATCCTTTTAAAATGCTTTCGTACAATTCGCCAAAAGCGTGTCTGTCTTTGGCAATATTGAAGTCCATTTCGTTCAGCTTGTTCAACACTTTTCTAATGTTGATACCACTTTTCATATAGTTGTTGTTGCCTTCAAAAACCTCACGTACAATCAAAGCACGGCGGTTGCCAACACTAACATCAATATTTCGCAAAGAAGGAAACAGTTGTCGGTCTACAAATTCTAACAATTCGTCGCCTGTCATTCCTTCGTCATCACCAGCCCAATTGCCTTTTTCTTTCACCCAGTGAAACAAATCGGGAATAGGTGAGGTGTAATTATCGTCGAGCATTTCAAGCTCTTTGTCTTTGTCAGAGAATATTTTTAAAAACAGCATCCAACCGAGTTGTTCAATGCGTTGGGCATCACCGTTCAAGCCGGTGTCTTGCCACATTATGGTTTGTATGGATTTTAGTATGGAGGAGATGTTGGACATGGGTTATATTTGATAATGATCTTTTAATAATTTAACTACTCTTTTGTGATTTGTTTCTAATGTGTTCAAATCCCAGACTGAATTTTGAATCACTTTTAATGAATTTGGAAAAACATCCATATTAGAGTCAAAGTATTTTCTTTTTTTATCTATAAAGTCTAAATTACTTAATGATATGTTTTTAGTACGACTAATAAGGACTAAATTTCCAATTCTATTAAGCCATTCAAAATGTTGTTCACTTGTAAAATCTTTTTTCCATTGACTGTTTTGAGCAGGATTTTGTGGTAAAACGTGCTCAATACTTATTTTAGATGGTGTATTCCATTTTTGTGTATTTCCGCTATTTAAGTAGTCTAATTTTAGAAGAATGTATCGAGCAAATTTTCTCTTGTAAATTTGACCATTTTCAATTTCATTTAAGAAAGCTATTTTATTAAATTCAAATATTTTTGAGTTTAATAAAGTATTTACTTTATCATCCTCATTTATTTCTGAATTATTTTTTACGTTTTGTATTTCTTTAATAATACTATTCATTGATTCAATTCTTGTTGTCGGTGATTCACCGGCAATTAAATCAGCTGAAAATTTATTATCAAGTTTTATTAAAAAAGCGAATATATCTGTATCTCCAAATGATTCTCTGAAATTTAATAAAGGTGGAATCCAAATATCGGCAATACTATTATCTTGTAATAATGCTATAAGGTTTTCAAATTCAAAAGTACTACCTAATGAGGTATTGGCGTTATTGAATAAAAAATCGTAATGTTTTTTATATTTTTTTATATATTCAAATGTGTCTATACCTTTATTTAAAAGAGGTGTTTTAGGTATAGATTGTTTAGTTTCTCGAATATATTCTTTTGGATTGTATATGTTTAATTCAAATTCTTTCAATAGACTTAATCTAGCTTTTTCTTTCACTAAAATGGTTCTTATATAGGATAAGAATTGATCAAAATCTTCTTGTAATTCTCCTTCTAATTCTTCCCAAAAAATAGCATATGCTTTTCTTTTGGTATCGTCAGTCACAAATTTTAGATTATCAGCTTTAAGAATATCACTATTTCTTAATTTTACTCCTCTGTCATTAAGAACTGTAAATAATCGAAAGGCATCATCTAATTCTTGACTAGAAACAAAAATTAGTAACACATTATTCATTAAGTGTATGAAAAAATCTTCTACATTAATATTTTCACTTTTCAAAAACCATTCTCTCATTGTGATTATAGCTTTCGCCATATTTTTCACATTTATATCTTGACCTTTATTGATTAAATCTAAGAGAGAATCTTTTCGTGCGGTACTATTGTCGATTTTGATATATTCTTCTGCAAATTCTTTTACTTCATCACGAATATCAAACGTTATTCTCATTCTTTCAGGAATGCCTTTAAATTTGTTTTCTTTTTGATAAATGGCATCTCTACACGTTTTTTTCAAATCTTCATCTTCCGATAAATCTCTAATAACAGCCATTAACATGTAAAGAGTAGTTAATCTTTGTTGACCATCTAATAATTCATTATCTCTGTATAACTTGTTTTCAGATAATTTACTGTGAAAAACAATAGAACCTAAAAAATATTCGGAATCTTGTGTGAATTGTTGAGCACTTGAAACATCCTCTAAAAGAGCAATTACTTGTTCATCTTCCCAAACATAAGGTCTTTGATATTCAGGTATTTTATACCACATTTCATGGTTGTTGTAATTTCCAAAAACGTTTTGAATAAACATTTTTCCGCTCTCAATTTGTTTTAAAGGTGATATCATTTTATATTTTTCTATATAATTCGTTTTCTAATTCTCTAACTGCATCTAAGTACTTTTGTTTACTACCAAATTCATTGATAATCTCTATTGGTGAACCGTATTCGTCAAATGGTTTAACACGTAAAACTTCAATACTTTCTATGTTTTCAACACCTTCATCGGCATATTTATCTAGTAAAGTCTCTAAAACTTTTCTAGCTTGTTCGCCATATTTTGTGAAGTAGTTGCGTTTTTTAACGTTGTTGGCTCTTTCTTTTCTTGATAATGGTGGTTGGTCAAAAGCTACGTGGCAAATCAAATCAAACAAATCTACTTGTTTGTCAACCGCTTCATACAAGGCTTCAACCATAACACCTTGTTCTTGTAATTCTTTGATAAGCACTTCTTTTTTGTCGGTATTATTCCATTTCAACAAGAAATCATCCAAAGAAGTAAACTTTTGTTGAATAATGTTTTTGGTATAGTCTTTTAAGCTTATTGTAATTGGTTTTCCGTTATTATCAAAGTATAATTCTCTACTTACCAATACAGAAACATTAACACCATTGATGTATTGTTTTGGTCGTTTTTTATATTCTTCGTTAGGTTCGTTTACTTTTCTAACTTTTGGAGGTACAATTACAATTTCTTCTCCAGTTAAATCGTCAATAATCGGTTCGTTTTCTAATTCTTCCTCAGTTGAAACATCGGTTAAATCGACATCTTCAGTAATTGGTTTTACTCGTATTGGGTCACCATCAAAATCAGGGTCAGCAAAATTATCAGTGGCGTTTCTAAAGTCTAAAATAGTAAAATAAAGTTTATTAAATTCTTCATTTATACGAGTTCCACGACCAACAATTTGCTTGAATTTGGTCATTGAATTAATGTTGGCATCCAACACAATAACTTTACAAGTTTGTGCATCAACACCAGTGGTCATCAATTCAGAGGTAGTAGCAATAACAGGGTATTTTTCTTCTGGGTTAATGAAGTTATCCAATTCGCGCTTTCCTTCGTCATTATCGCCAGTAATCTGCATTACATATTTGTAATTTTCAGCAACCAAGTCGGCATTATGTCGTGCAATAGCATTACGCATACGTTCCGCATGGTCAATATCAACACAAAAAATTATGGTTTTCGCAAAACGGTCAAATCCTTTTAAATATTCTGTTAGTTTTTTGGCAACGGCATCGGTTCGCTCTTCAATAACCAAACTTTTATCAAAGTCTTTTCTATTGTAAATTCTATCTTCAATGGCGTTACCTTCTTTATCGGTTTTACCTTGTTCTGGTCGGTAGCCTTCAGCATCTACATTCAATGCTACACGAATTACTTTATAAGGAGCCAAGAAACCATCATCAATTCCTTGTTTCAAAGAATACGTATAAACAGGTTCACCAAAATATTCGGTGTTACTCGTTTCTTTAGTTTCCTTTGGAGTAGCCGTTAAACCAACATGAGTAGCTTTTCCAAAATAAGTTAATATTTCTCTCCACGAACTATCTTCTTTGGCACTTCCTCTATGGCACTCATCAATAATAATCAAATCAAAAAAGTCAGGAGAAAATTGTTTGTAAGCATTAGCATCTTCATCAGCACCAGCCAATCCTTGATACAATGCCAAATAAATTTCATAACTCTTGTCAATCATGCGATTTTTTACCACCGTCATTTTATCTTTGAAATGTTTGAAGTCACCACGTTTGGTTTGGTCAATCAAAGCATTTCTATCGGCAAGAAATAAGATTCTTTTTTTAGCACCGCTTTTCCAAAGTCGATGTATAATTTGAAAAGCAGTATAGGTTTTTCCAGTTCCAGTTGCCATAACCAACAAAATTCTATTTTGTCCATTAGCAATAGCTTCAACGGTTCTATTTATGGCAATTTGTTGGTAATATCTAGGTTTTCTTCCCGAACCATCGGAGAAGTATTTTTGTAACGCTATCTTTTCTCCCTCAGGAGTAACAATACCTTTATACTGTTTGTATTTCAACCACAATACTTCAGGAGAAGGAAAGTTTTCTAAAGACAATTCCGTTTCAATAGATTCATCCGTAGCCGTTCTGTCATGAAATATAAAACCGTTACCATTACTACTAAAAACACTTGGAATGTCTAATATTCGAGCATAATTCAAAGCTTGTTGTATCCCTGCACGAACAGAATGTTTGTTATCTTTAGCTTCAATAATAGCAATTGGATTGTCTTGATAGTAAAGAAGATAATCTGCTCTTTTACGTTCACCACGAGCTGTTAATTTACCACGAACATAAATTTTACCATCAGTAAAAGATACTTCCTCAAGTACTTGTGTTTGAATATTCCACCCAGCTTGTTGTAAAGCCGGCGTAATAAACTTTGAGCAAATGTCTCTTTCAGATAACGATTTTTTATCAATCATTTAAATTGAATTTATTATCTCCAAACCTACCAAATTTTATTCATTTTAACAATTTATTTTTATGTTCTAATTTTACTTTTTTATTAGCCACATCGTCTTTTGTACTGCCGTCTTGCAAGCCAGTTAAAATGGTTTCAGTTGCAGAAATCTCGTTAGAGACTGATTGTAGTTCAGCGGCAATTTCAACAGAAGTTTCGCTGTAGTTGTTCGCAATCCTTTCTTCCGAAAGTTTTTTATAAATTAAGACTGCTTTTTCTTTTGCAGACCATGACAATAATAAATCACAGTCAACTGCCGATGTGATTTTACTAACAGATTACACCATAAAAATCAGAATTTTTTTAAATTAGCAAGCATTACATGTTTCGACTAATGACCTAAAGTAACTCTGAGATACTACGCCATCGATTGTTGCGAAAGTCCAAAATAAGTTCTGATTTCGAGTGTTGCTTTCATTGTTGTTATAGTTTGAATATAAAATAAAAAATTTACAACAAAGTTGTTATCGTTTAAAAATACAATAAAAAAATTATAACAAGGTCGTTATAGTTTAAAAATAAATTCAAAAAAATATAACACTAGGGCGATATTTTTCTTTTTAAGTATATTACTTATGATGTAATTTCAAATTAAGAATACAATCATAACTCTTGATGCAGTGGTGTAACATTTTAAAATAGTTGAACTGTTATACTTTGCTATATAATTTATTGAGATGTACCAAATACAAAGGTAGTATCTTTGAAAAAATTGAATAACGATTCTAATAAATATTAGTTTTGATTATATATTCAAAAAAAAAATGTTTCAAAAGTTAATAAAAATGTAACTTTTATTTTATTTGTTAACAAAGACATAAATTTGTTTCAATTTATTTTTCCAGTTATAAACCGCTATATTTTTTTTTATGAAATTGAAAACTATTTTTTTACTACTCCTGGTATTGCTTATTGGAAGTTTGATTTTTTACCGAATAAAAACAAATGCGAATCAAGATGAAAAAGGAGCTGGTAAAAATGATAAAAAACCGCCCATTATGGTTAAAGGTGTGGTTGTTAAACCTGAACTTTTTAATGATAATTTAGCACTTTCAGGTTCCGTAGAAGCGAACGAGCGAGTAGAAATTCATAGTGAAACTTCAGGAATTGTTGAGAAAATTAATTTTGAAGAAGGTGGTATTGTTTCAAAAGGGCAATTGCTTTTTAAAGTTAACGACGTAGAATTAAAAGCACAATTGGTACAAGCTAATTCCAAAGAACGCCTTGCTTTTGAAAACGAAAGACGCGCCAAATTGTTGTTAGAAAAAGAAGCAATTAGTCAAGAAGAATTTGATGTTACCCGTTCAGAATACCAATCTGCAAAAGCACAAGCTCAGCTTATAAATGCACAAATTGGAAAAACAGCTGTTAAAGCACCTTTTTCTGGAACTATAGGATTGCGTACCATTTCTCCTGGAACTTATATTACTCCAGCAGTTGTTGTTGCAAATTTGGTAAACACTTCACAACTGAAAATTACATTTGCTATTCCTGAAAAATATGCTACACAAGTTAAATTGAATGCTACCATTCATTTTAAAGTTTCGAGTTCGAGTACGCTCTTTGAAGCAAAAATTTATGCCTTAGAACCTAATTTGTCAGAAAACACAAGAACCATGCAAGTTAAAGCAATAACTGACAACTCTAAAAAACAACTTTTACCGGGTGTTTTTGCTGACATCATTTTTCCACTAGTTGCCATTAAAGATGCCATAGTCATTCCTTCAGAAGCTATAATTCCAATACAAAGTGGCAAAAAAGTATATGTCTCCAACCATGGCTTTGCAAAAGAGGTTAAAATTGAAACTGCTTCCAGAACTGATAAATCTGTATTGGTTTTGAGTGGTTTAAAAATGGGAGATACACTTTTAACTTCCGGTATTATGGCTTTAAAAGACAAAGCTCCAATAAAAATTAAATTGGCTAAGTAGTTAAAATACTAAATCAAAATTCCATGAGTTTATCTACTTTAAGTATTAAAAGACCTGTATTAACAATAGTTTTGAATGTTAGTATTATTTTGTTTGGTATAATTGGGTTTAGTTTTCTTGGAATAAGAGAATTTCCGTCAATTGATCCCGCGCAAATTACCATTAGAACCGACTATGCTGGAGCAAATTCAGACATTATAGAATCGCAAATTACAGAACCTATAGAAAAGTCAATTAATTCTATTGACGGAATAAAAAACATAACGTCATCAAGTGTTCAGGGCTCCAGTACCATTACGGTTGAATTCAATTTGAATAAAGATTTGGAAACAGCTGCAAACGATGTTCGAGACAAAGTAGCAATAGCTGCAAAGTTGCTGCCAAAGGATATAGATGCTCCGCCCGTTGTTTCGAAAGCCGATGCCAATGCCGATGCCATAATTTCAATGACTGTTCAAAGTAATTCGAAAAGTCAGTTGGAGCTTAGTGATTTGGCAGAAAACATTATTGAGCCCCGTTTGGAAACGATTCCAGGTGTTAGTGGCGTTCAAATTTGGGGGCAAAAAAAATATGCCATGCGTCTGTGGATAGATCCCGTAAAATTGGCTGCTTATGGCTGTACCGTATCGGATATTAAAACCGCTTTGAATCAACAAAATATTGAGCTCCCATCTGGAAAGCTAACTGGAAACAATACTGAATTAACCGTTAGAACTGTTGGGAATTTGAGTACTGCGAAACAATTTGAGGACATAATAATTAAAACAGAAGGTACCAAAATTGTAAAATTTAGTGATGTTGGTTCGGCAAATTTAGGGCCAGAAGTAATTGAAACTAACATGACACAATCTGGAATACCACTTGTTGGAATCGCAATTGTACCTCTTCCTGGTGCTAATTATTTGGATATTTCGTCAGCATTTTATAAAAAATTTGATATCTTAAAAAAAGATTTGCCCAAAGATGTGGTTTTAAATATAGCAATAGATAATACTATTTTTGTAAAAAAATCAGTTACTGAAGTTGCTGAAACATTATTGATTTCTATTATTCTAGTTATTTTAATCATCTATTTATTTTTCAGAGATTGGGCTATTGCTTTTCGTCCTTTAATTGACATTCCGGTTTCCTTAATTGCTACTTTTTTCATCATGTGGTTGTTTGGCTTTTCAGTAAATGTTCTAACACTTTTAGCCATTGTACTAGCCACCGGCTTAGTGGTTGATGATGGGATTGTTGTTACCGAAAATATTTTTAAGAAAGTGGAGCAAGGAATGTCTCCTATTGAGGCTGCTATTAAAGGTTCAAACGAAATTTTCTTTGCTGTACTTTCAATATCCATAACATTGGCAGCAGTTTTTTTACCTGTAATTTTTTTAGAGGGATTTGTTGGTCGCTTGTTTCGAGAATTTGGTGTGGTAATTGGAGCTGCTGTTTTAATTTCAGCCTTTGTTTCATTAACGCTAACTCCTATGCTGAATGCGTATTTAATGAAAAGTGGTGTTCAAAAAAAATCTAAATTTTACACCTATACTGAACCTTTTTTTGAAAGTTTGAACAAAGGCTACGCAAGTTCATTAGAAAGTTTTATGAAAAGAAAATGGATGAGTTTTCCAATTTTAATTGCTTGTTTTGGGTTAATTTATTTGTTCTTTTCTATAATTCAAAAAGAAACTGCGCCCTACGATGATAGAAGTGCTTTGATTGTGAGTACAACAACTGCCGAAGGTTCATCCTATGAATACACCGATCGATTTATGCAAGAATTATCAAAATTAATTGACGATTCTATTCCAGAAAAAAAAGTAAGTTTAATTATTACTGCACCGGGTTTTAATGCATCGGCTACCAATAGTGGCAGGGCTAGAATAGCATTAGTTGATCCCGAAAAAAGGAAAAGAACTCAAAAAGAAATTGTTGAAAAACTGACCAAATGGACCAAAAAATATCCAGATTCCAAAACTTCCGTATCAGAACAACCCACCATTGCTGTTAACAAAAGAGGCGGATTACCCATTCAATATATTATACAAGCACCAAACTTTGAAAAATTAAGGTCTAAAATTCCATTATTTATGGAGGAAGCGAGTAAAGACCCAACTTTTTCTATTACTGATGTTAATTTAAAATTCAACAAACCCGAAATAAATGTTATCATCGACCGAGAAAAAGCAGAAAGCATGGGTATTTCTGTTTTAGATATTGCACAAACCTTACAATTATCGTTAAGTGGTCAACGTTTTGGTTATTTTTTAAAGAATGGTAAACAATACCAAGTTATTGGACAGTTTGACGAAAAAGATCGTTCTAAACCTTTGGATTTGACTTCCATGTTTGTAAAAAACAGTAATGGAAAAATGATTCAACTTGACAATGTGGTTTCAATAAATGAAAAAAGTAATCCACCTCAATTATACCACAACAACCGAAACATGTCCGCCACTGTTTTTGCTGGACTTACGCCAGGAAAAAGCATTAGTCAAGGCATAGAAGCAATGGATAAAATAAAAGCAAAAGTTTTAGACGCCTCTTTTACAACTGATTTGGGAGGAGAATCCAGAGATTTTGTAGAAAGTAGTTCCAATACTTCCTTTGCTTTTGGTTTGGCTTTATTGCTCATTTACTTAATTTTAGCGGCGCAATTTGAAAGTTTTATCGATCCTTTAATCATTATTTTAACTGTTCCAATGGCAGTAGCCGGTGCACTTTTTTCTCTATGGTTGTTCGGACAAACTTGGAATATTTTTAGTCAAATTGGCACCATAATGTTAATTGGATTGGTTACTAAAAACGGGATCTTAATTGTTGAATTTGCAAACCAATTAAGGGAACAAGGAAAATCAAAATACGACGCTATTATGGAAGCTTCCGAATCAAGATTACGTCCAATTTTAATGACCAGTTTAGCCATTGCACTTGGTGCTTTACCCATTGCACTTTCATTAGGAGCTGCAGCTAAAAGCAGAATTGGAATGGGGGTAGTAATTGTAGGTGGTACTCTTTTTTCATTACTGTTAACTTTGTTTATCATTCCTTCTATATATTTTATGTGGAGCAAAGAACGCAAACACCGTCCAGAATTTGATACTATTAAAGAATCAGAAACGCTATAATCATGTTAAAAAAAATACTATTATCTATTTCGATTTGCCTATATTTTAGTTTTCAAATCAACGCTCAAGAAGTACTTACTTTAGAAAATGCAGTTAAAATTGCTTTTGAAAACAATTATGAAATTAAAATTGCTGCTACTAATTTAAAAATAAATCAAAACAATGTTAGCCTAGGAAATGCTGGTTTTTTACCTCAACTAACTGCTGCTATTGTAGATAATAATGGGTTACAAAATATTTCGCAAACCAAAGCTGATGGTACTGTTAGTGCTTTAAACAATGCCAAGAACAGTAACTTAACCTACGGTGTTAGCTTTGGATGGATGCTGTTTGACGGATTTAAAATGTTTACTACTTTACAACAATTGAAAACGCTTGAAAAGCAGGGTGAAACACAACTTAAACTTGTTTTGCTCTCAAAACTCTCGGAAGTAAACGCAACCTATTACAATTTAGTACAGCAGCAACAACAATTAAATGCATTAGATTCCACCCTCGTGATTTCGAAACAACGATTGACGTTAGCTCAAAATCGGTTTTCAATTGGGAAAGCCTCAAAGTTAGAAGTTTTGAATGCTCAAGTTGATTTAAACACCGATACAACTTTACTATTAAAACAGAAAGAACAATATGCAGGAACGCAAATTCTTTTAAACCAAATTTTAGCACGAGATTGCAAAACAGTATTTTCAGTTCAACCTACAATTCAAGTTGACGATCAATTGGATTTTAAAAAATTAATGGAATTGGCTCAAAAACAAAATCCTCAACTTGAAAATCAAATTATTGCTAAAAAAATTGCAGAATTGCAATTGAAACAAATTAAATCTGGAAGGTATCCTAATTTAGCACTAACGAGTGGATATAACTTCAATACTACACATTCAAGTTTAGGTTATACCATTCAATCGAGTACATCGGGATTAAATTATGGTTTTACTGCATCAATGAACCTATTTAATGGATTCTATCAAAATAGAACTGAAAAAGTAGCAGCTCTTCAAATTGAAAATGCACAAATTGCTATCGATCAAATGAACAAGTTGTTGGAATCTCAGCTTAGTACAACTTTTCAGAGTTATGTAACCAATCTTGAGCTTTTAAAATTGGAAAAAATCAACGAAGCCATTGCTAAACAAAATATGGACATTACACTCGAAAAATTTAAAATCGGAACCATAACATCAATTGAATTCAGAACAGCTCAATTGAATTACATCAATGCAAAAGTTAGAAACAGCAATTCGCAATTACAAGCAAAATTATCCGAAATTACCTTAAAGGAATTGGCTGGTATTTCAAGTTTATAATAGGCTGTTTGTAAAGTGCTTTAAAGTACAAATTTTATGACTTTACAATTCACATTAACTGGCGTTATTTCATTTGATTTTTTGTTTTTGGAATTTGTATTTCAAGTTTTATCTCTTTAAAATACAATAATTTATGTTCAATTTTTATACCAGAAAATAGTGTTTCTGTTGCGCTTTCAACTATTACATTTTCTGTAAAATTTAAATTCCGATTGAATTCAAAAGGATGTAAACAACTAAATCTAAATAGTGGAAAAAGATTGTTATTGCTATTCTTTACTTTTAGTACAGATATCATTTCTGGCTTTTTCCTTTTTTTATTTTTGAATAGTTCTATTTTTATTACCTTATATATACTGTCAGAATTAATCGACTTCACGTCAAATTCATAATTATGAAAACTGCTTTCTTGATTTATAGCTTTTGAATCTAAATATTTGAATTCAAAAAATAATTCATTTTTTTGTTTTGATTCTAAAATTAAAAAATTATGTAAAGTCTTGTTTTCAATATCATATAATTTTGCGTGCTTAGTTAGCGAATCCCTTTCAACATATAAAAAATAATTTTGGTTTCTTGAATTTGAATAAACCAAACTTTCACGTTCAAAGTTGACCGATATACTATTGTATTTTGTTAGTAAATCAAATTCATATTTTTGTGCTTGACTACTTAATATGAAAAGTAAGAATAGAATTATATAATATATTTTTCTCATTTTTTTAATTAATTTTTTGATTAACAATAAAATACCTTCTAATCAAAAATTCGCTTTTTTAAATTATTACTCCAAATATAATCATAAACACTACACTTCTGTTTTTAATATATATAAGCTCAAAAAAAAATACCTATTTATTTCAATTTAAACTGTAATTTTATTATCGAAGATCATAGGAAGAATTTTAAAATTATTATTTAAAATAAAACTATAAACAAAAAGGTTATTTCAAATTAAATTTGAAATAACCTTTTTGTTTAATTGAAAATGTATTTGGTTTTCTTAGATAAAAAAAAATTAAAGAAACTAATTTTTAATCATTCTAAGCGTTTGGTTATTATTAGCTTGATTAATTTTAATGTTGTAAATCCCTGTAGGATAGTTGTTACCAAATTCAAAAACGTTGTTTGCTGAATTTACCAGTGTTCTGTTTTCAATTGTTCTGCCTAACGAATCAAAAACGGAAATTTGAACATCATCAGATTGAATGAAATTTACTTTGATAGTAAAGCTATTTGAAAAAGGATTTGGATACGCTTCAACAATAGATTGGTTGTTGAAAGTAGCTGCAGCAAGACCACAACTTGTACTATAATTTGCACCTGAATCTTTAATCCAATTGGCATTTGAAGTAGCATTAGCAACATTATCCACTTTTATACAAGTCAATGAAGGATTAGAACTTGCATCAAAAATAGATATTAGATCGTTATGTCCATTTTGTACATTCAAACTAGTTAAAGAATTGTTGTAGCATTCAAAATAGCCAAGAATTGGATTACTACTTAAATTTAAGGTAGTAATAAAATTATTGTAACAATACAAATATTCCAATAAAGAATTTGTGCTGACATTAAGACTGGTTAAAGAATTATCTGAACAATAAATTGCATTTAAAGCTGGGCAACCGGTTACTGTTAAACTGGTTATGGAGTTGAATGTACAAGTTAAGGTAGTTAATGCTGCACAACCGCTAACATCCAAAGTGGTTAAAGCATTAGCAGAACAGTTTAGTGATGTAATGTGTGTAAAAGCTTTTATTCCTGTTAAATCTGTAATGTTATTACCTCCAATAGAAATAGTGCCACTGTAAGCTGCGGCTTCTGCAGGAGTAATGTTAGTGGTACTGGTTGGATGTGGTACATGAGCCAAAACCCAATTTTTAAAAGTTGTATTTGGAATAGAAACATACTGAGCATGAACTTTAGTAAATCCAATTAATAAGAACACGAACAATGTTAATTTTGTAAAATTTTTCATTATTTATTTTTTAAATCAGTTTAAAACAAACTCTTTTTGAGAGTGCTATCTGTTATTTTGCAAAAGTAAGAGAAAAAAATATAGAAATGGTTGTTGATTAAATTATTAAATCGGATTTGATAGCTATTTTAAACTCATATAATCATTTAGCTTTTTTTCTAACTTTCATATTTAAAAACTCAACTAACAAAGAAAATGAAATTGCAAAATACAAATAGGCTTTTGGTACCGTACCTACTTTATTCCCCATTACGGATAAATGTGAAATATGAGCAGCCTCGGTAATCAACATAAATCCAATCAAAATTAAAAAAGTTAGTCCAAGCATCTGAATTGTTGGGTGTTGGTTAACAAAATCACCAACTGGTTTTGCAAAAAGCATCATTATTAACATCGATACAACTACAGCAACAATCATAATTACTATTGCATCTTTCGGGTTTTCGGAAATACCATTAGTCATACCAATTGCAGTTAATATACTGTCAAAAGAAAATACTAAATTTATCATTGAAATTTGCAAAACTGCACTCGTTAATGATGCTGATCTTTGAGATTTTACTACTTTCTCATCATGCTTTTTATCTTCAACTTTTTCATGAATCTCTTTTGTGCTTTTATATAGTAGAAAGATACCGCCAGCAAATAAAATTATAGCTTGTCCACTGATGTTTCCAGATAAAAATGAAAAATGAAGTTCAAAAAAGGTTTGATTTAAAGCAGTTAATATCGACAACATAAAGAGTAAACCAATTCTAATTAGCATTGCTAAAAGTAAACCAATATTTGTTGCTTTGCTTCGTTGTTCGGGCTCAAGTTTATCGGCGGCAATTGATATAAAAATAATATTATCAATTCCCAATACAATTTCTAAAAAAGTTAATGTTAATAAGGCTATCCAAGCGTTTGCATTTAAAAAAACTTCCATTTTTGAGATCTTTATTTTAATGATTTAGTATTACTTTTTCTGCTTTCCCTTGTTTTTTTTGTTCATTACCAACCCAACCAAATTCAAATAGGTAAGACTTTTTTGTTGTAGATAAAATTCTTACATCTATTGCTTTTTCATCTGCACTACTTTTAGGATGTTTTTTCTTTAAAATGTACTCGCAATCATTTACCCAACGAATTGTTGAAGTATCTATTTTTCCTTCATAGTTTTCTATTTCTATACTATCGTTACGGTCAAAGTAAGTAGTTTTAGTTACTCCATTAACTTTAGTTTCAAATTTAAATTTTCCAGTTTTAAAATCTTTACAATTCAACTCAACATCGTAACAAGATGCACAAAACAAAAATGCGAAAAATAGAATTGATTTATTGGTTTTTAGGAACATAAGGTGCTATTAATCTATAATTAATTAATCATTAAACAAACTTCTCATTATCGTTTTTATACCTAGAAAAGCTAACAAAACTGCACCTAAACAAATTGCAATTCCAATTACTAATACCAAAATATAATACGGATTGTGCTGGTTTTTAAAAGCACTGTTTAAAACAACTGGCCCTAAAAACAAAAGAGGCATTGAAAAAGAAAAATAGCGCAGTGATTTTAAAAATAATTTTTTATTTGTTGCCATTTGAATTGATTTAATGTATATTTTCAGAATTGTAATTTTCAATAGTATTTCTAACGCTTCCGTTTTGTTTTAACAACTGTAAAGCAAGGTCATAATCAACTGGAATCTCGCTCATTATCATTTTAACACCTCGATCAACAAGTTTATCGTTACTTAATTGCATATCAACCATTTTGTTTCCTTTTACTTTCCCAAGTTGAATCATCGTTGCTGTTGATACCATGTTTAAAACTAATTTTTGTGCGGTGCCGGCTTTCATTCTGGAACTTCCAGTTACAAATTCAGGACCAACAATTACAACTATAGGATAAGCAGCGGTCAAAGCCAAAGGACTTCCTTCATTACAAGTAATACACCCAGTAATAATATTATTTTCATTACATTTTTTCAAACCTTCAATTACATAAGGTGTGGTTCCAGAAGCTGCAATTCCAATAACAATATCTTTAGTACTTATATTATGGTCTTGTAAATCAATCCATGCTTGTGTCGTATTGTCTTCGGCATTTTCAACAGCTCTGCGAATAGCTTTGTCTCCGCCAGCAATAATTCCATTTACTAAATCGGAAGGAACTCCAAAAGTTGGCGGACATTCGGATGCATCAACAATTCCTAATCGTCCAGAAGTTCCCGCTCCAATATAAAACAATTTTCCTCCCTGTTTTAATTGTTCAACTATTTTGGTTACTAAATTTTCAATTTGAGGTAGTGCTTTTTCAACTGCTAACGGAACTGTTTTGTCTTCTCTATTAATATTTACTAATAAATTAGATAAAGACATTTGGTCTAAATGATCGTATTTGGATGCTTGTTCTGTGGTTTTAGTAAAAGTCATTTTTTCAATTCTATTTTTTGAAGTACTTAGGTAAAATTTAATAGTTTTTTTATAAAATATAAGCAAGTGCAATTCCAAATATAATCATCGAAATTTTAGCAATATTGAATTTATGTCCTTCACTACTCTCGAAAATAATGGTTGATGAAATGTGAAAAAGTATTCCAATAACTATAGCTGTAATTTGATTGTAATACTCATTCAAAAAGAAAAATCTTTCAGCAGTAATTGTTCCTATTGGCGTCATGATGGCAAAGGTCATCATAAAGGCAATTAAAGCAATTTTATTCAATTCAGCATTTACGAAAAAAACAGTTAAAATAATTGCTATTGGGAGATGGTGAATAGCTATTCCAAGTGCTAAATTAGCATGATGGCTTACTGGAAAACCTTCTAAAAAAGCATGAATGCACAAACTTATAAATAACAACCAAGGCATTTTTGTCATTTTATCATGTCCGTGAACATGACCGTGTTCTGCACCTTTTGAGAAAAATTCTAATACAATTTGAAATAAAATTCCAATCATTATAAAGATACCAACTTTTTTGTTTCCACCTAAATAAACATCAGGAAGTAAGTGCATTACCGTTAAAGACAATAAAAAAGAACCACTAAATGCTAAAACTAATTTTAGATTATTTTTAGCTTTAGGTTTTAAAAGGAGTGCTATTGCAAATCCAAAAAGTACTGATAAAAAGGGTAATAAATAAATCATTCGTCTTTCTACTTTACAATTTTTATTATTTAAAAATCATAATTAATCGTTCACTCGTTTGTTTAAGGTATTTTTTTAATTTATAATCCCCAAAGGTGTCTAACAAATAAATTCCAGCTTCATCCATCATTTTTTGAAAATCTTCCAACGTAAAGGCTCTTACTTTTTCTTCAAAATGAAATTTTTGACCTTGATTTTCAAATTGTATATCTTTTATAATGTAACCTTCTGATAAATATCTTTTTAAATAAAAATCAATACCGTCAATGGTTTTAATTTCTTCAGGAACTAAATTAGTAATTACTTGCTGTACATTCATAAAATCCAGCACTGCAAACCCATATTCGGAAAGATTTTCTTTAATGGCAACCAGAGTTTTCAAATGATCTATATCATTTTCAAAATAACCAAAACTGGTAAACAAGTTAAAGACAGCGTCAAACTTTTCATCCAAAGGTTCTCTCATATCATGCACTCTAAATCGGAGTTTTTCATTAGCATTTATAGATGCCTCTTCAATGCTATTTGTCGCTATATCAACTCCTAATACATCAAATCCTAATTGATTTAAATAAATAGAATGTCGTCCTTTTCCACAAGCTAAATCCAAAACTTTGCCCGATTCTGGTATGTTTAAATAATGTGTCAAATTATCCATAAAAATCTGTGCTTCACGGTAATTTCTTTCCTTGTACAATATATGATAATATGGTGTATCAAACCATGAGGCGAACCAATTTTCTGATTTGGAATTTTCTATTGTTGACATTTATATTTTCAAATGAATTCTTACCGTGCAAATTTAGTGTATTTTTGCAGAAGTTATTCCAAGTTTGAAGTTTGATATTTTAGGATGTAAGATTTATTTGGAATTTGGAATTTGATTATTGTATTATATAGAAATGGAAAATTTTAAAATGATAGCCAAAACCTTTTTTGGTTTTGAAGAAATACTAGCGCAAGAACTAAAAAATTTAGGTGCACAAGATGTTGAACAAGGTATTAGAATGGTTAGCTTTAGAGGCGATAAAGGCTTTATGTACAAAGCAAATTTAGCGCTAAGAACTGCTTTAAAAATTTTAAAACCAATCTATCATTTTAGAGCTACAAACGAAGAAAGTTTGTACAAAGGAATGGGAGGTATAAATTGGTCAACCTTTATGAATGCTAACCAGACATTTGTAATAGATTCAACTATTCACTCAGATTATTTTAAACATTCGCAGTTTATTTCTCAAAAATGTAAAGATGCAATTGTCGATCAATTTAGAAATAAATCTGGACAAAGACCAAGTATAGATAAGGATTTTCCAGATTTACGAATAAATGTACATATTGATAAAGATCAAGTTTCAGTTGCTTTAGACACTTCTGGTACTTCTTTACATCAACGCGGTTATAGAACAGCTACAAATATTGCTCCTATCAACGAAGTTTTAGCAGCAGGTATGTTGTTGCTTTCTGGCTGGGACGGTCAAGGGGATTTTATGGATCCTATGTGTGGAAGTGGAACTATTTTAGCCGAAGCTGCAATGATTGCTTGTAGAATTCCAGCCAACATCAACCGAAAAGAATTTGCTTTTGAAAAGTGGCGGGATTGGGACAACGAATTGTTTGATGAAATTGTTACAAGTTTATTAAAAAAAGTTAGAGAGTTTCACTATTCAATAATTGGTTTTGACAAAGCACCTAGTGCAGTTTTAAAAGCGAAAGATAATATTAGAAATGCTAATTTAGAAGAATACATTACTATAAAAGAATACAACTTTTTTTCTTCTCAAAAACAAACTTCAGGCCCTTTGCATATTGTTTTTAACCCACCTTATGGCGAACGCTTAGATATTGAAATGGAGCGTTTTTACAAAGAAATTGGCGACACTTTGAAACAAAATTACCCAGGTACAACTGCCTGGTTTATTACAGCAAACCTCGAAGCTTTAAAATTTGTTGGCTTAAAACCTTCTAGAAAAATAAAATTATTTAATGGAAGCCTAGAAGCTCGTTTGGTTAAATATGAAATGTATGAAGGTAGTAAAAGAACAAAATTTCAAAACACATCGAATTAATTTATTTTTATAAGAATATGACCAAATTACAATTAAAATCTTTTATTTACCAGTTAATTGCCTTTACCATTTTATTTATTGGAATTCGATTTTTAGTATTAGAATTTACTACACTAAAAGGATTTTTAGTATCTTTAATTGCATTTATTGTTGGCACTGTTTTAGCACCTAAATTTCAAGCAGTAAAAACCAAAGATGGAGAAAAACTATATATGAAATGGCTTTTTATTAAAGGTGTAAAAGAAATTGACAGTTAAAATAAGTAACCAATTGTTAAAGTAGTGAAACTAAAATTGTTTTGGGAATTTTACAAAAGTATAGGATTTATCAACGTGCCTATTTTGCTACTTTCAATTATTTTCAATCCAAAATTTATAGTTGTAAATGCAACTTTTATAGCAATACCGCTAGCATTTGGATTTAAAGAAATTTTTAGAAAGAACGAATATTACTTTTACTACAACAATGCCATTAGCAAAAAACAATTAATGTTTTTTTGCTCTGTTCTTAATTTAATTATTGCCCTTTTACTACTTATGATTGTATGGCAAGTATTTTAGAAATTGACAGCATAAACATATCCATTGGTTCAAAAAAAATACTTTCGGATGTTTATTTAAAATGTGAAACAAACGATATAATTGGCGTTTTTGGTCTAAATGGTTCAGGTAAAAGTACATTATTAAAAATTATTTTTGGCACTTTAACAGCAGAAAGTAGTTTTATTAAGTTGAACAACTGCGTTTTAAAAAAAGCATACCTATTAACAAATGGAATATCATTTTTACCACAAAATCATTTTATTCCCTCTAATTTAACTGTTGAAAAAACAATAAAATTATTCGTAAAAATTGAACATCGAATATCTTTTTTTAACGATTCACTACTACAACCCATTTTAAAATCAAAAATTAGTTCCTTATCAGAAGGTGAAGTGAACTATTTTGAAGTGAAATTAATAGTTTTCAACGACTCAAAATTTTGTATATTAGACGAACCATTTAGTGGACTATCTCCTATTATGGCTGAAAAAATAGCAGCATTAATTGTAGAAAAAGCAAAAGTTAAAGGAATAATTATAACCGATCCAAATTATAAAAATGTTTTAGCAATTGCTACTAAAATTTTTCTAATTAAAGACACAGTTGGGAAAATGCTAAAAAACAAACAAGAACTCCAAAAAATAGGGTATAAAATTGAAATAGAATAGGTTTTTTTTATAAAGAATTCATTACAAAACAATAAAGACAGTAAAAACTGTCTTTATTGTTGCATATTTCTATATTTTACAAATTATTTTTCATCATTTAAAAACCAAATATTTTTTTGTATAGAATTTATATTCAACTAAAAAAAGAATTGTAATTAAGTACAATAAACCTGTTGTCTAATAAATATTTTTTTTTAAATTAATTTTTTTTATCTAAATTTAAAATTTAATTAACTACTTTTTTACTTACAACTGTTTGATCAAGAGAAGTTATTTGAACAATTAAAACCTGACTCCCCATTTCATTTGTATTAAAAGTTGTTTGTGCTGCATTAACATCCTTCTTTTCAAATAAAAGCTGCCCTCTAATGTCAAATACTTTTATATTATCAATAATAACTGAACCTGCGTTTATATTTAAAAGACCATCTTTTTTATATACAACTACACTGTTTTCTGTAAATTTTGGATTATTTGTACTAAGTGCAGTATTCTGATACAAAATGTCGAATCTGTTTTGGAAAACTCCAGTAGCAGAAGAAAAACTATAATTACTAGATTTTAAACTTTGGATTATGCCTAGTTGGTTGTCTCTAATTAAAATGTCTTGATTTTGACTAAAAACACCCTCTGTTCTATTGATTGAAATTGTATATGAATCTCCTGAATCTGTTCTAAATTGTAAAGGAGTAATATCATTTACATTAAAGTTCGATTTAGCATTTATTGTCAATTCATTACCATCAACTATTGATGTTAAAGCTGTTTGGCTATCATTGAAGTAAACACCATCATAACCGTTATCATAACCATTAGTGGCATTTGGTATATAGGCTAACATATATTGTCCAAATTTTACACCAGAAGAACTTGTCAGATCCAACCAAAAACGATTCTTTTCAGTTGTTCTAAAAAATTGATCTACATTTTCACCTCTTCGCATTGAATTCGTAAAAACGATTGAACTTTTGTTAGGTTTAACTTTAACCATAAATCCTTGACCTACTGATATTAAATTATCGTCAAAATAAAAAGTATGCCCATTATTTCGGGTACATCCTGCAACAGTACAAGTTGAATAAGATGTCATATTATACATATCATTAGTTTTTCTCCACAACCAAATAGAACCTTCAATGTTGTTTTGATTTTGACTAATAAAGTCAGGAATTTGAATAGTAGAAGGATATGGATTTCCAACAGTATTATATCTTAAAGCAGTACTCCCACCATCAACTAAACCAGTTACATTTATGGTTCCATTATTTAAATTACCTATAAAGTTACCATCAAAACGTTCAGGTTGATTAGTTCCTGGAGTTAAACTATTTGGACCGTTAAATGAAATCCAATTGTTAGGCATTCTTATCAAGTATCCTTTACCTACGGAAAAATTGGTTTGTAATGGATCAACCATTGTGTACAAATTACTTGTAGTGTTATAGGTATAAAACCTTCTGTTATTTGGTAAAACATTAGATGTTAATGGAGAAAAATCAAATAGTTTTTGAGTACCACTAACTGGAGATGACCAAAGTGTGTAATCCAATCTAAATAAGGGAGACGATTTTCTTTTTACTGTTACAATTCCGTTATTAACAGCATCTGTCATTTGTAAAACATTTGAATCATTTTCCATCACAAAAGTACTACCCGGATCAACCGATATAGCACCAATAGTTGTAATATTATAACCCGTATTTAAAACAACATTTGCACCATTGGTTACCCACATTGTACACCCATATAAATTTACCGAACCTGAATAATTTCCTTTAAAAACTATTGCTTTGGTTATTGTTGGATCATTAGGTTCTCCATTACTCCAATTTGATCCATTCCATACTGTAGTACCAATTGATACAGCTGAGTAATCAGAATATACTGAACTACAAGCTCCGTTTTGTACAATAGCTCTAAAATAGGTAGTTGAGTTTATTACGCCAATTTCTGATCCATTTAAAGTAGCAGAACTAGAAGCAATATTTACTGGATTTGTGAAATTAGTATCTGTAGCACTTTGCCATTTTAAAACAGTTCCAATTTGTCCAGAAATTGAAATATTTGAAGGATTTGATCCTGCACAAATTGTTTGCGAAGTAGTAACAACACCTCCATTTGACGAAGCATTAATTACTATAGAAATTGGATAAGCAATACTTGAACATCCAGAAGTACTTTTTACTGTTAATATAGCATTATAAGTGCCTACTAATGTTCCTGAAGGAATGGTTACTTCAATTGAATTTGAGGATAATGCGATATTAGTTTTGTTTATAAATGAATTTGTAGGTGCAGTATTCCAAGTTAGACTGTAGGTAGATGGTGATCCTGAAGTGATGTTATAAAAATACGAGACTGTTTGATTAACATTTGAATAACAAGAATTGATGGTTGCATTTTGTAATGTTAATGTTGGGGCAGTAATGCTAGATGCAGAAATACTAATTGTTTTTGATACAGCTGCATTCGAACTTATTACAAAATTTCCGCTCATACCACTTACAGCTGATGCACTAAGTCTTGCATAAACTATAGTTGTATTTACAATATTTGAAACTGGATTTATTGATAATGTTCCTGAATAAGTTCCTGTACTATTTAATGAAATTTCATAACCATTAGGAGCCGTAACTATTAAATTTGAAATTAAATTTGATGCGGAAATAGAAAAATTTTGAGACGATGAAGCTGTACTTTGACATGATGAAAATGAATTTAAAACTCCACTTGTTTGAATTTTAGGAACTACTATAGTACATGTTCCATTATTACCATAATTGTTTACTACTCCTCCAGAAACTATACCTGTGTTTAATGTAAATGTTTTATCATTTGAAGAAGTGTTGAAATTTAATATTGGAACTCTAATTTGTTTGCTTGTTGTTCCAGCAGGAATACTTACTGAAGATGAAATTGTAATCCAAGAACCTCCATTTAAATACTGCATAGAATTACCAAAATCAATACCACTAACTGCAGAAACACCTGTTAAAGTAGGTGTAAATGTAACATTAGTAGTGGCAGGAGAAGTTAAACTTACATTAAAAACAGCATAACCAGCATTTACCAAAACTGAAGTATTTGATATCTTTAGAGTAGAATGTTCTTGTTGAATTTCCAATAAGTCATTTAATTCAATTTCTGAAGAATCAGTTTTAACCGTATCTCCATTTGTAAAAAGAGATTCATATCCAGGAATAACTAATAAGTATGCTTCTCCAGTTACTACAGAGTAGGAAGCATCTGTAGGTATGAAATTGATAGCTGTAGTATCATTATTAACTTTTGATTTTCTTGAAACTATTCCATAAATTGTAATTAAATTACCATTTGCTGTAAAATAGGTAAGTATTCCATTTTGATTATTCCCATTATTAAACGTAGGATTAGAAGCAACATCAGAAGTAAAACTGAATCCAGAACCTGTTAATAAAGTTATGCTTGAATAACGTACTGTATTAATTCCATAAGTTGTTCCAAAAGCTTTGTAAACATTGTTAAAATACAATGAAGCTGCATTTGAATTAAATGAAACTAAAAAAACAAGTATAGCAATAATTTTAGTAACCGATTTAATTTTAAAAAATCTTAGCATAATTTTAATTTATAATTTTAAATTTTTATTCCACTTATTCCCTAAAACATACCACTTATTAATTTGAAATGAAATTTCTTTAAAATTTCTTATGGATATGTATTTTAAATTTTATGTTTGTGGATAAATCCATTTTTTAATAAAACCTCTAAAATTTAAACGGGGGTGCAAAATTACATGACTTTTATCATGTTACAAACTTGATTTATAAATATTTTATGATTATATTTAGTTATTAACAAACTAAATCGTTGTAGTTAATATTTTTTATACTTTAACTTTCCTTTAAAATAACATAATTATCATTTTAACAGAAAAACAAGGTTATTTTATTAATAATTTAATTTTTTTCAAGAAGACAAACCAAAGTGTCAAAATCCACAACTGATTGTTCACCTGAAAGTAAGTTTTTAATACTGTATTGTCCCTCTTTTACTTCTTTCATCACATACATAAAGTTGCTTTTTTCTGCAAATTTAAATTGCTTGTCCATTTTTACAGTATCCGGGTACAATTCAGCTTGAATGTTTAAATTTCTTAGTTTTTGAATGGTTTGTAACGATTCTAAAACAGTGTTTTCACCAGAATTCAAAAACAAGATTTTTAATGATGTAGTAATAGTATTTGGAAAAAGCGATAATTCGTCTACTACTAAGTAAATTCTATCTAATCCAAAAGAAATTCCTACGCCACTCATGTTTTTAAGACCAAATATTCCTGTTAAATCGTCGTACCTTCCTCCGCCTCCTATCGACCCCATCGCTACTGTTTTGGGAGGTGCTACTTCAAAAATAGCTCCAGTGTAATAGTTTAAACCTCTAGCAAGAGTTACATCTAAATCTAAAGTTGAAGTTTGTAGTCCAATTTTTGAAATTTGATTATAAATAAATTGTATCTCAGCTATCCCATTTCTTCCTTCTAGGGAAGCGCTTAATAGAGTAGAAAGTTTGTCAATTCTTTCTTGAATGGATCCAGTAAAGTTGAATAAAGGTTGTACTTTTTCTATTGCTAATTCAGAAATGCCTTTTTCTAACATTTCTTTTTTAACGCCCTCTTCCCCTATTTTATCTAATTTATCTAAAGCTACAGTAAAATCAAGTAATTTATCCGTTGCTCCTATTACTTCTGCAATTCCTGATAAAATTTTGCGATTATTGATTTTTAATGTTACGCCTTTTAAATCTAAATCGGTAAAAACGGCATCGTAAAGTAGTAACAACTCTGTTTCCTGCCATAATGAAGTTGAACCTATAACGTCCGCATCACATTGGTAAAACTCTCTGAAACGTCCTTTTTGTGGTCGATCTGCTCGCCAAACGGGCTGAATTTGGTATCTTTTGAATGGAAAATATAATTCACTTTGATGTTGTACTACATACCTAGCAAAAGGAACTGTTAAATCATACCTAAGTGCTTTCTCAGCTATTTTTGGCGTTAGTTGTTTGGATGTATAGGTATTTAATTCTGAAATATTGATTTTCTCTAAATAATCACCAGAATTAAGAATTTTAAAAATTAAACGATCTCCTTCTTCACCATATTTACCCATTAAAGTTTCGGAATTTTCAAAAGAAGGTGTTTCAATTGGCTGGTATCCATATTTTTCAAAATTAGTTTTAATAATCTGAATAATGTAATTTCTTTTAGCCAATTCAATTGCCGAAAAATCACGAGTACCTTTTGGAATGCTTGTTTTTGATGCCATTTACTATTGAGAATTTTTAAAGATGCTTTACTTAAGAAATTATTTTTTGTTAAATCAAGGTGCAAATATCCTATTTTTTTAAATAGGGTTGTACTTTTACGAAAACAAAATTGTAACAAAAATTATACAATAGAGTCCAACTGTTACAAAACAAAATGTTTGAGTTGCAACCCTACTAAATTACCTAAAAATAATGTTTAAATTATTTCGAGAAAATGTTAAAATAGCTTTAAGCTCAATTAGAACCCAGTTGCTCCGAACAGTACTTACCGTTTTTATTATTGCTATTGGAATTTGGGCACTAGTTGGTATTTTATCTGTAATTTCTGCTTTAGAAAATACAATTGCTACTAATTTTGCCTCAATGGGTTCCAATACTTTCAATATTAACCAATATGATTTCAACAGAAACAGTAGAGGAAATGGTGAGGTTGATAAAGTAAATCCAACTATTTCATATCCTGAAGCAGTAGCTTTTAAAGAAAAATTCGATTTTCCATACACCCAAACCTCATTATCGTTTACTGCTACATCTAAAGCTGAAGTTAAATTTGAGGACAAAAAAACTGACCCTGAAATATCAGTTTTAGGTGTTGATGAATTTTTTATCGTCAACTCAGGATTGGAAACTGTTTTGGGTAGAAATTTCACTCGTTTTGATGTACAAAACAACACTTATAACTGCATTGTTGGTTCTGATTTTCAAAAAGGATTGCTTAAAGACATGAACCCTTTAGATAAAATAATTGCTATTAGAGGTGCTAAATTCAAAGTAATTGGTGTTTTAAAAGAAAAAGGATCTACTTTTGGTAAAAGTCAGGATTTAAGAGTTTTAATTCCTATTCAAGTTGCAAGATCTTTGTTTACCGCACCTAATATTAATTATTCCATAAGTTCAATGGTAAGTAAAAACGAACTTCTTGATGCTGCTGTTGATAATGCAATAATTACCATGAGACGAGTAAGAAAATTAAGTCCTGTACAAGATTTGAATTTTTCAATTTCAAGAAGTGACGACTTGATTCACAAAATCCAAGATTTAACTGGCTATTTAACAATGGCTGCAATTGTTATTGGTTTAATTACAATTTTAGGTTCGTCAATTGCGTTAATGAATATAATGATTGTTTCAGTTACAGAGCGAACTAGAGAAATTGGTGTACGAAAAGCATTGGGTGCTAAGCGTTCAACAATTGCTTTTCAATTTTTTATAGAAACATTAGTTATTGGTCAAATAGGTGGAGCGGTAGGTACAATTCTAGGAATTCTTTCAGGTTTTGGAATTTCTTATGCAATGGGATTCAGTTTTGTAATTCCTTGGGGAGCCATTTTAGGTGCGTTCATTGTAAGTTTTTTAGTTGCAATTTCTTCTGGACTATACCCTGCTATTAAAGCTGCACTTTTAGACCCTATTGAAGCATTACGTTATGAATAATTAGCAGCTATCATTCTGTCATTATTGTAAATATCTTTAAACACTTCAATATTTTTAAAATTCATTTTACTTAGCATTTCTTCAGTTTCTTTTGCCAAATATTGATTGATTTCAAAATACAATTGCCCGTTTTTATTTAGGTTTTTTCGGGCAATTTCAGCAATTTTTTCATAATATAAAAGTGGATTATTATCTGAAACAAAAAGAGCTAAATGAGGCTCAAAATCTAACACATTTTTGCTCATATTTTCCTTTTCTAAATTTCTAACATAAGGTGGATTTGAAACAATAATATCGAAATTTTGATTTAAAAAATTGGTTTTCAATATATCTTTTTTACTGAACTGAACTTTTACATTGTTTAGTTTTGAATTTTTTGTTGCAATTAAAAGTGCTTCTTCTGATACATCTAAAGCATGAACTTCAAAATTTGGTTTTATTTTAGCTAACGAAATGGCTATACAACCCGAACCTGTTCCAATATCTAAAATTGTTACTTTTTCATTACTTTTATTTCGATTGCAAATCAGTTCAACTAACTCTTCTGTTTCAGGTCTTGGAATTAATGTATGTTTATTTACTTCAAACTGTAAGCCACTAAAAGAAGTTTCTCCTAAAATATATTGTATAGGCTCTTGATTTTTCAATTGTTCTAAAATTGATTTCCACAAACCAATTTCGCATTCATTAGCTTCACTTTCAGGATTTAAAGCAATATCTATTCTTTTTAAATTATGAATTTTACGAAGTACTAAATAGTAAAATTGTTCAATTTCTAAAACGTCAAAAAAAGGTGATAACTCTTCTATAAAAAGAGTTTTAAAGTATTTAATTTTCATTGTAAAAATTTAGTTTCTTTGGTTTAAATCTAATAGCATTTTTACTGAACAACTGGTATGTCCAGTACTTCCAACAATTTCATTAGTATATTCAAATCCAATTTTTTTATACAAGTTTTGAGCAATTTCCATTTCAGACAATGTTTCGAGGTACATTTTGGTATAGCCCATTAATTTTGCATGTTCAATACACTTTTGAATAATAGCAATTCCATATCCTTTACCTCTTACACTATCATCTAAATACATTTTTTGCAATTCGCAAACAAATTCTATTGAAGTAGCATTTATGTATTCAATCGGAGCAATACCAGCACCTCCATATACTTTATCTGGTGTCGCTAAAACAAAATAACATGTTCTAGGTTTTGAATAGGTTTCAAACATAAAATCTAATTCTGTATCTGCAAAAGCGGTACCTACTTTGGGATATTTATTTTCAATAAAAATAGTTCTAATTACATTTGCAATTTGAACATTATCGGAAAATTCAATTGCTCTAATTAACATTTACCTAAAAAATTATAAAAGTTATACCCACGAAATAAAATCAAAATGGTGCTATTTGGAAATTATGTAACAAATATAGTATTTTTGTTAAATGGATGACCATGAAAAATACATTAAAAGATGTTTAGAATTGGCTAAAAACGGATTAGGAAATACATACCCTAACCCATTAGTAGGTAGCGTAATAGTTAATAACGGTAAGATTATTGGAGAAGGTTGGCATCAAAAATCGGGTGGAAATCATGCTGAAGTAAATGCTATTCTTGCAGTAAAAAACAAAAAATTACTAAAGGAAGCCACTTTATATGTCAATTTAGAACCTTGTAGCCATTTTGGAAAAACTCCTCCCTGCACAAATTTAATCATTGAAAATCAAATTCCGAATGTTGTAATTGGATCTCTTGATACCAATCCTGTAGTTTCTGGTAAAGGGATTAAGAAGCTTCAAGAAGCAAATAGAAATGTTAAAGTTGGTGTTTTAGCTGAACAATGTTTTGAAGTTAATAAACGTTTTTTTACTTTCCATCAACAAAAAAGACCCTATATTATATTAAAATGGGCACAGTCAATAGATAATTTTATCGCCCCCAAAAAAAAGTTGGAATCAAAACCTGTATGGATAACTAATAAATATTCAAGACAGTTGGTTCACAAATGGCGCAGTGAAGAAGAAGCTGTTTTAGTTGGTACAAAAACAGTTTTAGATGACAATCCTAGTCTTACAACAAGAGATTGGTATGGAAATAATCCAGTACGAATTGTTTTAGATAAAATGAATTGTATTTCAAAACAAAATCATATCTTTGATAATGATGCAAAGACGGTGGTGCTTTCTGAAAATGAAATTGATTTTAATTCCGTTACTACAGCTGAAGAAGTTGTTTCATTTTTATACAAGCAAAACATTCAATCTGTTATTGTTGAAGGTGGAACTAAAACTATAAATTCTTTTATTGATTCTAATTTATGGGATGAAGCAAGAGTTTTTATGGGAACCGCTGCTTTTTTTGAAGGAACTATTGCTCCAATTATAAATAAAAAAACAAAATTTGAAACAACCATTTTAGAGGATAAACTTTTAATTTTTTATAACAATGATTAATACTATAATATTTGATTTTGGTGATATTTTTGTTAATTTGAATAAACAAGAAACAATTGATGAATTTAAAAAACTAGGATTAGACGGTCCAAATGCGGACTTAGTTAAACTAAATACACAATTTGAAAAAGGACATATTTCTGAAAATGATTTTGTAAATGGATTTAAGAAATACATACCAAAAGCTTCTGATAATGAAATTAGAAATGCCTGGAACACCGTAATAGGTGAATTTCCTCTCTATCGTTTGGAATTTCTTCAAATGCTTGTAGGTAAGTACAAAATGTTTTTGTTGACAAATACAGACAGTATCCACATTGATTATTTTGAACAAAAAGTTGGCGAATCTTTTTCTCGAGACTTTTATCAATGTTTTGAGAAAGTATATTATTCTTATGAAATGGGTAAAAGAAAACCAGAAATTGAAATTTATACTGAATTATTAAAAAAACACGATTTATCTCCAAGAAGAACCTTGTTTATTGATGATAAAAAAGAGAATACTGATGCAGCTGCATCGCTTGGAATTCAAGTGTGGAATTTAAAAGTGGGTGAAGAAGATGTTGTTGACTTATTTGAAAAAAAAATATTTTAAACTAATTGACAAATTCCGATTGTTATACAACACTTTCAACTCCTTGTGAAGGAGTACTTTTAAAAGAAAAAAGCAGTAAATTCTTTGGTTATACCTTCCCTGTTGAAACCGAAGAAGAAGTGAAACAAATAATTATTGAATTGCGTAAAAAACATGAAAATGCGGTTCATTTTTGTTATGCCTATCAATTAGGAACTACAATAAAAAAGCACAGAGTAAATGATGATGGCGAGCCAAGTAATAGTGCAGGAATGCCAATCTATGGTCAAATTCTATCATATAATTTAACCAATGTTTTAGTTGTTGTTGTTCGTTATTTTGGCGGGACAAAATTAGGAGTTAGCGGATTAATAACTGCTTACAAAACTACTGCGAAAATGGCTATTGAAATTTCAGAAATCATTGAAAAAACAATTGATGTTCGTTTGCAAATCAACTTTGATTATAAAAACATCAACAAAGTTATGCGCATTATTAAAGAAAAAAAACTCACTATTTTAGATCAAAAAATGGAGTTTGATTGTCAAATTGTAATATCAACTCGCAAAAACAATTCTTATGATATTTATGACCTCTTTTCTTCAATATACGATGTTACTATTAAAAATATATCTTGATTTTGAATTAATTCATTTTTTAAGTTTATTCAAAATCTAGTTAGTAACTGATTTATTAAGTGATTTTTTTCATATACTTATCTTTCTTAAATTGAACATTCCAAAAAATAATTGTACTAAACTAAAGTTCTATACTTTGACCAATTTCAAGTAACATAAGGTCTTTACCCGCTGAAAAGAATTTTTTAATAGCTTGTTCGTGGTTAATTTCAATAAAGCCAAATGTATCAAAATGATAACCTAAAATTTTATCGCATTCAAGAAAATCTGCTGCAATTATAGCATCGTCAACATCCATGGTAAAGTTGTTACCTATAGGTAAAATGACTAAGTCCAATTTGGTTCGTATAGAAATTAGCTTCATATCCATAGAAAGAGCGGTATCTCCTGCAATGTAAATGTTTTTATGTTCACCTTCAATCACAAATCCTCCAGGATTTCCTCCATAACTTCCATCAGCAAAAGAACTGCTGTGAATTGCATTTACAAATTTAAGTCTTCCAAATTCAAAATCCCAACTTCCACCGTGGTTCATAGGATGAAATTCAATACCTTTCTTACCAAAATAACTTGCTATTTCATAATTGGATATCACGATAGCACCTGTTCTTTTGGCAATTGCTTCTACATCTAAAATATGGTCATGATGAGCATGAGTAATCAATATATAATCAGCTTTAATTGTTGTACTATCAATGTGGGCTGCTTTTGGATTTCCCGTAATAAAAGGATCAACTACAATATTTATGTTTTTTATTTCAATCCCTAATGCAGCATGACCGTAAAATGTAATCTTCATAGTTTCAATTTGTTTTAAATTAGGAATTATTTACAATTAAATCTGATAAGAAAAAAATCAGACATAAGGCTAACAAAACTGAAAGTAAAAAAGTGCTTAAAGCAAGTTTCTTCAATTCTGGATCTAAATTTCTTGGTTCCTTATTTTTATATACGGTAATTAAATGTTTAACCATTGGAAAAAAAGCAACAACAAAAATATATTGATCAAAATTAAAATTACTTAATAATGCAAAAAGTACTATTAGTATCATTGCAGAAAGTATAAGAAAATAATGATATAATTTGGCTTTAGCTCCTCCCATTTTTACAACAATAGTATTTTTACCGCTTTTTCTATCAGACACCTCGTCTCGCATATTGTTTAAATTCAAAACCCCAACACTTAAAAGTCCAATCGCTATGGAAGGTAGTAATAGTAAGAAATCCAATTGTTTGGCAAACATAAAGTACGACCCAAAAGTACTAACAAGTCCAAAAAAAACAAAAACAAAAATATCGCCATACCCTTTATAACCGTATGCTTCTTTGCCCACCGTATAACGAATTGCAGAAGCAATAGCAACAAGTCCTAACGCTAAGAAAAAAATAGAATAGTAAAAATATCTGAAATGAAAAGCATTATAAATTAAAGCTATAGCTGCAAAAAATGTTAGAAACGATGTAATAACAATTGCTCTTTTCATCTCTTTAGGAGAAATTACTCCGCTTTGAATGGCTCTTTTAGGACCTATCCTTTCGTTATTGTCTGTACCTTTCATACCATCGCCATAATCATTAGCAAAATTAGACAAAACTTGAAGCCCAACAGTTGTTAAAAGTAATAATCCAAAGATGCTCCAACTGAACACTTGTGTAGGGGTAAGGATTTCGTCAGTTGGTTTTGACAATGCGTAAATACTTCCAACAATTATACCAGATACCGATAAAGGTAAAGTTCGAACTCGGGCTGCTTCAATCCAATGTTTCATGATATTTATTTTAATTAACGAGTAAAGATACTTAATTTTAAAATTAGAAAATGACGAAATATATTCTTAACTATTTTAATAGTTGCGTTTATTACTAGCTAATCAAACCAGTTGTTAACCATTTGACGCTCTATAAATGTTGCCTTATTATGAACAAATTCATTCGTGTTTTTATCATAAGAATACTCTTTTGCCCAATCTAAATGATTTTCAGCAAGTGCTTTTATTTTAGAACAAACAAAAGCAATTTCGTCGTTAGTTGTTGTTGGATGAATTGACATTCTTATCCAACCTGGTTTCTGAATCAAATCACCTGAATCAATTTTACAAACTAACTCATGTGATGTTTCTTTTGAAACATTCAGCAAATAATGTCCGTAAGTTCCTGCACAACTACATCCACCTCTTGTTTGAATTCCAAATTTATCGTTCAATAATTTAACTCCTAAATTAAAATGTAATTCTTCAATATAAAATGATATTACTCCCAAACGTTCTTTGTGTTGAGAAGCTAATATTTTAAGATTATGAATAGAACTTAATTCAGTAAATACATAAGATACTAATTCGTGCTCTCTTTCTAAAATATTATCTATACCCATTTTTTCTTTTAATTGAATGGCCAAAGCTGTTTTAATAACTTGAAGAAAACCAGGTGTCCCACCATCTTCTCTATCTTCAATGTTGTCAATGTATTTATGTTCACCCCATGGATTTGTCCAAGAAACTGTTCCTCCTCCTGGACAGTCAGGAATACCATTATGGTAGAGTTTTTTATTAAAAACTAAAACACCTGAAGTACCTGGTCCTCCTAAAAACTTATGAGGAGAAAAGAAAATAGCATCCAAATAACTCTCTGAATCTTTCGGATGCATATCAATAAACACATAAGGTCCAGAACACGCAAAATCAACAAAACATACACCATTGTTTTGATGCATTAATTTAGCTACATCATGGTAAGGCGTGCTAATACCAGTTACGTTCGAGCATGAGGTAATTGACGCTATTTTAAAATTTCTATTTTTGTACTTATCAAGTAATAATTTCAAATTCTCAAGACTAAAAAGGCCTTCTTTACAACTCGGAATAACTTCTACATCAGCTATTGTTTCAAGCCAAGAAGTTTGATTAGAATGATGCTCCATATGAGAAATAAAAACAATAGGTCGATTTTCAATTGGTATAGAAGTAAACTCTTTTAAATTTTCAGGTAGTTTTAATCCTAAAATTCGTTGAAATTTATTTACCACGCCTGTCATTCCAGTTCCATCAGTAATCAAAACATCATTATCATTAGCGTTAACATGCTTCTTTATAATGTTTCTAGCTTTATGATACGCTAAAGTCATTGTGGTTCCAGAAACAGTTGTTTCGGTATGTGTATTGGCAACAAATGGTCCAAAACTATTCATTAATTTTTCTTCAATAGGTCGGTATAACCTCCCACTTGCAGTCCAATCTGTATAAATAATTTTTTTTAGTCCAAAAGGAGATTCAAACATTTGATCAATTCCAATAATGTTATCTCTAAAGGAATTAAAATAGCGTTCTAATGAAGTAGATAGTGTTTGTTTATCTTTGGAATTCATGTAAAATTAATTTGCATCAAATATACATTAATTTAAATATTTATCATTTTGAGCATGTGAATTGTTTTATAAATTAAATTTAACTTTTCTAATTCTTGAATTATAAATTTAAAATTGAGATCATATGAAATAAATCGATTAAATACATAAAAAAAACCCGAATTTCTTCGGGTTTTTTTATATTATACTAAAAGAGAATTAATCGTTATGCTGATGCTCAACAGCTTCTTTATCACTAGCTGAAATGGTATCTACTAACACTGGTGTTGCAATAAATAATGACGAATAGGTTCCAACAACAATACCTATTAACATTGCAAAAATGAATCCTCTAATTGATTCACCTCCAAATATGAACATTATTAATAATACTAATATCATTGTTAATGAAGTATTAATTGTTCTAGACATTGTAGTATTAATAGATTGGTTTACTATTTCGGCAAATGTACCTTTTGCTTTACCACCTAAAAATTCTCTAACTCTATCAAAAACAATAACAGTATCATTCATTGAATATCCAATTACTGTTAAAATAGCGGCAATAAAATGCTGGTCAATTTCCATCCCGAATGGCATAACTTTCCATAATAAAGAATAAATTCCTAATACGAATATAACATCATGAGCAACTGCAGCAATCGCACCTAAACTATATTGCCATTTTCTAAAACTTATCATTAAATATAAAAACACAATTGCCATTGCCCCTAAAACAGCCCAGTAGGCATTTGTTTTAATGTCGTCTGCAACAGAAGGCCCTACTTTTGAAGCTTGTAAAATTCCAACTTTTTTTCCATCATATGCATTAACAAATTGTTCGTAGGTTAAGCTTGAACTGTAGTATTTTTTCAAACTTTCAAATAACATTTTATTAATTTCTTGATCAACTTCAACACCGTGCTCTTTTACTTTGTATTTAGTAGTGATTTTTAATTGATTTGCGTTACCAAATGTTTTAGCTTCAGCACTTTCAAATACTTTAACCAAATCAGCTTTTACTGTTTCAGCAACAACAGGTTTTTCAAAACGTACTTGAAAAGTTCTCCCTCCAACAAAATCAACACCTTGATTTAAACCATTTGTTGATAGTGAAATGATACTAACTATTACAACTGTTCCAGAGAAAATATACGTCCATTTTTTTATTCCTAAGAAATCAAAATGAAAATTAGTGAACCAGTTTTTAGAGAAATTTGTTACAAAAGATAACTTATTACCTCTACTTACACTCCAATCCAAAAGAATTCTTGAAATGAAAATTGAAGTAAACAAAGAAGTAAAAATACCAATTAATAAAGTAGTTGCAAATCCTTTAATTGGACCTGTTCCAAAAATTAAAAGTACTAATCCAGTTAAAACGTGAGTTACATTTGCGTCAATTATAGAACGCATTGCTCCTTTCCAACCAAATGATGTATTAATAGCATCTTCTAACGTTTTACCATGGCGAAGTTCTTCTTTTGCTCTTTCATATATAATTATATTTGCATCAACTGCTGTACCCATTGTTAAAACAATACCTGCAATTCCTGGTAGAGTCAATACTGCTCCTAAACTTGCTAATATTCCAAATAAAAACAATAAGTTTACTGCTAGTGCAATATTTGCATACCATCCTGATTTCCCATAATAAATCATCATCCAAAGTGATACCAATAATAATCCAACAATAGAAGATGTTGTTCCGTTGTCAATAGCCTCTTGGCCTAAGGATGGCCCTACCACTTCAGATTGTACAATTTCAGCAGCAGCTGGTAATTTTCCCGCTCTTAATACATTAGCTAAATCTTTTGTTTCAGTTAGTGTAAAATTACCTGAAATTTCAGAATTACCTCCAGCTATTGGCCCAGTTGAAACACCAGGAGCAGAATAAACAATATTATCTAATACAATAGCAATATTACTTTGTTGAGTATATGCTCTACCTGTCAATTCTTCCCAAATTTTTGCTCCTTTGGCATTCATTTGCATTGAAACTGCGGGTTTTCCTGATTGATCAAATGTGTCTTTTGCATCTGTTACAACACCACCACTCATTGGTGGTTGATTGTCTCTATTGCCTTTCATTACATACAATTCAACAGCTAATGTCTTAACTGAACCTTTTACCATTGTTGGGTTAACAACTTGTTGCTTTAAAACATCAACTTCGTCAGGTTTTCCCCATAAAAATTTAGCATAATGCAATTCAGCTGGTAGTAACGCTTTAATATCATCTCTTTTTAGGTATGAATTTACAACTGCAGTATCTTTGGGATTAAAATAAGCAACTATTGGACCATTTCCAATTGCAATTATTTTGTCAATTAATGGACTTTTACCTTTTTTGGTAGAAGTTGAATCTTTTGAATCGTTACCCAACAAAGCTTCAACTCCTTTTTTTGTTGATTTTGTTGTATCAGTAGTGGCAGTCACTACAACATTATTTTTCTCTGTTTTTTTAAGAGCCTCATCGGCAGACATTATAAAATTACCTAAATCAGATGCTTTATAAGTTTCCCAAAACTCTAATTGCGCAGTACTTTGTAACAATTTTTTTACACGATCAACATCTTTAGCACCAGGAAGTTCAACTAAAATTCTTCCAGACTCACCCAATCTTTGAATATTAGGTTGTGTAACACCAAATTTATCTATACGCTTTCTTAATACTTCAAAAGCACTAATAATTGATTCATCAACTTTTTTCTTAATAACTTTTTTTGCTTCAGCATCAGTCATTTTAAAAGTTATTTCATCACCTAGATTTTTATTCGCAAAAATATCAGGAGAAGCTAATTTAGTTTTACCAGATGCAGCTTTTTCAAATTCAATAAAAAAAGCATCTAAATAATCTTGATTACCTTCTCTATGTAATGTAGCATCAGCTAAAGCTTTATTAAAAATTGGATCTTTAGAATTATTAGCTAACCCCTTTAAAATATCTTTTACAGATATTTCTAAAATCACATTGATTCCACCCTCTAAGTCAAGTCCTTTGTTAATTTGTTTTTCTTTTACATCGTTAAAAGTAAACATATTTAAGAATACTTTTTGTTTACCTATTGAATCCAAATACATAAACTCTTTTTTGGAGTCTCCTTTGGCAAATTGTTTGGCATCCTTTTGAATTTTATTGGAAACAAAAGTGAAAGATAATTGGTAAATGCTTACCAATGCAAATAGAATTGCGAAAAATTTAATTAGTCCTTTATTCTGCATTACTTATAAATTAATTAATTTAGTTTGAAAAATAGATGTTTAAAAATAATATTATAAACATAATTTATTTTTTTAACAAAAATTCAATTATGTTATCTCTTTACTATTTTTTTGAAACGTGCAAATATATAATTAACCAATAGATTAACCAATTTATTTACAAATTAATGTTAAATAAAAAGACTGCCTACAAGCAGTCTTTTTATTATATTTAAATATACTATACTAAAACTGTACTTAAAGCATCATTCATATTTCTAACCGCATCAGCGCTTTTAGAAAATAACGCTTTCTCGTTATCATTTAGATCAATAGTTACAATTTCTTCAATTCCGTTTTTACCAATTATACATGGAACGCCAATACATATATCACTTTGTCCATATTCTCCTTCAAGCATAACGGAACAAGCTATCATTTTTCTTTGGTCGTTCAAAATACTATCAACAAGGTATGCAACTGAAGCTCCGGGCGCGTACCAAGCTGAAGTTCCTAACAAAGCTGTTAAAGTAGCGCCGCCGACCATTGTATCTGCTGCAACTTTATCCAAACGTTCTTGACTCAAAAATTGAGAAACAGGTATTCCATTGTATGCTGCTAGCCTTGTTAATGGAATCATTGTAGTATCACCATGACCACCTATTACCATTGCAGAAACATCGTTTGCTGGTTTATCTAAAGCTTGTGACAAATAAGTTTTAAATCGAGAGCTATCTAGTGCTCCACCCATTCCTATAATTCTGTTTTTTGGTAAACCAGTAGCTTTTAATGCTAAGTATGTCATTGTATCCATTGGATTTGAAACAATAACTATAATAGCATTTGGCGAATGTGATAGCACATTTTCAACAACTGTTTTTACAATTCCTGCATTAATCCCAATAAGCTCTTCTCTTGTCATTCCTGGCTTTCTTGGAATACCTGAAGTTATTACAACAACATTACTATTTGCTGTTCTAGAATAATCATTTGTGACACCTACTACTTTGGTGTTAAATCCTGTATTAGTAGCACATTGCATAATATCAAGCGCTTTACCCTCTGCAAAGCCTTCTTTAATATCTAATAATACTACTTCACTAGCAATTCCTCTATATGAAATTGCATCTGCACATGTGGCGCCTACATTTCCAGCACCTACGATTGTAACTTTCATTTTATTGTGTGTTTAATATTTGTATTTAATTAAATTCATATTGTAAAGATACGTTAGAATTTACAAATTTGCCAAAAGCAATAGAACTTTGTAAAAACAGTTTACTTATTCTATATCTACATGACAATTCTCCCATAGCATTTACTTTCGTTTTATTTATTTCTTGTAATTTTATGTTTACAATATCTTGCAATGGGATTATATTTTCAATAGCACCTTTCGGACCTGAAACATCGTAAGTAAAATCACTCTTGTTTGTAATAAAACTAGTCATAACTTCGAATCTTTTAAACTCTTTTGAAATACTAACTTGAATTTGAGAAGTTTTTACATGACCCGTAATTTGATTTAATCCTAAATTACCATAATCCGTTTGAATGTCTAAAAAATCAAAACCAATTTCTTCTTTTGAATAACCTCCTAAAAAAGCTAAATTAATTTTATTTCTTTTCAAAAAGGTAAAATACTGACTAACATTATGTTTTATCCCAAATCCATAAACTTGATACTTCCCTTTACTTAAATTTACTTTTGTTGAAAATTTACCCATTATTTCAGTGCCTTTCCATAAACCTAATGAACCTTGCAAATAAGGATAGGTTACATAATTTTCATTTATACCGTCTGGTGACCAAACACTTACTGGAGAAGTTCCAATTTGCCCTACTAATCTGGTGTAGCTCTTGGGACCAAGAGCACTTGGAACAGTACTATTTGAAATTGGATTATGATCTTTATCCTGCAGCGTAAAAAACTTCAAATTTGAATTTGAAATATCAAAATTTCTATCTCTATTAGGTACAAAAAAAATATTCCCATGAGCACTTAATGTAAACGACCAAAGCTTTCTCACTTTGGGACTTGACATCCAATTAGAAGATTCTTGATATACAGCAGCATCTGTAGCTGGAGTAAAATACCTGTCTGAAATAAAAACAGCATCATTTAGTAAATTACCAATATCTTGTAATTGTTGTGCTAGCTGAGAATATGAGCTGTTTGAAAAAAACAAAAAGAATCCAAGTAAAACAGTATTTGCGAAAAACTTATGCGTCAATTTTTGCATATACGGCATTTTTTTCTATGAAATCTCTTCTTGGAGGAACTTCATCACCCATTAACATTGAAAATACTTGATCTGCTTCCGCTAAACTTTGAATATTAACTTGTCGTAATGTTCTGTAATTAGGGTCCATTGTAGTTTCCCACAATTGTTCTGCATTCATTTCTCCCAAGCCTTTATAACGTTGAATTCCAGCATTACCTCCCATTTTTTCATTAGCAATATCTCTTTGGTCTTCTGTCCAAGCGTATTCTTTTTTATTTCCTTTTTTCACCAAATACAAAGGTGGTGCTGCAATATAAACATGCCCTTGTTCAATTAACTCTTTCATAAATCTGAAAAAGAAAGTTAATATTAAGGTTGAGATATGACTTCCATCTACATCGGCATCGCACATAATAATTACTTTGTGGTAACGCAATTTTTCTAAATTTAAAGCTTTACTATCTTCAGCTGTGCCTACTGTAACTCCTAAGGCAGTAAATATATTTCGAATTTCTTCGTTTTCAAATACTTTGTGGTGCATTGCTTTTTCAACATTTAGAATTTTACCTCTTAATGGTAAAATTGCTTGAAAAGCTCTGTCTCTTCCTTGTTTAGCTGTTCCACCTGCTGAATCTCCCTCAACTAAATACACTTCACATCTTGCTGGATCTTGCTCTGAACAATCTGATAATTTCCCAGGTAAGCCTCCGCCACCTAAAACTGTTTTTCGCTGAACCATTTCACGCGCTTTTTTTGCTGCGTGTCTAGCTTGTGCCGCTAAAATTACCTTTTGAACAATTATTCTTGCATCATTTGGATTTTCTTCCAAATAATTTTCAATCATTTCACTTACAGCTTGACTAACTGGCGAAACAACTTCTCTATTTCCTAATTTAGTTTTAGTTTGTCCCTCAAACTGCGGTTCAGCTACTTTTACTGAAACAATGGCCGTTAATCCTTCACGAAAGTCATCTCCTGAAATTTCAAATTTCAGTTTTTCTAACATTCCCGAAGCATCCGCATACTTTTTTAATGAACGAGTTAATCCTGTTCTAAAACCTTGTAAGTGTGTCCCACCTTCATGAGTGTTAATATTATTTACATAGGAAAAAATATTTTCAGAGTAGCTAGTGTTGTATATTAAGGCAACTTCGACTGGAATATCTCCTTTTTCATTATCCATGCTAATAACGTGAGAAATAATAGGCTCTCTATTTCCATCTAAGTAGCGAATATATTCTTTTAATCCTTCGTCTGAATGAAAAATTTCCTGTATAAAATTACCGTTTTCATCTTTTTCTCTCTTATCTGTAAATGTTATTGTAATACCTTTATTAAGGAAAGACAATTCTCGCATTCTACTTGATAATGTTTCAAAAGAAAACTCCGTAGTTTGAGTAAATATTGTTTCATCAGGATAAAAGGTTTGCATAGTACCTCTTTTAGTTGTTTCACCAACCTGCTTTACTGGATGCAATGATTTACCTCTTTCATATTCTTGTTCATAAACTTTACCATCTCTAAAAACAGTAGATTTCATGTGACGAGATAGTGCATTTACTACAGAAACACCAACACCGTGTAACCCGCCTGAAACTTTATAAGAATCTTTATCAAATTTACCTCCAGCTCCAATTTTTGTCATTACAACTTCTAAAGCAGAAACACCCTCTTTTTTATGTAGATCAACCGGAATTCCTCTACCATTGTCTTCAACTGTAACAGATCCATCTTCATTAATTGCAACTCCAATTGTATCACAATGACCTCCCATTGCTTCATCAATTGAATTATCAACAACTTCATAAACCAAGTGATGTAATCCCCTAACTCCCACATCTCCAATATACATTGATGGACGCATTCTAACGTGCTCCATACCTTCTAATGCTTGAATACTATCCGCTGAATAATTGTTCTTCTTGATTTCTTCGCTCATGTCTTTAAAACTCTATATTTTTTTGTATAACACGCAAATATATAAAATCGTACCTAATTTTTATTAGGTAATAGCAATTAAGAAGTTTAAGTTATCAACAATTGTTGATTTTTATAATAAAAAAAGCGTTCAAGTATGTTAAACGCCTTTAATTAAAAAATTTTATTAAACATGAATTGATTTGGCTATATGCACATCAGCTTGTAAATGAGCTGCATTGGCCCTTCCGCTTGGATCTTGATTTTCTTGCCATTTTGGAATCCATTTTCTTACTGTTTGTGCAGCACTTACTTGTGGGTAAAACTTTTGAAAAATCATTCTATAATAGAAAGCTTCTTTTGTTGTTGGGGTATTGTATGGAAATAATTCCGAAGCTTTCTCAAATTGTTCATCTGATATTTGTTCGGAACAATAAGTAATTAAATTATCTATCCAAGTGTAGCCTACTCCGTCTGAAAATTGCTCCTTTTGACGCCATAAAACTTCATCCGGCAAATAGGGTGTTTCAGGAGTGTCGAAAGCTTTTCTTAAAATGTACTTTTCAACACCATTATACGTTTTAGGTTGTTTTTCAGTAGCTTTAATTAACATTGAAACATTTAAAAAATCTTTATCTAAAAATGGAACTCTAGCTTCTAAACCATGAGCCATTGTTGACTTATCCGCTCTTAATAAATCAGCTGTAAATAATTTTTGAACTCGCTCAATTGTTTCTTTTTGAAAATCTTCAGTAGTGGGAGCGTTTCTAAAATATAAATATCCTCCAAAAATCTCATCAGCTCCTTCACCTGATAAAACAACTTTTACACCTAAATCAGTTATTGCTTTAGATAAAAAATACATTGGAGTACTGGCTCTAATTGATGTAACATCATAAGTTTCAAGATGCCAAATTAATCTTTCTAAAATTGAAATACCTTGTTCGATTGTAAAATGAATTTCATGATGTTGAGTCCCTAAAAATAAAGCAACTTTACGAGCTGCAATTGCATCAGGAGCATTTTCATCTAATCCTATTGAAAATGAATGCAAAGTTTTTCCACTTTCTTTTAATAATCTTGCTGCAATTGATGATGTTAAAGATGAATCTAATCCTCCTGAAAGTAATACTCCTATTGGAACATCGCTCATTAAACGTTTTCTGGTAGCTTCTGTTAAAGAATTTCGAATTGAATCCAAAGATAATTCATTAATTGCATTATTAAAATCTTCATAATCTGGATTGTAATATTTTACAAAACCAGTATTTGCGGTATAATAATGTCCTGGAGGAAAAGTTGAAAAAGTTTTACATTGATCTGCTATTGGTTTCATTTCCGATGCAAAATATATTCTACCTCTTTCGTCTAAACCATAATATAAGGGTTTAACGCCTAATGGGTCTCTCGCTGCTATAAAATCATCACCATTAATTACAACAAAAGCAAAATCTCCATCTAATTTATCTAAAAAATCATAACCAAACTCTTCGTATAAATGTACAATTACTTCAGAATCAGATTTAGTTTTAAAAGTATGATACTTTAATACTCCATTTCTTAATTCATGATGGTTGTAAATTTCACCATTATGAACCATCCAAGCTGATTCTGTGCCATTTATTGGTTGTTTTCCAGAATGTAAATCTATTATTGACAATCTTTCATGGCTCAATATATGACCATTCTCCGTTACATGAATATCACTTTCGTCTGGTCCTCTATGAGACATTCTCTTAGATAGTTGTTTAACTAATTCTTCATCTTTACCTTTACCTATTATTGCTAAAATTCCACACATATTCTATTTCTTTTCTTTATAAATTATCTAGCTGTCAAATAATATTTTTTATTATTTGAGCAAATTTGAAGTATTTATATTAATTATTAAATCTAAAATTGATTTTTAATTACATAATATAATCAAAAATAGATTTATTGTATTTTTATGAAAGATTAAAATATAAAATTGAAATAAAACTTTAAAACTGTAATTTAAACTACACTTTGAATAATGTACTTCGTTTTATTTAATTCAAAAGAATAGCCAACAGAGTTTCCCATAAGTTTACTTCCTAAAGGAGATTGTGGTGAAATAGCAAATATTGTTTTACTATTTATAGAAATTTTAGGTAATGCTGTACTCATGTAAAGTAGAATTCCATTTGTTTCAATTAAACTTCCTAAAGTAATTGTATTATGTTGATTTAAAGGATTAATCTTAATCAGAATACCGTATTGAGTTCTATATTCTGTTACTTTAAAGTTTAATTTTTCTTGTTCAATATGCATCATTGAAAGCGCTGTTTCATGTTTATCGCCAGCAGAACCCTTTGCATCATTTTGAGAATCGATCGAAAGATTAATGATCATGTCTTGAAAAACATCAATTCGGTCTTGAATTATTTCAAGTAAACGTTTATGAATTTGTTCTTTAATTGTCATTTTAAATGTCAAAAATCAAATTTATAACTAGCTCCTATTAAAATTTGAAATCCTTGAACAGGATAATTCAACCATTTTTGATACGCTTGATTTGCAATATTATTTGCCTTAAAAAAAGCAGTAAAACGCTCATTGTATTTGTAGCCTAGATGGGCATTTACATCAAAATAATTTGGTACTGTTTTGCTATAATCTGAAACAGCAGTTAAAGATCCCAAGTCATTAACCTGTTGATCACTTCTAGCTCCAATAAAAAATAAATTTGTTCCAGCATACCAGTTCTTGGTAATGTTGGCTTCCAATTTAGCTTCGAATTTAACAGAAGGTAAATTCCATGCTTTTTCTTGATTTGTAGTTTTGTAATTACTAAAACTACCGTTAATTGCAAAACTTATGTCTTTTGAAAATTCTGCTTTTAATTCGCAAAATAAATTAACTGTTTTTACATTATCATAAACAATGGTATAAGAATTTCCAAACGCATAACCATCTATATTTGTATTTAGAAAGGAATAGTCGTTACTTTTAAACAAAGCTTTGTTACGTTCATTTAATAGTGACGCTTTTACATTATAACTTATATAATTCGCTAGTTTCCCTTTTAATCCAGCATAAAAATCAAATTGTATATCAGTTGGTGTTATTCCAATAGTTGGTGATATAAATGGGTTTGAATTTGTAAAATTTCTATATGAATTTTGCTCTAAATTACCTTCCAATCCTGCATAAAAAATCATTAAATCACCAACAACTTTATATGTTGTTACAATTTTAGGATACACATAAAAATTATTTTTATTTGCTTCATTGTTTGCGCTATAAAAAAAAGACATGCCCAAATTCATGGTCCAATCATTTTTAATTAAAGAATAATTAGGATTTAATCCAAGATTTACAAAACTGTATTTCATTGAATATAAATTTGTTTCATAATAATCTTTATTAAAACCTCCACCAACATAATCAATAATTAAATTGGTTCTAAATTTATAATCTAAAACATCTAAAGTAAAATTTGGTTTTATAAAAAATTGATTTTCTATTGAACCGAATCGATCCCAAAATCTATTATAGTTTAAAGCCATGTCGTTAAAAATTCCTTCATTTACAGCTATTTTACCTCCTAAATAAAAATTCAAATACTTTTGTTTTGGGTTAATAACTGACAAATCTGTTGGATAATTAACTATTTCATATTCTGAAGGTAAACCATACCAATTGTACATTTGTTTTTGAAATCCAATATTTAAAGTATAATTCAAATCTTTTTGTTGATTTTCATAAAGTGCATCAATTGATGTAGTACTAAAATTAGAGGCTAAATTGGTTCCTTTAACATTATTTAGAGAAGATAAATGTCTAAACATCCCTCCAATAGATTCGCTTGTACTTAATTTTGTATTAGCAAAAAGTGCTGCATCTATAGTTGCAAAATTTCCAAAACCTAAAGTTGCAAAATTTTGAAAAAGTTTTTGCTTGGGTTCTTTTTCAATTTCAGATGCTTTTCCTTTATTAGGTGAAAAAGTTGAAGCCACTGGAAATGAAAAAATGGTGTATTGAATTGCCTCTTTCTTAGTAGTTTCTTCATCGTCCAAAATAGGTGTCTCTTTAACCTTAAAAGCATCTGAAACGGATGGAGTATATGTTTTTACAACATTTACAACTTCAGTTCCAATGTTTTCGTCTTTTTTTTGTGCTGTAGTATTGTGCGTTTTTACAAAAAATACCGCAATAATAGCTATATATTGAATTCTAATTTTCATAATTGTTTATTTTACTTTCAGCTAAATATAATTCAAAACCTTACTTAATAATTGATGCATTTTTTTTAGCTTCTTGTTCTTTTATAGTTGCTAATTCACTTTGTGCTTCTTCAACAACATTACTAAATTCTTTAAAATTTTCTATAATTGCATTTAATATATAGGTTGCTTGAAAACTGTCTTTTAAACTAAAAAAGTTTTTGGCCATAACAAGTAAACTTTTAGCTCCGTAATATTTATAACCAGAAAAATCTTTAGAAATAATTTGTATTACTTTATTAGATGCTTCAAACTTTCCATCTTTATTTTTGAAATACGCATCATAATAAAGTGCTTCTGCTTCAAGTTCTCCTTTTGCAATTAAAAGTAATTTAGCATAAGCTACTCTTGCTTTAGGTTCGTCATTATTTGAAATAGCTGCTCTTGCAATCATAATTTGTGCATCTGATTTTACATTTGTTTCTGATTTAGGATTTGATAAAACTTTTTCCGCATAAATAACAGCATTTGTATAGTCTTTTTCTTCAAAACTTGCTTTCATTAAATTTGCTTGTGCATATAATACATTTTGAGGAAAATCCGCTTCGGTTTCTAATCTTTTTAAAACAGGAATGGCATTTTTAAACGCGCCAACTTTTAAATGTATTTGAGCTAATCTAACTAAGGATTGTTCTGTATATTCGCTTCTTGGTTTTGACAAAACCATTTCATAAAGTGGAATTGCATTGTTCTCTAACTCTTCGGAAAAGTATAATTGTGCCAAATAAAAACTAACTTTCAATGCGTGAATTCCATTTGGAAATTTGGCCAAATAATTAGTAAAACCTGAAATAGATGCTTTAGTATTACTTTGAAGATAAAATTTTTCAGCAGATTTAAAAGTATCGTTATCCAATTCACTGTCTGAAACTTCAATGAAATTTAGCGTTTTAACCCATGTTCCATATTCGTCAACTTTTCCGTTATCTACATATATCAATCGAGCTGATGCAACTGCTTCTATAGCTTCAGGTGTATTGGGATAATCAGCAGCAACTTTTTTAAATTTTAAAATAGCTAAATCATCATTGTCTGAATTGTAATAAATCAAACCTTGTTTCAATATTGCTTTTGCATTATAAGTTCCATTTGGAGTTTCCAATAATAATTGATCATAAGTTTTTAATGCTAATTCTGATTTTTTTTCAGTTACTAACGTGTTTGCTAATTCAAACAAAACATCATCTTTATATTTTGACTTTGGAAAATCCTTTAAAAATTTATTAAAATCTTCAATTTTTTTGTCATTTCTGTTTACAAATCCATAGCTAATTGCTTTTTGAAATGCTGCGTAATCTGCATCAATACTTTTTAATTCAATTGCTTTGTTGTAGGCCTCCATAGCAGGCCAGTACTTTAAAGTTACAAAACGACAATCTCCTAATCTTAAATAACTGTCAGATAAACGTATTTTATCGTCTTTTACTGTTTCTATTTCGGTTTGAAAATAAGGTATGGCTAATTCATACTCTTTTTGTTTAAAATAACAATAACCTATATTGTAATTGCTATTTTTATATTCCAATGTTTTCTTTGATTCAGTGCTGTTTTGAAACTGCTTAAAACTTAGCAATGCTTCGCTAAAATTATCCAATACGTATTCAGTTTCACCTTTCCAAAAAGTTGCTCTTGTAACAAATAAACTGCTTCTAGGTTCAGAAATTGATTTCTTAAACATTGTTAAAGCTTCTTGATAGTTTCCATCTGTAAATAGTTGCAAACCTCTATAAAATGTCACTTTTTGAAACGCAGGTTTGTTTTCGGGTAAGTTGTTCTTTTCTAGTAAAACTAAGGCACCCTTATAATTTTTAGAGGTTATATATGAATTAATTAATAAAGTTTCTAGTTCATCATTATTTGAATTTTTAGGGTATTTTTCTATAAAATTATTCAAAACATCAGGAATTGATTGGTAAGGATTTCCAATTTCATAACTTAATTTAGCATAATTTAAAAAAGCATCTTCTTGAATTTTAACATCAAAATTCATCTCTGAAGCATTTTTAAAAGCATTTAAAGCTTGTTGTTTTTTATCCGTTTTTAAATAGCACTCCGCTAAATGATAATAACCATTTTGAGCTACTTCATCTTTACCATTTATAATTGAATTGAATTGTGAAATAGCGTTTTCAAAATCGTTTTGTTTGTAAAAAGTGTAACCCAATTGATAAAAATCAGTATTTGTCCATTTTCCATTTTTTCCTTTATATTCTTTTAAAAATGGAAGTGCTTTTTCAAATTGATTTAAATTAAAATAACTTTCTCCTATAATTTTGTTTAATTCTGATTTTTCAATTAAGCTTGATTTTGGCATCGCAACTGTACCTAATTCTATTGCTTTACGGAATTCACCTGATTTAAAACTCATATCAGCCTGAAAATAGGATAATTTTTCTTTGTATTTATCATCGTTAACAACTTGATTAAACTGATTATTAGCTTCTTTAAAATCGTCAACTTCGTATGCCATAAAACCTAAATAGTATTTTGCTTGATTACCATATACAGACGAATTAATTACTTTGCTAAAAAAAACGGTTGCATTCTTAAAATTTTTGGTTGCAAAAAAACAATATCCTTTATGAAAATTATATTTTTCTAATTCCTCTTTTGACCAATTTAGTTCATCTGCTTTATCTAACCAAACCAAAGCTTGATCATAGTTTCCTTGATTAAATTTAATCAAAGCAATATCAATATAGGCTTGATTAAGTTTTGGAGATGTAGGGAAATCTTTTATGAAATTCTCAATTAAAAATACAGCATTTGCCTGATCTAATTGTAAAGCACAATTTGAAACATAATATGCACAATCTGAAAGTAAATCGTTATCAGTAGTTGTATTTTTAATTTTTTCAAATAAAAGCTGAGCAGATTGAAATTGTTTGTTTTTAAAAAGTACCAAAGCTTGATTATAATCGACAAGATTATTTGAATAAATAGCAGTTTTTTGAGCACTTATTATACTCGTTAATAACAAAAAAGAAACCCAAATTAACTTATTATAATTTCGCATAATATCATTTTTAGTAATCAATTTCAAAAGTACTATAGTTATTTTACTAACGTGAATATATTGTGATTTATTGTAAACATTTTTTTAAACAAAATATAAATGACTGAAGTTACTTAAATAAAACCATTAGACTTTAAAAATTCAAAACCTCAGTTTTTGTAATCTATCTATCGTTTATTTTAAACTTTTAAAATAATTTGTTGATAATTTATAAATATTAAAATTTAACACTAATTATAAAACTCATTTTTAACATGTTAAGTCTTAAGCAATGTTGTTGACAAAAAACAATAATAAAAGAATTATATTTGTTATATTTTTAATAGATTTGAAAAATTATAAAATTAATTAATATTCAATATTTATTGAAGAATTACTTTTTGAAAAATCTATTGAAATTTTAAGAAAAAAAACTGAATGAAACGTCATTTACATAAATATTATAAAAAATTTAAAAAACTTTTTAATTTTAATAATGAGTATGCAAGAATGCTTTATTATCAATCATTCTATTACAAATCTTTTTATTATCAATCTCCCAGGCATAAAAAGCACACAATAGATACTTATCTTAAATTACATCAAGAATGTACTAATTCAAACTTCATTACTACTGATTTGAAGATAGCTTTTTCAGATGATTTACCTTTTGGAAGTTCCATTCGACAAGCAAAAAAAATAATTGGAACGCCAAATTTTAAAAGTGAAGATGAAGATATAAATCTTGAAATTTTATATTACAGATTATTGATTGGCTCTCATAAAGTAAAATGTCAACTTTTTTTTTATGAAAATGAACTTTTTTTGTATAGTTATACATTTTCTCATATAAAAAACATGAACAACAATGAGGTATTGGAAACTATTAAAGCAAAATATTTGAATGAAAATCAAAAATATTCAAAGGAAATAATTAAGGACAATTATAACAATTGTTTACATTTTGAGGATGAAGTGGCTTTAACTTTAAGCTATACATCTTTATCAAGTAAGTTTTACAACAAAATTCTTGAAAATGACATTGAAATTCAAAAAATGAAAAATGAAGAAAGAAATAAAAATTCAAAAACATTATTCAAAAGAATATAAAAAACATTGTTTTTATTAAACATTTTTTATTAAAATTGTTTATTTAATAAACTCTATTTTTTGTGCTTCTTCTTCATTTAAGCTGTCAAAAAAACCTTGTTCGTTCATCCAATCATCGCTAAAAACTTTACTCATATAACGTGATCCGTGATCCGGAAATATAGCAATAACATTACTATTTTCGTTAAATTCTCCTTCCTGTGCGTATTGTTTAATAGCTTGAAGAACTGCTCCTGAAGTATAACCAACAAATAAACCTTCTTTTTTAGCTATTTCTCTCGTTGTGTGAGCACTTTCTTCGTCTGATACTTTCATAAATTTATCTATAACATCAAAATCAGTAGCAGTTGGAATCAAATTTTTTCCTAAACCTTCAATTCTGTAGGGATAAATTTCTTTAAGATCAAATTCTTTGGTTTCGTGGTATTTTTTTAAAACAGATCCAAAAGCATCTACTCCTAAAACTCTTATCGCAGGATTTTTTTCTTTTAAATATTTAGCAGTTCCAGAAATAGTACCGCCTGTTCCACTGCAAGCAATTAAATGAGTAATTTTTCCATTAGTTTGCTCCCAAATTTCAGGTCCTGTCGTTTTATAATGGGCATCAATATTTAATTGGTTAAAATATTGGTTTATATAAACTGAGCCTTTGGTTTCGTTATGTAATCGCTTTGCAACGTTATAATAGGAACGCTCATCGTCAGCAGCAACATGAGCAGGACAAACATAAACCTTTGCTCCTAAACTACGCAACATATCTATTTTATCCTTAGATGATTTAGAAGTTACAGCCAAAACACAACTGTATCCTTTAATTATACTAACCATCGCTAAACTAAAACCAGTATTACCAGATGTAGTTTCAATAATTGTATCTCCAGGTTTTAATATCCCTCTCTTTTCAGCTTCTTCAATAATAAATAAAGCAATTCTATCTTTTGTAGAATGTCCAGGATTAAAAGCTTCTACTTTTGCATAGAAATTACCTTTTAAATTTTGGGTAACTTTATTTAGTTTAATAAGTGGAGTGTTACCTATTAATTCCAATACATTATTGTAAGCATTTATTTGTTCTTTCATAAAAGTAAAGTCAAGGCAAATGGTTAAAATTGAAATGATGCAATTCTTAGCCGTTGCAAATTTAATAAAAAAAAAATTTAATCTATTTTTTTATTCCTTCTAATTCAAATAAAAAAATAAACTCTTTAGCCAGTTCCTTTAAATCTTCGTATCTTCCTGAAGCGCCACCGTGACCTGCATCCATATTTATATCGAAATAAAGCTTTTTCGTATCTGTTTTAGTAGCTCTCAATTTAGCTACCCATTTTGCAGGTTCCCAATATTGAACTTGAGAATCATGTAAACCTGTTGAGATATACATATTGGGATAGTTTTGAGCCGTCACGTTATCATAAGGTGAATAAGACAACATGTATTCAAAATATTCTTTTTTATTAGGATTTCCCCATTCATCATATTCTCCAGTTGTTAAAGGTATGCTGTCGTCTAACATTGTTGTTACCACATCTACAAAAGGGACTTGAGCAATAATACCGTTATATAATTCTGGATTTGTATTAGCTATAACTCCCATTAATAATCCACCAGCTGATCCACCTTCAGCATATAAATGCTTATTTGAAGTATATTTTTCATCTATCAAAAATTGGGAACAAGCAACAAAATCAGTAAATGTGTTTTTCTTTGTTAATAATTTACCCCCTTCGTACCAATTCCTTCCTAAATCCTCTCCCCCTCTTACATGCGCAATTGCAAAAATAAAGCCTCTATCTAATAAGCTCAATCTTGTTGATGAAAAACTAGCATCCATTGAATATCCATAAGAACCATAAGCATATAAAAGTAATGGATTAGTACCTTTTTTCTGAATTTTTTTATGGTAAACAAGTGAGATAGGTATTTTAGTTCCATCGATTGCAACAGCCCAAATACGCTCTTCAATATAATTACTTTTTATAAATGTACCTCCTACTACTTCTTGTTCTTTTTTGATTTCTTTTTCATGTGTTTTCATGTTAAAATCAATAATTGAAGAAGGAGTCGCTAACGATTGGTAGGAATATCTTAAAATAGTTGTGTCAAAATCAACATTTGTACCGGTAAAAGCCGTATATGTTTCGCTTTCAAACGGTAAATAATAATCAATTTCCGAATCCCATGATCGAATTCTTATTTTGTTTAAACCATTGCTTCGTTCTTCAAGCACTAAGAAGTCTTTAAAGATTTCAACGTCTTCTAACAATACATCATTTCTATGGGGTATTACTTCTTTCCAAAACTTTTTATTTGTTTTATTTTCAGGCGTTTTTAACAATTTGAAATTATCAGCTCCATCACAATTTGATTTAATATAAAAATAATCGTTATAATGTGAAATTGCATATTCAACACCTCTTTTTCTTTTTTGGAAAACTCGAAAATTACCATCTGGATTGTCAGCTTCTAGGATTTGGTATTCTGAAGATAAAGTACTTGCAGCTTCAATAGCTAGATATTTTCTTGATTTTGATTTTGCAATCTCAACACTAAAAGTTTCGTCTTTTTCAAAATAAACTAATTCTGGATTTAAGTTTGAACCAATTTTATATTTAAAAATTTTATCTGATCGAAGCGTACCTAAATCTTGACTTGAAAAAAATAATGTTTCATTATCATTTGCCCAAACTGCATTTCCAGTTGTATTTTCAATAACATCTTCTGATACCAAATGTGTTTCTAAATTTTTAATCTTAAGTGTATAAATTCTTCTACCAATTATATCAAAACTAAACAAAGCCAATTTATTGTTAGGACTAACACTTATACTTCCCAATTGGAAAAAAGCTTGTCCATTTGCCATTTCATTACAATCAAAAAGCAGTTCCTCTGGAGCGTCTATAAATTCTTTCCTTCTAGTATAAAGTGGGTAGTTTTTTCCTTTTTCCATTCTAGTAAAATAGTAATAGCCATTATAAAAATAAGGAACAGAAGTATCATCTTCTTTAATTCTTGACTTCATCTCTTCATACAAATTGTTTTGAAATTCTTTTGTATGAGCCGTTTGTTCTTGGTAATAGGCGTTTTCTTGGTTTAAGTAGTTTAGTACTTCTGGGTTTTCTCTGTTATTCAACCAATAGTAATTATCTATTCGAATTTGGTTGTGTTTGCGAAGTTTTTTAGGGATTATTTTGGCAATCGGAGCGTTTGTATTTGGCATGTTTTTGAATTCTTTTGATACTATTAAAAATGTAAATTTAAAAGAAACTGGTTTTGTTTTAAGAGTTTTTAGTTTTTATTAACTTTTGAAAGTTAAAGTTCAAAACCCTAAATTTGCATTCAAATAATTTAAAACTATACATTATGGACTTAATGGGAATGATGGGAAAAATGAAAGAAACCCAACAAAGAATGGAAGCTACTAAAAAAAGACTCGACACTGTTTTAGTTGATGAGCAAAGTAGCGACGGTTTGTTAAAAATAACGGTTACTGCCAATCAAAATATTAAAAGTTTCTCGATTGACAATACGCTTTTGGAAGACAAAGAGCAACTAGAAGATTATTTAATTTTAGTTACCAATAAAGCACTTGAAAAAGCAAAATCAATTAATCAGGCCGAACTTGATGCTGTTGCTAAAATGGACTTACCTATGATTCCTGGTATGGAAGATTTGTTTAAATAAAATGGAAATATCACAAATAAAAGATAAATTTTAGTTCGTAAATTTAAAAAAAACTAAATTTGGTCAAACTTTATTTTCAGGAATTAAAAACCATAAAAATATTAATATGAAAAAAATTGTTATCCCCTTTATTACGTTTCTTTTATTTGTAGGATTCGTAAGCTGTACAGGTCCTCAAGGTCCACAAGGTACCAATGGACAAGACGGATTGTTGAGTCAAGTATATGAAATTTCAAATGTAAATTTTGTTGCGTCAGGCTTTTCTGTTTTGTACAATTTTAGCACTCCAATTTATGCTTCTGACCACGTTTTGATATATCGTTTGGCGGGAACAACAACTCTAGGTGCCGATATTTGGAAACCTTTACCTGAAACTTATTTTTTTCCAGATGGAACATTGGATTTTAGTTATAATTTTAATTTTTCTAAAAACGATTTCCAAATTTATTTAGATGGAAATAACTTACAGACAGTAACTGATGCATATCGATTAGGACAAGTTTTTAGAATTGTAGTTGTTCCAGGAGTATTTGTTAACAAAATGAATAGCACTACTCCAACTAGTTATAATGAGCTCATTAAAAAATATAACATTGACGAATCCAAAATAATTCAATTGAAATAAATTTTTAAAAAATCCATCTATTAGTTTTTTCTGTAGATGGATTTTTTTAAGCTTCTTTTTTATTATTATTATCCGAAATTGTTATAGAAACTAAAACTCCAATTAGTAAACTAACCGCAATAAATGCTAACGAAATCCATTCAGGTATATTGAGGTAGTTTTTTAATATCATTTTCATTCCCACAAAACTTAAAATAGCAATTAAACTATATTCCAAAAAACTAAATTTTTCGAGCATATTTGCCAAAAAGAAGTACATGGATCGAAGTCCTAAAATTGCAAAAATATTAGACGTAAAAACAATAAAAGGGTCGGAAGAAATTGCTAAAATTGCAGGGACACTATCTAAAGCAAACAAAACATCCATGACTTCTATGATCAAAAGCGCTACAAATAAAGGAGTTGCTTTAGTTTTGTTTTCTAACCTCATAAAAAAATTACCTTTTTGATGTTCTGATGAAATAGGAATTATTTTTCCAATAATTTTAAAAACAAAGGAATGTTTTGGATCAAAAACATCTTCTTCCTTTTTAAAAAGCATTTTTATAGCTGTAAAAAGCAAAAAAGCACCAAACACATAGGATGTCCAACTGAATTTGTGAATCAAAACCACACCAAAATAAATCATTAGCCCTCTAAAAATTAAAGCGCCTAAAATGCCCCAAAACAAAATGCGGTGTTGGTATTTTTGAGGTATTTTAAATGCTGTAAAGATTATAGCCATCACAAAAATATTGTCGGCACTCAAAGAAAGCTCAATCAAATAGCCTGTTACATACTTCATAGAAGCAGCTAAAGGTTGTAGATGATTTGGATTTTCAAGCACACCTGCATTATAAAGTCCATAAATTACTACCGAAAATAAAAGCGAAACTGATACCCATATCAGTGTCCACAGTGTTGCTTCCTTAGTAGTTATAATATGTGGTGTTTTATTAAAAACACCTAAATCTAAACCAAGAATTACAAGTATTATACCTATAAATAAAATCCAAACCATAGTGTATATTTATTTGAATACAAATATACTTTATTGTTTTGTTTAAATAAAATTGAATTTAAACCTTAAAAATAACTTTTTTTTCAATTTACCCCCTAAAAAAATAAGGTTACAATAATAGTATGCCATTTTTTTATTATTTTTGCAATGTTTTTAAAAGGGTTTAATCAATAAAATACAACTTATGTCAACATTACGATTTCAAGCATTAAAAGAAACTGCAGGTAGAAAACCTGTAAAATTTGAAGAAGCTGACCGAAAATCAACCATTTTTGGATCAAATGTGTTTAATGAAAAAGCAATGAAGCAGTTTTTAACTCCAGATGCTTTTAAAGGTGTAAAAGATGCTATTCAACACGGTACAAAAATCGACAGAAAACTTGCCGATTATATTGCTATGGGAATGAAAGAATGGGCACTTTCTAAAGGAGTTACGCATTATACGCACTGGTTTCAACCATTAACTGGTACTACTGCCGAAAAACACGATGCTTTTTTTGAAACTTCTTATGATGGTTCAGATCCTGTTGAGAAATTTGGTGGTGGACAGTTAGTTCAACAAGAGCCAGACGCATCTTCTTTTCCTAATGGAGGTATCAGAAATACCTTTGAAGCAAGAGGTTATACTGCTTGGGATCCAACATCGCCAGCTTTTATTTTTGGTTCAACTTTATGTATTCCTACCGTTTTTATTTCATATACAGGCGAAGCTTTAGATTACAAAACACCTTTATTAAGAGCCTTAAATGCTGTTGACGAAGCTGCAACTGATATTTGTAAATATTTTGACAAAAATGTAAAGAAAGTTACCGCAACTTTAGGTTGGGAACAAGAATATTTCTTGATTGACAAATCTTTGGCTGAATCTCGACCAGACATTATCATGACTGGAAGAACACTTTTGGGTCATACCTCTGCTAAAGGACAACAACTAGACGATCATTATTTTGGTTCAATTCCAAGCAGAGTTTTGTCATATATGAGAGATTTAGAACAAGAATGTATGTATTTAGGCATTCCTGTAAAAACGCGTCATAATGAGGTTGCTCCAAATCAATTTGAGTTAGCTCCAATTTTTGAAGAAACAAATTTAGCAGTTGACCATAACTCGTTGCTAATGGACGTGATGCAAAAAGTAGCAGAAAGACATGACTTTAGAGTGCTTTTTCACGAAAAACCTTTCAAAGGAGTTAACGGTTCTGGAAAACACAACAACTGGTCTATGGCGACTGATACTGGCGTAAATTTATTAAGCCCAGGAAAAACGCCAATGAGCAATTTACAATTCTTGTCATTTTTCATCAACACCATTAAAGCGGTTAACGATTATGAAGAGTTATTAAGAGCTTCTATAGCTACTGCCAGCAACGATCATCGTTTGGGAGCTAACGAAGCGCCACCAGCTATTATTTCCGTATTCATTGGTCAACAATTGACAAAAGTGCTGGCAGAATTAGAAGGAGTAACTAAAGGAAAATTATCGCCTGAAGAAAAAACCGATTTGAAGCTAAATGTTGTGGGTAAAATTCCAGACGTACTTTTAGACAATACGGATAGAAACAGAACTTCGCCTTTTGCTTTCACCGGAAACAAATTTGAGTTCAGAGCAGTCGGTTCTACTGCCAATTGTGCTAACGCAATGACTACTTTAAACTCAATCGTTGCAAAACAATTGATTGATTTCAAGAAAGAAGTGGACGAATTAATTGCTTCAAAAGGATTAAAGAAAGACGAAGCTATTTTTAATGTCTTGAGAGAATACATCAAACAAACCAAAAACATCCTTTTTGAAGGCGACGGGTATAGCGATGCTTGGGAAAAAGAAGCTAAAAAGAGAGGGTTGAGCAATCACAAGACTACGCCGTCTGCTTTGAAAGCAAAAGTTTCTGAAAAAGCTTTAGACTTATTCAAAGAATTGAATGTAATGAACCACATTGAGGTTGAGGCGCGTTATGAAATTGAATTGGAAGAATACACTAAGAAAATTCAAATAGAAGGAAGAGTTCTTGGCGATATTGCTAGAAATCACGTCATCCCAACAGCTATTAAATATCAAAACACTTTGATTGAAAACGTAAAAGGTTTGAAAGAAATATTTGGCAATGATTTTACAAAAATCGGAAAAGAGCAAATTGTGTTGATTAAAGAAATTTCTGAACACATTGAAGGAATCAACACTAAGGTTGAAAAAATGATTGATGCTCGCAAAAAAGCAAACGCATTAACCGATGCACAAAAAATGGCAGAAGCTTATTGCGACCAAGTGAAACCTTATTTTGAAGACATTCGTGAACATTGCGACAAATTGGAATTGTTAGTTGACAACGAAACTTGGACATTGACCAAATACAGAGAAATGTTGTTTACAAAATAAACTTTAGCTTGTAAAATAAATAGTGTATAGAACATAGAAAATAGATGTTTCAATCTATACTAAAGACCAAACCTGCTTGATGAAAGCAGGTTTTTTTATGTTTATTACTTTCTGTTTATGATAGAAGAAGTTTTAATTTGATTAAAAAAAAGGGTACTTTATAGTGGGAGTAGTAATTACTAAATTTATTTTTGAGAAACCAATAAATAACATCAAAACACAAATAATTTAATTACATCCTGCCCACCGAATTTAGAAATGTTACAAAAGAAAAACTGAAAACAACTCAAGAACTACGCATTGCCGAGCTTGAAGAAGAAAACAAAATACTGAAAGCTCAGCTTGATATTGTATTGAAGTTGTGTGGATAAAATGATGTTGATATTTATAAATTTATTAAAATAAATCACATTTTCAAAACAGCAGAATATTTTATTGGTTTAAAAGAAATTAAAACATATTTTCCTTAACTTCGTTCCATGAATACAAAATATATTATAAGTCTTGCTTTGGTTTGCATGTCGATTCAATTGACAAAGGCGCAAGAACAGTTTTCGGTTTATTTTGAAAGCAATAAGTTCGAATTAAAACCTGTTGAAATAAAAAGATTAGATAATTGGTTACAAGAAAACAAAAACTCAAAAATAGTTGGGGTTTACGGTTATTGCGACGAAGACGGATCTGTTGTATTTAATGATTCTCTCGCAAAAAAAAGAATTGATTTTGTGCATCAGCACATTTTTTCTAAAATAGCAATGCGTTCTGATTATAAAACTCGAAACTTTGGTAAACTGCATCAGGTTTCAAAAATAAAATCAGAGAACAGAAATGTAACGCTTTACTACATTACTTCTAAAGATTTAACCCAAGAAGACGTCATTCTTGGAATTAAAAAACCCACCGAAATTCCTGTAAAAATTTCACATACTGTTGTTAACTATCCGCCTGGAATTGCCATAGAAAGTCCCGACGGGAGCGTATCTAAATTTCAATTAGACACAGTTTTTATGAAAAAAATTGCTGCAGCTCGCGTGGGTGAGAAATTAAAAATTGAGCATTTAAACTTTGTTATTAATACTTTTGCTGTTGAACTCGAATCAAGAGTTAAATTGTACGAATTACTGATGGTTTTAACTAAAAATCCTGATTTAAAAATAGAAATTCAAGGCCATTTATGTTGCATGCCCACAGACAGATTGGACCTTTCGACCCAAAGAGCTAAAGCGGTTTACAGGTTTTTAATTAATAACAATATTGAAAAAGAACGGTTGTCCTATAAAGGTTTTGGAAGTACAATGCCCATTTTTCCACTGCCGGAAAAAGATGAAAAAGAACGTGCTGCAAACCGACGTGTTGAAATTGAAATAATAAGCAATTAAGTAAAAATGAAAATTGTAATTTCGCCTGCAAAATCTTTAAATTTTGAGAAAGAACTTCCGACTCAAAAGTATTCAGAAAGTGCTTTTTTGAAAGAAAGTAAAAAAATTCATTCGGTTTTAAAAAAGAAAAAGCCCATTGAATTAATGGAATTAATGTCGATTTCTAATAATTTAGCCCAACTGAATTGGCAACGAAATCAAGAATGGCAGTTGCCATTTACGCAAGAAAATGCTCGTCCTGCCCTTTATGCTTTTGATGGCGATGTTTATACGGGTTTGGATGCTTATTCAATTACTGCTGATAAATTTGACCAAATTCAAGATAGGCTTAGAATTCTTTCAGGGCTATATGGCTACCTACAACCATTTGATTTAATTCAACCCTATCGGCTAGAAATGGGAACAAATATAAGCATTGGTCAACACAAAAATCTTTATAGCTTTTGGAAATCAAAGCTCACCTCATCTTTAAACAAAGAATTAAAAAAGGAAGATTTTCTTGTAAATCTAGCAAGTCAAGAATATTTCTCGGTGTTAGATTTAAAAAAAATAATCGTTCCAATTATTACTCCAGAATTCAAAGATTATAAAGATGGAAAACCGAAAACGATTAGTTTTTTTGCTAAAAAAGCCCGTGGATTAATGGTTCGATTTATAATTGACAATAATGTTCAAACCATCGACGATTTAAAAAAATTCAATGCGGAAGGCTATTGTTTTGACTACAATTTATCAACTACTTCACATTTAGTTTTTACAAGGTAATTATTTATTTTTTGAACTGATTTAAAAAAGGTTGAAATTGTTCCATGCTTGTATTGGAGTTCTTTATGGCATCCATAAAATTCATTACAGCTGCAGGATTCATGTCTTTTCCTAAAATTCTAATTACAGCAAAACCTGCGTCAATTTTAGTTCCAAAAACTACAAATTCAGAAATATGGGCATCATCACCAACAAAGCTAACACACATGGCATCTTTTCCAGAGCCAATTTTCATTAGTTGTTGGTATTTTTCGTCTTTTAAAATTGTAGCCACTTTTTCTTTTTCATGTTCAAACTCCTTTTGATTTTGAGTGTTGATTTTAAATGCTAAAATATTTACTTTTTCAAATGAGTTGAATGCTTTAACTTGTTCAACTGTAAGCTTTGATTTGTCAATGTTTAAAAAATTTGGAGTTACATCCAGTTGAATAAAATTTTTGTTTTCCGAATTATCAACAATGTATTTTTCCAAACTTGGTTTTGAATTACAACTTACAATTGCAAATAAAACAGCTAGTACAATAAGTTTTGCTTTCATGATATCTATTTTTTAGATTTTGATGCTTTTTTTAGAATATCTCCGCCGGGTAAATTCATTTTATTGGTTAATGAAGAAATTTCGTTTAGTTCAAAATTTCCGGTTAATGACATAATTACGGTTTCATTATCTTTTCCGTTTCCTTCAATAAACATAAAAAGTTCTTTTATTGTGTCAGAAGCACCCGATTTTACATAGATTTTTACATTTCTACCGCTATCGTTTACACGCATTAATTCTTCAAGAGTTGTGGATTTTAAGTATTTATCAGTGGTAGCTTTCATATCAGAAGCTATTTTTGTATTTGAACTTACAAATACTTTTAAGTTATCTAGTTTTTTAATTAAACTGAAATATTGTTGAGCTTCTTTGTCTTTAGCTTCAATTTTAACTTTACTCATAAGATCAAACATTTTTTTATTTACAATGATAGACGTTACTTGATCTTGCCCATCAAATTTATCGAAAATTGATTGTGCAAAAAAGTTATTAGAGGCTAAAAATACTACTAAAAGGATGCCTATTTTTTTCATGATTTCTGTTTTTTGGGATTAATTTTTAAATACTAAATTTTTGGATTTTTCAAATTCCGAAAGATAGGCAACGCTTTGAACACCAACATTTACATGATTTGACAACATTTCTAATGCTTTTTGTGTTTCTTTAAAAGCCATTTCAGGGTTACTGTATGTGCCTAAATCTTTTTGGTTTTGAGTTTGAACATAAAGTACTGTACTACTACCTAAAAGGAACACAATTGAGGCTGCAATTGACCATTTAATTTTCTTTGAAAAAAGAGTTGGTAATTTAATTTGGCTTGTAAATTCGGTTCTTTTGGAAGCTTCAAAATGATTAAAAAGAGGTTGGTATTCTTTCAAATGCTGCGCAACATTTGTTGAACTAAAATATCTTTTCAATTCTTGTTCTTCTAAAAGCGTGGTTTGGACTTCAAAATATTTTTCTAAAAGACTTTCGATTCTATTTAATTCCATGAGTATGGGTTTTTAAACTTGTTTCTCTAATTGTTTTTCTTGCTCTTGACAATGCTACTCTTATGGCTGTTTCATTCATGTTAACCATTTTTGCTATTTCTTCAAATTCATATTGCTCAACATCTCGTAATTGAATCAAAATTTGTTGCTGTGCTGGTAATGTTTTGATTATTTTTTCAACCCAGCTTAAACTGTCTTTGTCTTCAAGTTGTTGTTGCAAACCTGCTGTTCTATCTGTATAGTTACTGTGAACCAATGACAAATTTCCTGCTCTTTTTGATTTCAATTGATCCAAACAATAATTTTTAGTCATTGTCATAGCCATTGCTTCAACACTTTTATAAGAGGTTAACTCTTTATTTTTAAGCCAAAGTTTCACCAAAACTTCTTGAGTAGCATCTTCTGCTTCTTCCATACTTGTTAATAATCGCTTTGCTAGTCTAAAGACTTTGCTTTGAAAGGGATTAATAAGTTGTATAAATTCAGTTTGGTTCATGCTGCATTTGATTGACAAATATAACTTCAAGACGATGCAACTTTTAATTTGTTACAAACATTATTGTATTAACATTCACAAAATTTGAAAATAATAGGAAACAAGTCCTTGTTATACCAATTGCTATTTTTGACACAACAATAAAAATTGAAGATATAGAAATATTTTATTTTAATATGTCTATTTCCTTGTATCTAAAAGAGAAAAGTAATCTATTTTTTGGAAAGATTTGAAACAATTGAAAGTACAACATAAAGTAAAATTACTAAAGCGAGACCTAAAAATTTCAAAAACAAAAGTAGTAAAACGGCTATTACAAGAAAAACTAGTTGTAATGCATATTTTTGAAAACTAAAATTTTTAATTTTTAAAGAAAACAATGGGATTTCTGCATTCATGACAATTGCGCTTAAAAAAGTAAATCCTAGTAATACCCAAAAATTAGTAGCAAAAACAAACCATTCAGGAAGCTCTACTCCTAAATGAAGTAAAGGCAAACTAAGAATAAACAATGTATTGGCAGGAGTTGGTAATCCAATAAAAGAATCAGATTGGCGTGTGTCAATATTGAAATTTGCCAAACGATAACAAGCACCTAAAGTAATGATAAATCCCAAATAAGGTACATATTGACAATGAAAAATAGCATTTTGTTGCAACATTTGATACATAACGAATCCTGGTACAACTCCGCTAGTAACCATATCTGCCAAAGAATCTAACTGAACACCTAAAGGGCCTGAAACATTGAACTTTCTAGCAAAAAAACCATCAAAAAAATCAAAAAAAATTCCAAAAGCTACAAATAAAAAGCCCATTTCAAATTGCTTTTCTGCAACAAAAACTAAAGCAATACAGCCGCAAAATAAATTAAGTAACGTGATACTATTAGGAATATGAGCCTTGCTAATCATCATTTTGGATTTTATTTATAAAAGAGTGCAAATTTAGTACAATAAGTTAAAGACAAGTACGTTTTTTAAAAGAGATTTCTATGATGCCGTTTAAAAAGCAATTAATTTAAATGTTCCTCAATAAAAATCTATATTTTTGACAAAATTTTCATTAAAAAAAAGAAAATACCTATACTTGTTTTGAGAAAAATCCTTTTGATAGCAGTTATATTTCACTCATTATTTTCCAATGGACAAACTGTTCGGAAATATTCAAATGAATTTATGAATATTGGTGTCGATGCTGCAGCTCTTGGAATGGCAAATGCAGTTACAGCTCATTCATCCGATGTAAATTCAGGTTATTGGAATCCTGCTGGATTAATTCAATTAGAAGACAAACAAATTGGATTTATGCACGCCAGCTATTTTGCTAATATTGCTCAATACGATTACATTGCATACGCTGCTCCAATTGACAATAGAAGTGCTTGGGGAATGTCTGCAATTCGGTTTGGTGTTGACAATATATTAAATACTACACAACTTATAGACAGCCAAGGCAACGTAGATTACAATCGTATTAGCCTTTTTTCAGCTGCTGATTATGGATTTACTTTCTCATATGCTCGAAAATTACCTTTACAAGGATTTCAATACGGGGTAAATGCAAAAGTTATTCGGCGAATTATCGGTAATTTTGCCAGTTCCTGGGGTTTTGGATTTGACTTTGGACTTCAATTTGAAAGAAACGATTGGAAATTTGGACTTATGCTTCGTGATATTACTACAACTTACAACATCTGGAATATAGATGAACAAGAATACAATACTATAAAGGATGCTATTCCGGGTCAAAATCAGGAATTGCCACAAACTACCGAAATTACAGCACCAAAAGCACAACTAGGCATGTCAAAAAAAATTGAATTTCACGACGATTATACTCTTTTAGTTGGAGCAAACCTAAACATGCAATTTACCAGAACAAACGCTATTTTGTCTAGCGATGCTGTTAGTATTGAACCAGCTTTGGGACTTGAAGGTGGCTATGCTAGCTTGGTTTTTTTACGATTAGGAGTAGGCAATTTTCAAAACGTAGTGCAAATCGATAATACCAAAAAAGTGGGATTTCAACCCAATATGGGATTAGGATTTCAATACAAAGGTGTTCATGTTGATTATGCTTTGACAAACATTGGAAATCAAGGTGCAGCACTTTACTCTAACATTTTTTCACTTAAAGTGGATTTAGGAATATTCAAATAGCAAAATGTATGTTTAAAAAATTACTTTATTGCCTTATTTTAGGAATTATTTTATTGAAATCTAGTGTTTTTGGTCAAAATACTACACTTTCTAATCAATCCAAAATAAGTATTATAACATGTGGGAGTGGAAACGAATTGTATTCTATTTATGGACATACTGCAATTAGAGTTCAAGATACTAAAAACAACTTAGACGTAGTTTTTAATTACGGTACTTTTGATTTTAGAACTGAAAATTTTTACATGAAATTTGTAAAAGGGGATTTGCAATATTTTGTTTCAGCAAGCTCATTTGCTGATTTTATGTCGGAATATATTTTTGAAAACAGAGAAGTATCTGAACAAAATTTAATCCTTACAACCGAACAAAAACAAAAAATTTATGATGAATTGGTAACTTCTTTGTTTTCTGATGACAAATTTTATACTTATAAATTTATCGACAAAAACTGTACAACCATGGTTATGGATAAAGTAAACAGTTTGTATGGATCCGCTTTGGTTAAAAAAAATACAACATCAAATTGTAGTTATCGAGCAGTTTTGTATCCGTATTTAAAAAATCATTTTTTTGAAAATTTAGGTATAAACATAATGTTTGGATATAAAACGGATCAATTAGCAACTAAATTATTTTTACCAATTGAATTACTAGAGAGTTTAAAAACAACAAAATTCAAAAAGCAACATATAACAGAACCGGTAACAATTTTAAACCCAAAATCAAAAAATTCAACTTCTTTTGTATGGTGGAATTCTATTTATGCATTTTGTTTGGTACTACTCCTTTTAAATATTTTTCAAAAAAAAGTAATAATTATTGCTTATTTTTTCCTTTTTGGTAGTTTAGGTTTGTTTTTGTCTTGGGTAGGCTTTTATTCATTTCATCATGAAATAGCTCAAAATTATAATGTTTTACTTTTTAATCCTTCTTTATTAGTTTTACTGTTCATGTTGGCATTAAAAAAGCAAAAAGTAGTTCTAAACTTAATCTATTTGAATTGGATTTGTTTAGCTATTTACACTGTCTTTCTTTGTAACAAGCCTGATTTTTTAATGATGCTTCCGCTTATAATAACTTCTTCCCTATTTTTAAAAAAATTATTGCCCTCTGAAAAATAAAACCGTACTAAGCGTTTTTATGCAAATGTTGATATCTAAAAATATACTTCGGTGTTTGATGTAATATAAATCGTATTGCAATTTAATCAAACTATCTTCAATTGATTCTCCGTAAGAAAAATTTACTTGAGCCCACCCTGTCAAACCCGGTTTTATTACATGTCTGGTTTCGTAAAAGGGCATTTCTTTTGATATTGCAGCAACAATAATTGGTCGTTCTGGTCGTGGACCAATAACCGCCATTTCTCCTTTTAATACATTAATAAATTGTGGTAACTCATCTATTCGTGTTTTTCTTAAAAATTTTCCAAAAGGTGTAATTCTATGATCATTTACAGCTGCAAAAACTGCTTTATCACTTTCAGCATTGACAATCATAGTGCGAAGTTTTAATATTTTAAAAACGGTTCCATTTTTACCAACACGCTCTTGTGTATAAAACATTGGTCCTTCATTCCAAAGTAAATTGAATATAAATAACAATGGTAGCAAACCTAAACCGAGCAATAAACCCAATAACGAAATAGCAATTTCTAACACTTTTACTACTAATAAATAAAGTCTGTTTTGATTGCTTCTGCTAAAAGGAAAATAACGGTAAAAATCACTTGCTAAATACTGAACTGGAATTCGTTGTGTTATGCTTTCGTAAACATGTGAATATTCTCGAATACTGAAACCTTTTTCAAGTAGTTCAATCAATTGGTTATATAAAACAACCGTAATGCTGTTCGTGTTTTGAGTAGCAACAACAATTTCTGAAATTTGATTTTGAGTGACAAAATGTTGCAATTGATCTATTGCTATTGATTTTCTAAATTCAGTAAAAGCAACATTTTCTAAATCTGCATTTACTTGAACAACTGCTACTACTTTATAATGTGGATCAACAATTTCAAGCCCTAGAATTTGTTCTTTAACATTTTCGCTATCTACAATTAAAACTACTTTTTTTTGAAAACGATGAGAAGCAAAAAGCTTTAAATACACATAACGCCAAATGAATAATGCAATCAAAATAGCTAAAAAGAAAAACAAAATTTGAATTCGTTTTTTGGGTAAAAGCGGTGTGTAAATTGGAGTTAACAAATACGTCAAAACTGTAATAGCAACTGTTAAAACAATGCTCTTTATCATTTGACTTTCTGTACTGGCTACTTGAAGATTGTACATTTCAAATATGGTTCCGAAAATCATTAAATACAAACTTAACACAACTGTCCAATAATAATTGGCTGGAGCAATGTAAAAATAATCGAATTTGAAAACAATTCCCACCAAATATAAAGCCGAAAGCACAGAAAACACATCGAAAATGCGCAACAATACTTTGCGTTCGGAAATTTCAAAATGAATTTTTTTCTTTGAAAGCACAACTAAATATATTTAGGCGAAAGTTAAGTAAAATTTTAACATCTACTCGTTAATTAATTGTAACCATTTTGATTTTATTCCATTCCAATCCATATTTTCGACGCTATTGCGAGCGTTATGAACTATTTGAATTGTTTTTTCAGGATCAGTAACTATCTTTTCTATGGCCTGAATCATAGCGGTTGCATCATTGTCGTCAACTAAATAGGCCGTTTCGTTATTTTCAATTAAATAGGGGATTCCGCCAACATTTGTTGAAATAATGGGCAAACCTAGCGCCATTGCTTCCATAACACTAACGGGAGTGTTGTCAAAATGGGTAGTATTTAAAAAAATGTCAAAATCTATAGCCTTTTCGGTCCACTCTTTTTTTGATAGTTTACCTGTAAATTGTACCGTTAGCTGTTCTTGTAATACATAGTCTTTGACTTTTTGTAAAGTTCCGTCAACATCTGGTCCAACCATGCAAAGGATGGCTTCAGGGTAGTTTGCTTTTATTTTTTTAAAAACATGAACCGCTAAAATAGGATTGTAAATTGCTGCAAAAGCACGAACCCATAACAGTTTAGGACTAAATGATACACGGTCTTTAAACTCATACTTGTCCAGCTCTAAAACATTGGGTAGGAAACAAACATTCTGGTACCCTTTTTTTTGAAATTCATGAAGCAAATAGCGGGATGGTGCACAATTTATTTTCGCGTGATTAAAAAGCAAAGCTGACCATTTTCTACTTTTTTCCAACCGTTGTGGTAAATTACCTCCATGTAAAATAGGAATATAAGGCAGTTTAAAAAAACGAGCCATTTGAGAAACTGTAACAGCATACCAAAAATTTGAAGTGCTGTAAACATCAATCAAAATCAAATCAATTGTACTACGGAGTTGAAAAGTTGTTACCATCATGTCCAAAAGTCTGCGTACTTTATTGTGTTTTGAAGAAGCATAAAAAACCGTAAACCCTTCTTTTTGAAGTAACGAACCTAAAGTATCAATGGTCGTTTGATTGGTAGTTCTACCAGAAAGTTTGTTACCTATGTACAGGATCTTCTTCATTGAAATCGATTTTAAGTAAAGCCAAAGCATAAATAAACGAGGGCGCAGCCGTTCGCATGGCGGCATGGTTTATAGTAAGCAACCAAAAAATAAAAAACGAAAGCAAATACAATTGGTTGGGATTTTGAATAGAATACAACAAAGGTGTCAGTATCAAAATTAATAATGCGGCAATTCCAAATGCACCATGCTCGGCCAACATTCTCGTTATTTCATCGTGAGAAGCCATGTGCTCGCCATAAAGTTCCTCTCTTATCTCCGCCCCTTTTGCTACGCCAACTCCAAAGATGGGATTTTCTAAAAACATGGTCATTTCGCTTTTTGCCAATTCTTCTCTACCCGTAAATGTATCGCTTTTTTTCCTTCCTAAAGCATCTTCGTTGGCATATCTCTTATTGATTAAACCGCCTGTTTGTAAAGAGGAATACATCCAAACTCCAGAGGCCAACACAAAAAACAATCCCGTTAAAAAAACCATTTTAAGTCGGTTTTGACCTTGACTGTTCCAAAAAACGGTGGCTATAAAAATCAAAACCATTAGAAATCCAGTCAACATACCTCCTCTAGAAAAGGTGATTAAACCCCTGTAGGCTATGAAAACGGATACTAAACTATAAACCAAAATAGTTAGCTTATTTTTTCCGTCAACTATAATTTTGGAAAAGAAAATAAACATACCCAATCCAAAAATGGTTGCCACTTGATTGGGGCCGAAACCTCCAGATAAATCCGAATTTGAGCCCGTGTTTTTAAGCACATCACTTATTTTTTCGGTGTAAAAAGTAACGTAAACCGCACAGGAAATTATGGGAAGTCCTAAAAACAACAATGCTTTATTAAAAATAGAAAAGGGTACTTTCCTGTTGTATGTATAAATTGTTGCAATTGCTAAACTTACGGGACCTGAAATGTTAAAAGCGATTGTTTTTCTAATATCGGTGGTACTGTTTAAGGTTTCGGTTGCCAAAAGTATTCCCGGAATTAAAAGCAAAATAAAAATCCAATAACTTATTGATTTTTTTGAAAAACTATGGTACAACATGCCAATTACGGAAAACAATATAAGCTCGTATTTTGCAAATTCATAAAACAAAATACCTTTTGTCATCCGTATCAATACTTCGCTACCAACAATATAGGCACAGGCTATTAGTGCCACATTGTTTTTATTTTGGTTTTTAAGTATGTAAATTAAACAAGTAATAAACGTTAAATAGGTATAGCCAATGGACAAAAAAGGAAACCATAACAACAGCAAGCCCAACAGTATGTGCAACAAAATTAGCAGTAAAAAAGAAATGTTTTTTTTAATCATTTGTTTTACAACTACCAAACTAGTCGATACAAAGTTTTTGAATTTGTTTGTAATCTTGGTTGCTCACTGTTAGATAATAAACACCTTTTGAAAAAGTAGCCGTGGCAATGGTTACATTGTTTTGGGCTGAGTAGGATTGAGAAAAAACAGTTTTACCCAAACCATCCGAAATACTAACCTGAAAAGGGCTAGGAGTTTCGGTAAAAGTTAAAGTGATTTGGTCTTTGGCAGGATTAGGAAACACCACCACAGAAGCTTTGTCTACAAACGGAGTATCTGTTAAAGAAACAGGACATTCAATAGCTGTCGGCACATATTCATCAAAACTTGTTCCGTCGCCCAATGCTCCATTGCCATTGTAACCCCAAGCCCAAAGACTACCGTCTGTTTTCAATGCAAGTGTATGCCATAAACCTGCACTTACACTTTGCCAATTGGTAGCAGTACCTATTGTTGTAGGTACATTTTTATTTACAGTTGTACCATCTCCTAATTGTCCAAAATTATTTAATCCACAAGCCCAAAGCGTACTATCTGTTTTCAGTGCTAATGTATGAGCATTATTTGATATAACACTATGCCAATTGGTAGCTATTCCTATTTGTGTTGGCACATTTCTAACTATGTTCGTTCCATCACCTAATTGCCCAAAATCATTAGATCCCCAACTCCAAAAAGAGTTATTTGTTTTTATAGCAATTGAATGAACGCTTCCCGCACTTATACTTTGCCAGTTCGTAGCAGTTCCTATTTGTGTGGGTACATGTTTATCTATTGTTGTGCCGTCTCCTAATTGTCCATAATTATTTGATCCCCATGACCAAAGAGTGCCGTCGGTTTTTATAGCTAAATTATGAGAATATCCAGAAGTTATACTTTGCCAATTAGTAGCTGTTCCTATTTGTGTGGGTACATTTTTATTTGTCGTTGTTCCATCGCCTAAATTCCCGTATGAATTATCTCCCCAAGCCCAAAGTGTTCCGTCAGTTTTTATAGCAACTGAGAAATTTTCTCCAGTACGTATACTTTTCCAATTGGTAGCTGTACCAATTTGTGAAGGAAATAATTTGTATATAGTCGTTCCATTTCCTAATTGACCATATTGATTTTTACCCCATGCCCAAAGGGTGCCGTCTGATTTTATAGCAACTGAATGACCGCTTCCTGCACTTATACTTTGCCAATTTGTAGCAGTACCTATTTGTGTGGGCACATTTTTATTTGTCGTTGTTCCATCGCCTAAATTCCCATTTGAATTATCTCCCCAAGCCCAAAGAGTGCCATCGGCTTTTATGGCTATTGAATAATCAAAACCTGCGGCAATTTTTGTAAAACATTGCGCTGAGAGTGCATGGTTGGTTAGTAGTAAAAAGAATAAAGCAATTGTTTTGAGGTAGTGTAGTGTTTTCATAAATTGTTTGTTTTTTCCCTTCCCCAAGCCCTCCCCTTCGGGGAGGGTGTCATGGCGGATAAGGTTTTGATTAAAGGGTTACTGTATTTGAAAAGTTATTTTTGATTAAAAAAAGTAGAAATCTGCGATTCAAACTTTTTACACCGCTGGATTTACTGGTGGTGTAGTACCGCCGTTACCGTTTCTGTGGGCTATGATGTTGGCGTAATAGCTGCGTCCGTTGTTTATGGCTTCTAATGCGGTTACAAAATAAGGACTTGGTGTGCGGCGGTTTGCCATAGTCAAACAGTATTTGGCTAGTTCTTTATAAGTAGTAAAAATGTTTTTCTTTAACAATTTGGTATTGTACACTACGGTACTCACGGTGGTGTTTGAACGGTTGTTAAAAGTAGTTTTGAACAAATTGTTGGCTGCTTCTAGTTCGTCTATTTGCTCTATCATGTTCAACAATTGTACTAACGGCAAATGCTCGGTTGATTTTAGCCCTGCAATGTAGTTGTCAATGCCTAACGATTCTGCTTCGTAATTTTCGGTTGCCAGATTTTTATAGGTATTGATTAAAGGTTTCAACTGGTTGTAGGCTTCTTTTTTAGCCACAACATCAGTATCGCGATAGTTGTTCCATGCACCACGAACGGCGGTTATTTTTCTATCTCTTCGCACGTCGAGTTGCAACAACAACTCACTTTCGGCTTGGGCAACTACTTGTGCCAACGCGGCTAAATAAGTAGGCAATTGTTCTTCGAGGTCGGTGTAAATTAATTTAAATTCGGGGTCGAAACCAATGGCTAGCCCTGTGCCTTCAAAATCTAAAAAAAAGCGTCTGAGGAATTGACCTGATTCTAAATTGTGTAATAATGAGGTAATAATTGGTACTAATTTCATGATACATCTATTTAATAGGTTAATAATGTCAAACGTAAGAAATTAAATAATAGGAATTGCATAAGTTTTAAAAAAAATAGTGCATTCCTTTAGCAGATTACTTTTTTATAAAAAAACCCTAATTTTTAAAAAAGCAGTTGTAAAAAAGTACCTTTTTTGTTCCTTGGAAGTTCCAAGAAGGAAAATAAGTAGTTTTCTGAGTCCTTGGAAGTTCCAAGAAGGAAAATAAGTAGTTTTCTGAGCCCTTGGAAGTTCCAAGAAGAAAAATCAAACTTGTTTTTGGCTCTTGGAGTGTGGAAGCAAGAAAAATCAAATTTTTTGTACTGCATTTTTTTGCCATTCGACTTAAAAAAAACCTTTTTTTACTTTACAATTTTTGCGGTTACTTTTTGTAAGTAGTGCTCAAAAGTAAAGCTTTCGGCTACGGTTTGAATTGCTTTTGATTGGGCTTTCAAACTCGTTTCGCTGGCTTGAAGGGCTGTAAGTAGTACTGTTTCAAAAGGAATTGAAGCTTGTAGGTTCCAAACAAATCCATTAGTTGCATTTACATAATGCGGAATTGCGCCCACATTCGACACCACCGGAATAACACCATAACAAGCTGCTTCGGCAATTACTTTTGGAAAACCTTCGGATAGTGATGGCAGTACTAAAAAATGGGAAGTTGCCAGCAACGTGTGTACTTGTTCTGAGTTTAGAAATCCATGAAATTGCACTTTGTTTTTTAAATAAGCAGTTGCTTTTTCATACCTAAAACGCTGTGGGCCATCGCCAATAAAGTGGACTTTGTGGAGCAACTGCTCGGGACAATTTTGTAAGGCTTGAAGCAGCACATCCATGCCTTTGGCTTTTTCTAATCGTCCAACAAAAACAAGTGTAAACGGCGCAGTAAAGTTTTTGGCAGCGGTAATTGTCAAGCCGTTTTGAAGGTGCTGTCCCGTTAAACACGGATTTTCAAAGGAGAGACAATGTTGGGGTTGTCCAGGCCAAGTGCCGTTTAGGGTTACATTGGTATGTTGTAAAAGTATCAAAAACTGTTTTTGAAATTTGTAGAAAAAAGGCAACGTGGCGTTGTCCCAACTGCCTGCAAACTTGTGCCACCAAACTTTTTTGGGAAACACTATTGAAAAAAGCATTGCAATAAACGCTGGATGCGAAGGCGCTCTGGTGTGAATTACGCTAGCCGTCCAAAGATGTTTGCCAATTATCCAAAACATAACGGGATAGTGTACAACTATTTTTAAAATAGCAAAAAAGCCTTTGCCTCCAATTTTTTCAAATGTCACGCATTTGATGTGCTTAGATTGTATTGCTTGCATCGTTTGGTTTGAAAGTAAATCCATTCGATTATACCCTATCCAAATTATTTCTTGAAATTTTGGGGCAATATATTCTATTTCGGCAACAACTGGGCTAAAACCAAACCACGCGCCATTGTGAAAATACATGGCCGTATCTGAGACTATAACTAATTTTTTGTACATCGGTAAATAGTCATTATTTTTTCATAATAATCTTCTTCGCCAAAATGGTAGTTGAAAATTGCTTGCATTTCAGTTGTGTCATAGTGTGTATGGGCAATTTTGTACAACCTTTCTTCCCAAGCGGATAGTTCGTAAGTAGCAATAAAAAAATCAGGATAATGTGCTTTTATTATTCGTGCCACTTCGCCGGTATCAAATGCTAAGAAAGGCAGCCCTTGAGCTAAATATTCCATTAACACTAATGGTCCAGATTCAAATTCAGAGACATGCAAACCAATTTTGGCAGCGGCTAAAATGGGTTGTACTTTATTTTGATTTTGAGAAAATTCTATATTTTGATCACTGCCGATTTGTTGTTTTAAAAGCTTGAAATAGGTTTCGTCTTGCGTTTTTCCTACTATTTGTAACGATTGTTTTAACTGTTGCGCAAGTTGAATAGCAAACAATTGTTTTTTAGCAGGTTTTATATTGGATACCAAAATCAAATCGAATTTGGGTGGTATAATAGCATCCGCCATTGGTTCTTTAATTATAATGTTTTTCAATAAAAAACACTTTTTTTTGGGAATAGATAAAGCTTTATGAGCCAAACGAATTAAATCTTTGCTAACCGCAACATATATTTTAGGCTTAAAAATACTGTTAAAAAAAAGAGGGAACTTTTTATTAGAAAAATGGTCCTGAAAAACAATAGTAGTTTGTAATCGTGTGAGAAGTGCAACTAATTTAATGTATCGATAAACATGTCTCGAATGGCAATGCAGTAGGTCGTGTTTTTTTAATTCACTATAACATTCATACATTTTAAAAAGGCTCCATTTGTTGTACCTTTTTAAAGCTTTAATTGGAATAGTCGGGTTTAAATACTGTGCCAATTCGCCTCCTTCAAGCAAGAATAAAACAGCCACTTTTTCGTTGTTTTTATTCAAAACTGTACACATATCAACAAAAACCTTCTCTGCTCCTCCTACATCGAGTTTGTCTATAATTTGTAGTACTTTCATTTTGTATTTTTTATCTAACAGCAATTCAATTAAAACTAGTGCAACAAATGTATTGATTAAAAGTAATTACTACCTCCTCAATTTAAAAATAGCTTTCAAAATGCATGCATACAACCATTTTAAATAAATGGATTATGGCATTTCTATTTTACTGCCTTCTTCCAATTTTTTACTAGCCAATTGCCACGATTTAACTACTTGAAACAGCACCAATGGAATGGAAAATGGAAGCAATACAAAACTAAGTAGTTTTAACAGCTTGCTTTTTTTAAATTGATACGGAATCAACGAAGGCATGACGGCATGTAGTACGTACCATTTACTCAATGTGTTGCCAAAGTACTTTCGGGTTAAATACAACACACTAGGAACAGGTCTTGGACCCAGCACTTTTTTAGGGCGCCATCCGTCCCAACTACCCATCTGTCGCAATCCGCCCTGACTCACTTTCAAATGAAGTCGTTTGGCTTTGTAATTTGAAATGTTTTTAAAGCCCGCTAAATAAGCTCTTAAACCAAATTCACCATCGCCCATTCTTTGTTTTTCAAATTGAAGATCGAAAAAACCAATTTGATTAAAAATACTTTTTTTCAACAATACATTTCCCGTATCCAGTTGGTCACTCCATCTAAAGTAGTAATAATGTTTCGGCACAACATCGCCCACTTTACTTATGGAAACACCAGAAGATACATCGGCTTTAAAATAGTCCAAGGTTTTTAAATGTTGTTCAATCCAGTCGCTTTCTACTCGTGAATCATCGTCGTACAACAAAATATAATGCCCTTTTGCTGCTTGAATGGCTTCGTTTCTAGCGCGCCAAAGTGCTTTTTCTGTTTGTTGCCAAAAATGCAATTGCAATTTCCATCCTTTGTAAAAATCTGCCTGAAAAGCATCTGTTTGATCAACTATAATAACCTCAAAATGGGTATAGGTTTGTTGTTCTAAATCCAATAAAACATCCTTCAAATATTTGTAACGGTTCAAAGTGGGTATAACAATCGAAACTAAAGGATTCGATTGAATTAATGGACTTTCAAACGTGCTATATCGTGCATGCTGTTGTTTGTTTACTGTAAAATCAACTCGTTTGCTCGTTCTTGATTTTACAAATGAACCGATTTCTACAAACGGATTATGTAAAGATACAATACGAACAACTAACACATAGGTAACCCAAGCGGTATGGAAATTTTTACGCAAAAAAACATATTCATCTTGAACTGGCAGGATTTCGTTTGTCCAAATAGCAGATTCAGATTGGTTGTGTTGTAATATAACGCCTTGCTGAAATGCAGTCCAAGCAACGTCTCTTTGTTGTGCTTCTAGGCTTATGTAATTTTTATCTATACAATAGTCAATCTCCGCTAGCTCGAGTTGATGATAGGTAGGGAAATAACAATAATCGACTTTGGGTTTCAGGTTGAAATACCAAATGGGTTTTATATATTTTAAAAAACTAAAAATCATCTGCTAACCTTTTAATGATGCTAGCAATAGAAAGCGTTTCTTTCCATAACTTGCGGTTATTGATTTGCAATTGTACGAAATCTTCAGCAGTAATTGACGCATGAAAAGCAGTAACTCGTTCGGCAATAGTTTTTCTTTCGTTCCATTCTATCCAAACAACATGCTTTTTCCAGTTTATAGTACTTTCAAATGGCAGCATACAATCGGTGTTTACAAAAATAGGAATTTTACCCATCATCAGGGTTTCGTACAATCGAACCGAAAAATTTCCAGCTCCGCGAACACAAAGAATGTAATCTGATTCCAAAATGTTTTGGAAATACTCTAAAGTAGATTGCGTTTCTTGTTCTTTTGTTTGAACACCAGCACGGTATTGTGATCTGTAAATAAAATTAGTTTGAAGGGTGTTGGACGATTGGTCTATAAGTTGAAGCAATTTTGCTCTATGAAAACCAGATGGAAAAAGAGGTTCCCAATCGTTCCGATTTGGTTTTTTATAAAATCTCCAAAGATTACAAAGCATAAATCTGGTAGTTTCAAAAAGCAATTTGGAAAAGTGAAGCCTAGCGTGTCCACAAAATCCGACTATTGGCACTTCTTTTTTAGGCGAAGGTTTGCAATGTTCTTGATGAAACAACAGCGGTAATTGGTCGGTTAAAGGAATATAAAACCCTTTGTTTTGTGTGGATAATTGCGATTTGAAACCACTTGGTCGCAAATAGGTAATGGTTGCAAATTCTGGAAATGCAATCCCTAAATCGCCCACTATATAACCATACGCTTTTTTGTTGTGTTTTAAGCATTGTTTGTGTAGCGCTTCTAAATGAAACTCTTTTTTTTCCTTGTAATAAAAATTAATTGCAAAAGGAATGAGTACAATTGTTGCATTTTCAATAGTGGAAACCAGTTGAAATTGATCTGGATTTAACCCCCAACTTGTTTTTAAAGTGGCATCGTTTACCCAATTTTTTTCGTTAAAAAAGGGACGTGTTAAAATGAACAACACTTTTCTGTCTTTAACTTGAAATTCAGTATGTGCTACAAATACTTTCATGCTTAATTAAAGAACGTTAGCCATTTTTTTTGTTGATTGATACTGTTGAAATTTGTTTGTACTCTTTCAATTGCGTTTTTAGAAATTGTGTTTTTTTGTTCTAAACTGAGAGCCAAAACATCCTTTATTTTTTTTGCCAAAGCTACAGAATTTCCTTTCGGAACCACAAATCCAGTTATTCCATCAACAACATTTTCTGTTAAACCTTCTGCATCGCTTACAATACATATTTTCCCCATGGCTTGAGCTTCTAAAACCGCATTACAAAAACCTTCTTGCAAACTGTATTGAATGTACAAATCAGCAGATTCGAGTTTGTTTTTCACTTCTGTTGCTGATAGCTTTCCTAAAAAAGAAACCTGATTCGTTAATTTTAATTGATTAACAGCAAATTTTAATTTTTCAAATTCTTTTCCATCACCAATAATAGTAAAATAAAATCTTATTCCTTTTTCTTTTAGAATAAACAATGCTTCTAAAGTATATTCTAGTCCTTTTTTCCAATTTAGTCTAGCAACTGTAATTAACTGTGGAATTTGATTAGAAGTTTTTTCGATTGATGAATTGGAAAAAAAAGAAGTATCAATCGCTGGGCATATTTTAACTATTTTATTTTCATATTTAAATCCATTTATTAGAACTAAATTTTTTATGTCATCTGAAATCACATGAACTTTATCTACTTTTTCCCATAATAAATTATAACATTTTTTATTTTTTAACGGGTAAATTCCAATATCAAATCCTCTGAAACTAACGCCCATTTTAGCACCAATTGCTTCAGCAACATTTTCTTTTCCAATTGCTAAAGTTCCGTATCCAAAGTGAATCCAATCCAAATTATGACCATAAAAAACACTATTAACAATGCTGTTTTTAAGTTTTTTTGAAAACGAAATGTTATCTTTTGTATCTAATTGATACAATTTACATACTGTTGGGAAATGAAAAACAATTGCTTTACTTAAACAAAATAAGGAATTTCGTATAATTTGCAATCTTGATCCTGATACCTTTGGTAATTGAATAACTTTATATCTGCTATTAGGTATTTCTGTACCAGGATTTATAAAAAGCAGAACAGTGTGCCCCTGTTCTTGTAATCCTTTAATTTTAGTATTAAAAAAGGTTTCAGAATAAGCCGGAACGCTGGGTAAAACAATTCCTATTCTCATTGGTTAAGCACTTTATTATACAATTCTAAAATTCCTTTAACCATTTGATATTCTGAAAACTGATTACAGATTGTAGCTCTTGCGTTGTCTCTAATTATCGCTTTCTCATTGTCTGATAAAGCAATAATTGTTTCTACTTTTTGTGCCATAGCTGCTGCATCCCTACTTTTAGTAACAAATCCATTTATTCCGTCTTGAATTACTTCTGTCATTCCACCACAGTCCGATGAAAGTACGATTGAACCAAGTGCCATAGCTTCTAAAGCTACATTAGCAATTCCTTCAGTAACACTTGGTAGTAAAAAAATTGCCGCATTTTGCATTTTCAAATTTATTGCATCAAACGACATGTATGGATGAAAAAAAACTTCTTGTTCTAAATTCAATTGGTGGCGCAAAAAAAGTAATTCTTCCTCTTGATCTACTCCAATAATATCATATTGAAATGCAATTCCTCGCTTTTTTAATAGCGAAGCTGCTTGTAGTCCATAACGATACCCTTTTAACCAATGTGAACGTCCTACAGAAAGCAGCATTACTTTAGAACTCGAAGTACTACCATTTTTAAAAGGAAAATCTGAAAGTTGTAATCCACTATAAACAACATCCATTTTAGTAGCATCGGCATTATAAAGTAATGCTTCGTTTTTGATTGCTTTAGATACAGCATGGAAGCCGTCAACATTTGGAAAATTGCTACGATAATTAGTAGCTAAAGTAGAATCAGCTAATGGACTGATAGTAATGTGAGTACCTCTTAAACTTACTACTATTTTACAACCAAATTCCTTTACCCACATCCATTCAGCTATTCCTTTTACCCATTGCAAATGAAAAATGTCTGGTTTATGATATAAAACAGGGTAACATTTAGCTTTCCAATTGATCTTGCTTCCTGTTTTTTTTGAATACAAACTGTCTAGTTTTTTTTTCTCTTTCGATTTAAAAAGCGACAATAACAAACTGTATTTCAAAATCAAAAACAGTTTAGAAACGTTGTTTGAATAAGTAATAAGTTTGCAATTTTTATTGTAATTTAAATTTTGATTTTGAATACCAAAAATATAAACAGTAACTCCTTTATTAGCAATTCCTTTAATTAAGCGCTCTATAAAAGTTGTACTTGGTGCCGTTCCAGAATAGATTGCAATTTTCATTTTTGTTTGCAATTTTGAGTACAAAAAACGGACAATGTTAAGAGCATACTTACTGGATGTGAATATGTTACATCATCAATTTCTTTGAATTTTTTATAAAAATCTCGAACCAAATTAGTGTCTATAAATTTAACAAATTGAGGATTGTCAAACAATCTTTTTTGTAGTGCTTCATCGTTTTTTTTACCTAAAAATTGTAATTCCCAATTGCGTTGGATGTGCTTTTTTGGTGCTAAAATCCGCTTTATTTTATCAAAAATACGAAAGGGCAAATTATAAGGATTTCGATTATAACCAAAATTATAAAGATTAAAAGGCCGATGGTCTTGCCAGGTAATCTTTGCCAAGGCAGGCATCCGCAACTTTAAGTATTCTATTTGAATTTGACGTCCTGCCAAATATTTTTCGGGAACAGTGCAAATAAATTCACACATTCGATTGTCAAAATAGGGAACAGTAATAGGTCTTACTGACTCAAAAACGGATAGATTCGTATTGGTCCAACGCGTTGCCCAATATAAACTTTTGAACGCGCGAATTTGTGCATTGGCACTTTCTTTTATTCCTATTTGAAGTAATAACGATTGTATTCTATTGGTTAAATACGGTTCAAAATTTCCTTCCAATTTCCACGATTTCCATAAAGCTTCTGCTAATTCCAGTCCTCCTTTTTTGATTATTTTTTTGCTGATTACTTTAACTTGTTCGTCGATAGACAAGTCGTCTGGAATTTTCATATCATCAAACAACACATCGCCCCAATGACCCAAATTAAATAGGTCACCGAGTGTAGCATATTTTTCGATAAAAGCCATTTGCCTTGGGTGTGTGAATTCGGAATAACAGCCGTTTATCTTGGCTAGTTGTTCTATCGTATTCCATAAATACCCGTTTGGAACTTTCCAATCTTCCAAAGGAAACCCGCAAGCTTTTGCAATTTTTTTTCCGTAAAAAGTTTCATCATGTCCGCCTGAAAAAGCATAACTATAGGCCTGAACGTCATTCCCAAGATGGTATAAAGCAGCTGCTTGGGTTCTGCTGTCTAATCCGCCAGAAAGCGGTAAAATGACTTTTTTATCACCAACTTGCTCTTGAATTATTGTTTCAAAAAGTTCAGCAAATTCAGTTACTATTTGATTTAATGAACGATCAACTGGACTATAATGCCATTTGAAATACGGTTCGCTTGCTATAACTTTTTGATTCTCAAAATCGATTTCAAAAGCTGTTGCAGGTTTCAAAACCAATTGTTCTTTAAAATAGGTATCTGTATCTAAAAAAAAACCAGTTGCTGCAAAAACACAAATTGCTTCGTAATTAAGTGTTTTCGGATATCCTATAATCGTTTGCTTAATAGGAATTATTGGTGTTTTAGTATACGCCATTAGTTAGCTAAATGTTACTTTTTTAAATTCATTTCAAATATAATAATTCCATTGAAAAAAGTTTTAACAAATGTAAGGAATCAACTCGTCTGAAGCTAAAAATAGTACTTCTGGATGGTTTTTAGCTAAAAAGTAAATTACTTTTTCTAGTTCTTCTAAAGCCATTTTCCTGTATTCAGGTGTATAAGTTCCTGAAAAATTTACACGATGCATGTCTATAATTGCTGGCATTTTATTTTTAAAAGCAGTTGCTATAGCTTCAATACATTGAATTGCCGTAAAATTATAGCTTGGATGAACATCAATTCTTGCATTTCGAGTGGCATAATAAATACCTGCTTTTTTTCTAAAAAGAGGTGCTACATTTCCCTTTCCTTCCTCATTTAAAAAATGATTAGAGGCCTGAAGTAAGCAAATATTGTTTTCAATTAAAACAGGAACACACTTAGTTGCAAATTGATAATTTGGTGGAATAAATGTTTGGGATTGATAACCGAAAGTTTTAAAAAACACTTCTTGTGCTTTTTTTAGATTTAATTCGAAATTGGTATCGAAACATTCTCCTCTATACAATCTTAAATTCTTATTTATGGTAGTTTTTGCTAATGGAAAACCAAATTCTAAATCTTCTTGAAAATCAAATGAATTAAAACTATTTTTTAATAATTCTGTATTATAATGAGAAAAACCATGAAGTTGCGGTTTAAAAAAACCTTTTTCTATTCCTTCTTTGTATTTTAAAAATAGTGCTTTATCCGCAAAATTATAGCCCTCCGAAATAGGTTTGAACTTTAAATTATTTTTTGACGAATAATCAATATTATGTGTTATAAAATTTGCTGTAAGTTGTGGTGCTTTTAAAAAGGAATTTTGATAGTTTGCAAACAAATTATAAATAAGTTCAAGATCTTCAACAGATTCAATTGCATCGGTTGTCCATCTGCTTATATTTGATTTCCCATATTTTTCAACTATTTTACTTAATGAAGTCGCATCAATTGCACGTTCTAAACCCCAATCGTCGCTTTCAATCACAACAATTTTCTTTGAAACCCTATTTCTTAAATAAAATGAAGTTAATCGCTTGTATTTGTTTATATCTCTGGTGTTCATTTTATTTTTTTACCAAATTTTGATAAACCATTTCATGTTTGGATACAAAATTTTGAATAGAAAAATGGTTAATACAATACGCTCTTAACTTTGCTCCTATTTGTGCTCTTTCCTGTGCTGAAAGTTGTAGCATTTCCATAATTTTTTGAGCCAAAATAACACTGTCGTCACTTGGAATTAGGTATTCTGGAAAATCTTTTAAAACAAAATTTACTCCCATACAATTTGTTCCTAAAACTGGAACACCCATTGTCATTGCTTCTACTAAAGCCATTGGCATACCTTCGTGTTTGCTACAAATTACATACAAATCAGCTGATTTTAAAAAAGGACGAACATCATTCTGTTTGGCTATAAAATTTACTTTAGTTTCCAATTTTAATTGAATTACTAATGCCTTTAATTGCTGAGCATAGTCACTTCTTGAGTCACCAACTATTTCTAAAAAAACATTATGATTTCGTAATGCATTAACTGCATAAATTAGAATTTCTAAGTTTTTAACTGGAGCAATATTTACAACTGAAATAATTTTAAAATTAGTAAAATTTTTTTTATTATCAAACAACTCTGGATTGTAAAAATTGGTATCAATACCTATTGGAATCAACTGTTGTTGTTTCTTATATGGAAAATAATGAATCATATCTTCGTTAATGGTAATAATAAAATTTGCCAAATAACTTTTGATTTTCCAATGAATATTGCCCCAAGTCATTGCTTTTTTTGTGTACACATATTTAGCGCCTGCAAGTTTAGCTGCAAGTATTTCAGTCCAATCGCTACTCCAATGCCAAGAATGAATAATATCAATTTTTTGTTCTTTAATAAATTTTCTATAAGGATTTACACGAAAAACAAGAGAAAAATAAGGTCGCAATGGCACGGTAACTTTTTGAAAATAAATAGGTAGTCCTAATTTTTCAACTTCTTTAAAGTAAATTCCCTGATTGTGATTACAAGCAATTACAACTTCAAATTTATTTTTATCTATTCCATTTGCTAAATCAAACAAAACTTTACCACTTCCAGCAGTATCAAAATTTGAAGTTGTGTAAAGAATTTTAATCTTTTTCATTTGAAATTCAATCTAGTAAATTATTTAATTCCGTTAATTAATTCATTATTTAAAGCCCACTTTTGCCATGCATACATATGCCAAATGCCCCATGAATTTATATTGTTTTTTCCATCAAAAAAATCAGTTGTATTTTGGAGAAAAACTTTTTGATCAATGAATTCTTGTCCATAAAAAGGAACATCAATTACTGTTTTAAAAAAATCTGTTTTTAATTCATTTCTCAACCATTTTTCAACAGGAACTGAAAACCCTTTTTTTTCTAAATTAATTTCAGATTGATCAAAAAATGTTCTTAAATACCTTTTTAATAACCATTTAGGTTGTTGATGTTTGTTACATAGTTGGGGGTTTATTGTGTTACTAAACTTAATTAAGTCTTTGTCTAAAAAAGGAACTCTAACTTCTAAGCTATTTGCCATACTCATTAGGTCCACTTTTTTTAAAACGCGCTGTAAATGAGCATTAAATTCGTTTTGTTTTAAATACAACAAAATATCAGATTTGGAATTAAAGTTTGTCAAATTATACGTACTTAAAATTTCTTCAGAAAAGGATTGATTGGGGATGAAAATATCCAAATGCGAAAAATGAATTTGTTTGTACAGAATCCAATTTGAAAACGTATTTATAACATCTAAAGCACTTGATAATTTTGGATTAATTCTTCTAAAAAATGGAATTATAAGTTTTCGAAACCATAAAGGCAATTTGAACCAAAAAGCTTGTTGTACCGATTTTATAAATCTAGGATATCCCCAAAATAATTCGTCGCCCCCATCGCCTGATAGCATGACCGTTGCATGAGTTTTTGCCTTTTTAGTTATTAAATAAGTAGGAACTGAACTAGCATCTCCAAAAGGTTCGGACATTTCATTAAAATGAGCGTCTATAATTGCAAGAATATCTTTTTCATTACAAGTTTCAACAACTTGCTTAACTCTAAGTTTTTTAGCATATTGAGCAGCTTTTTCACTTTCATCAAGCTTTTCATCGTTTATTCCGAAAGTAAATGCTTTTATTTCAGGAACTTCTCTTTGAGCAAAAGCCGTAACTAATGTACTATCAATACCAGAGCTTAAAAAAGTTCCAATTGGAACATCTGCTCTAATTTGAGAAGCAATAACTTTTTGAAAATTTGTTTCAAAAAGTTGTACAGTTTTTAAATCCGTTTCGTCATTTTCAAGTGACGTTTCCCATTTGTAATAAAAAGACTTTGTTATTGTTTGGGTGTGTAAATTCCAGCTTACTATTTGTCCTGCTTCTACTTGAAAAATATTTTCGAAAACTGTATTAGGTGCATGCATATACCCTAATCCAAAAAATTCTTTCATTATTTCAGGTCTCAATTTCAATGAATTACAATCAGGATGTTTGAATATTTGATTGAATTGAGAAGCAAAAACAATTCCATTTGTATGCAAACCAAAAAACAACGGTTTAATTCCAGCAAAATCCCGAATCAAATGCAGCTTCTTTTCGACTATATCCCATACAGCAATAGCAAACATACCATTTAATTTTGCTGAAAAATCAAAAATTGAACATTGATCTAGAAGATGCGCTAAAACTTCTGTGTCAGTACCTGATCGTAAATGTGAATCAGAAATTGAATGGTTCTTTTGTAACTCTTTATAATTGTATACTTCACCATTTAATACTAACGCAAATCGACCAGAAGGGCTTAGAACAGGTTGATTGCCGTTTTGAGATACGTCCAATATTGCTAGTCGGTTAAAACCAATTTGACACATACCATCCATCCAATATCCTTGTTGATCAGGACCTCTTTTTTTACTTAAATCTAAAAGCTCCAAGAACCTGCTTTTGGGAAGTAAAAAGTTGGATATTTCACCTAAGAATCCACACATGTTGCTAAAATTGAATTATACATAGCTATTGTTCGTTCTAACTCTTTTTGAAGTGAGTAATTTTGATTTGCAAATTCGATAGCATCAGTAGAAAATTGATAAAATCGTTGTTTATCATTCCACAATAAAATGGTTTCTTTTACAAAAAAATCCAAATCATAATAGGGAGCACAAATTCCTGTTTTATTAGGAATTATGGCTTCTTTAATACCATCAGAATCAGAAACTATTGCAGGTACTCCAAGCGATTGTGCTTCTATTACGCTAGCTGAAAGTGCCTCAGAAATACTTAACTGTAAATAAAAGTCATATTCTGGTAATATTTTTTTCAACTCACTATTTTCAATATATCCTTTATAAATTACTTTATTTTGTAACTCAAATTTATCAATTAAATAGAATAATTGTCCTAAATCGACGCCATGACCATAAACGTGGTATTCAAAAGGAATTTGATGATCACTTAATACTTTAGCAAATCTTATATTTCCTTCAATGTTTTTTTCCCATGTCATTCTAAAAGCAGAAATAATTTTCATTTTAAAAGAATTAGGATATTTTGGATTTGCATTGGAAACAATTCCAAATGAAACAGGAATTACAAAAACCTTGTTTTTATCAATTCCCCATTTAGTAATGTACTCTTTTTGATTTAGACTTTGAACGGTATAACCGTCGACTAAATTTCCATATTTTGAATAAAAATCAGTCCATCTTTTATCTGTCCAGGGTTTTACATAAGTTTCACCTCCTACCAATGAAATTATAATCTTTGGCTTTGAATGTATATTTAACTTAAGTAAATTAAGAACATGATGGAATAAAAAAGAATGCTGAACATGTATAATTCTATTTTTTTTTCTGAACCAAAATTGTTCTGGATATTTAAGTTTGATTAAGATTGAATGCCAGAAAAAAAATCTTTGTAATAGAATTCTCAAATAAAAATTTGGCATACAATATACATCAGGTGGGGTTTCTGCTGTGTTCTTAAAAACGGAAATTCCAATGTCTAAATTAGAGTTTTGTTTAATAAAATCTAAAAAAAGTTTAAACGGAGGATATTTACTAGGATAAACCTCGTAAACCATTTCTACTTTAAAGCGTTTTGTATTTAACTTTTTTTCCATTTTTAAAAATAATAAACAAAAATAGCACATAAAATGTTGTTAAAGGTGCCTTTTTAAAAAGTGTTAATAAACAATAACATTTTGCTAATATTGAAGAATAATGATTGGTTATTAATCTTTTATATTCATTAAATTCAAAATAGCGAATTTTTTGTTTTTCACTATTTGAAAAGCGAATTTTTCCCCATTTTAAAAGTGACTTTGTAACTTTTCTGTGCATTAAAATTCTATCCGTTAAATCTTTATTGGCTAAAAATGTCATATTTGAATCATGCTTTCGAACATATGCCAAAACTTCATGAATTGCATAAAACTTATGATAGTAAGCTGCTTTACGCCAAAAATCCCAATCTTCTGAAATTGTGAAACTTGGGTCGAAATAACCCGTTTTTATAAATACTTTTTTTCGTAATAAAGGAGTAATTGAATCTGTTCTATTCTTAATTAATAAATTCTCAAAAATATAACCGTGATTGTATCCATTGTGGCATTTAACTTTTTCATCTAAAGAAACATGTGTTCCAAAATAGGAAATACAACCCGTGACTATATCAAAATCAGGATTTTCTATTAATACTTTAATCTGTTTCTCAACTTTATTTAATACCCAAAAATCATCATCATCGCAAAAACCAATATAAGTTCCTTTTGCCCTTTTAATTCCATAATTCCTAGAATCGGGTTGACCAGAATTTGGTTTCCAAAAATAAGTACATTTAGAAAATGTATTACAAATAGATTCAACTAAATGTGCCGTAGATTTTAAAGATCCATCATCAATTACAAGTATCTCAATATTTCCATACGTTTGATTTTGAATAGATTCAATCGTCTGCTCTATATAAGTTGCTCTATTATAGGTTGTAATAATTACACTAACAAGACTAGAATCCATCAATTAAGAAATTTAAATGTTTAGAATTTCCCACATATTTGGGGTATACACGGTTCCAAAATATTGAGATTGAACTTCTCTTATATAACCAGATTCCAATGAATTAATAATATCAAATGTCAATATATTTTCATAGGTTTGATTTATTACATCCACAATTCTTATATCTACTAAATAACTTCCTTCTAAAAGTGAAAAACCACTATTTAAATAACATTTAATCTTTAATTTACCATTTTTTGGAATTATAGTTTTTGCACTTAGCCAAGTTGATAAAGTAGTAATAATTATTCCTGATTTATTTTTTATAAATAATTCTAAATGTGTTTCAAGTGGAATTGTATTTAAATATTCATATTCTATATTAAAACACAATGGTTCAAATGCTTGAATTGTTGAACATGATTTTCCATTTGATAGTATTTCAAATGTAGTTAGATTAACATTTTCAAAATTATAATTGGTAATTTGTTGTAAATAACTAGATTCTTCTAAATACAAATTAATTGCATCATTAATAGGTAAACTTTGTTTTAAAGTTCCTTTTTCAATTACAATACCTCTATTACACAAAGCTTTAACAGCGGCCATATTATGACTCACAAACAAAACGGTTCTTCCTTCTCCTTTGCTTATGTCGCTCATTTTTCCAAGGCATTTTTTTTGAAATTCAGCATCACCAACTGCCAACACTTCATCTACAATTAGAATTTCACTTTCTAAATGAGCTGCAACTGCAAATGCTAAACGAACATACATTCCAGAGGAATAGCGTTTTACAGGTGTATCAATATAACGTTCAACTCCAGAAAAATAAATTATTTCATCTAGTTTTTTATTAATTTCACTTTTACGCATTCCCAAAATAGCTCCATTTAAAAAAATATTTTCTCTTCCTGTTAATTCAGGGTGAAAACCAGTACCAACTTCAAGTAAACTTGCTATTCTACCCTTAACCTTAATTTGACCTTTAGTTGGACTAGTAACTCTTGAAAGAAGTTTTAATAATGTGCTTTTCCCAGCTCCATTCTTACCAATTATTCCAACTGCGTCACCTTGAAAAACATCAAAATTTATATCTCTTAATGACCAAAATAGGTCATTATTGTTTTTGGAATGTGAACTTGTTTTTTCTTCAATTTTAAGATATGGGTCTTCTTTCCCTAAAATTCGAGTTGTCCAAAATCTTTGAAAATCCCTAGAAAGTGTTCCAGTACCAAATTGTCCCAGTTGATAAGCTTTTGCTAAATTTTCTACTTGTATTACAGGTTTAATCATTAGATAGTATCTACAAAATTCTTCTCTGTTTTATTAAAAAGTAAAAGTCCAATAAAAAAAATAAAAATGGTTACTAGTACTGAGTAACCCAGTGTCCATGCTGAAAAAGTACCTTTCCCTAATAAAGAATATCTAAAAGCTTCTATCACACCAGTCATTGGATTTAATTCAATTATATATTTGTATTTTAAGGGAGCTGCACTTAAAGGATAAATAATTGTTGTTGCATACATTAGCAATTGCACTCCAAAAGTAATTAGAAACGTTAAGTCTTTATATTTAGTAGTTATGGCGGTAATAATTAATCCTAAACCTAAACCTAAAAATGCCATGATAACAATTAACAATGGCAAAATAGCAATACAATTTGTGATGTAAAAACTAGAGCCTATAATTGGATAATTATAGAGATAAATCATTACCACTAGTACAAGTAAAAATTGAATTCCAAATCGAATTAAATTACTTACAATTATACTTAAAGGCATAATTAATCTAGGAAAGTAAACTTTGCTAAATATGCCAACATTATCTTTAAAAACTGTGCTTGTTTTGGTTAAACAATCTGAAAAATAATTCCATGCTGTAATACCCGTCAAATAAAATAATGGCATGGGAAGCCCATCAGTACTAATTCCTGCAAGTTTTCCAAATACAAAAACATACATCAACATTGTAAAAACAGGTTGTATAAAAAACCATATCGGACCAAGTATTGTTTGTTTGTAAAAACTCACAAAATCTCGCTTAACAAATAAGAAAAGTAAATCCCTATACCGCCAAACTTCTTGAAAATTAATTTCAAAAAGTGAGTTAGATTCCTTGATAATCAAATCCCAATTTTGGTTTTTATAATTACTCGTCATTGAAACACATAAATTTAGTAAAAAATGGTTAATAAGCAAATATAACAACTTTGATTATAGTATTAATTTTAAAATTAAAGTAATATTCACTTTCTTTGTTTAAAAAAAATATGTTTTCATTTTTTAAGCAAAAACCTAAACTAAAAGATATAATTCCTAGAAATTATATTGACATCCATTCCCATATTTTACCTGGAATTGATGATGGTTCTAAAAACTTAGAGGATACTCTCTTTTTGACAAATGCTATGAAAAAATTAGGATTTGAAAAATGTATAACCACTCCACATATTATTCAAGGTGTTTGGAATAATACCCATGAAATAATTCAAACTTTAGAACAAAAGACTATTATTGATTTTAAAAATAACAACCATCATTTTACTGTAAAAGCAGCAGCGGAATATTTGATGGATTTGGAATTTTTAAAATTATTTCAAAAAGAGCGTTTATTAACTATTAAAGATGATTATGTCTTAGTAGAAATGTCTTACATAAATGCGCCAATGCAATTGTATGAAATTCTTTTTGAACTTCAAATTGCAGGTTATAAACCAATATTAGCTCATCCTGAAAGATATTTATTCTATTTCTCTAATTTTGAAAACTATACTAAATTAAAAAATGCTGGATGCTTATTCCAATTAAATTTACTTTCTAGTGTTGGCTATTATGGTGAAGGTGTTTTAAAATTAGCAATAAAACTTTTAGAAAATGGAATGATTGATTTTGTTGGCTCTGATATTCATCATGAGCGACATGTTAACGCTTTTAATTTGCCCTTACAGCTTAAAAATTCAAAAGCGTTAGAAGAAGCTTTTGAAAGAAATAATTTGTTTAATTTTTAAATAAAAAGAAGTCTATTTAGACTTCTTTCTTAACATCATATCTTTTAGTTTTACATACCATGGAATTGGGTCTGTATTAACATCTACTCCATAACCGTACCCGTATCCGTATCCGTATCCGTATCCGTATCCGTAACCGTAACCGTATCCGTAACCTTTTGCTAATTCAGTATCATTTAGTAAAATTGACATGTTTGGAAGTTTATTTCCTATATATAATGATTGTGGTAGTTTTAACATTCGTTTATCTAAATAATTTGCTCTCACTACATAGATAAAAGTATCTGCATATTTAGCAATTAACATGGTATCTGTAACTAAACTAACTGGTGGTGTGTCTACAATTATATAATCAAATTGCTGTTTCAAAGTATTAAACATAAGATCAACTCTAGATCCCATTAATAACTCTGCTGGATTAGGGGGTATTAATCCAGCAGGTAAAACATAAAAATTTTCATATCCTTCTTGTTTAATTAATAAGCTTTCTAAATCCGTGTTTTTTGAAGATAGAAAAGTTGTAACTCCTTTGTTAGATAAATTCATATATTGATCCAATTTTGGATTTCTAATATCTAATCCAATAAGTAAAACTTTCTTACCTGACAATGCAAACGTACTGGCAAGATTTACAGAAATAAAAGTTTTCCCTTCCTTTGGAAAAGTAGAAGTAACGAAAATTGTTTTTGCGATTCCATCAGCTACTTGATTAACCATAAAATCAAGATTAGTTCTAATTATACGCATTGATTCTGCAATACTAGAACGACTATTTTCTTTAATTAAAACTTCAAGTGTATCTGATTTAGGAATATCGCCAATAAATGGTATAGTAACTCTTGATTCAACATCTGTTCTATTCTGAACTTTATTGTTAAATAAATCCCTAAAATAAATTATTGCAAAAGGTATTAATAAACCAATAAAAAAATATATTAAATATATGATACCTTTTACAGGTGAAACTGGAGTTGGATTAGGATAAGCAGCATCTATTATTTTAGAATTTGGTGCAGTTGCAGCAAGAGAAATAGCATTCTCTTCTCTTTTTTGAAGTAAATACAAATATAAAGTCTCTTTTATTTGTTGCATTCTAGATATACTTCTTCCTTCTTTTTCTTGACCTGGAACTGCTCCAATTTTATTATTTAAAAAAGCTTCTTGATTTTTTAAATCATTTATAGAAATTTCTAAGGCTGATTTATAATTGCTAATACTTTTTATTATACTTAATCGTAAATCTTCTAATTGTTTATTTAGATTTATTACGAATTGATTATCGTCTGTTGTAGTTTTTCGTATTCTAGTTCGATCATTAATTAATTTATTATATGTTACAATCAAATTGAACGCATCCGATTGTTCTGGTATAACATTCCCGGGTATTATGTCATTGTTTGTATTTTTTGCAATATACTTTAACATAAAATCAGCAACTTTTATCTGAGTTTGAGATTCAAGAAGTTTTTTCTCAAAATCAGTTGAGGCTTGTAGAAAAATTGTTGATTGGGCAGTAATGTCTGTAATCTTATTTTTTCTTTTAAATAATTCTAAATTAGTTTCAACGCTATCTAACTCTTTTGTAATGTTTTTTAATCTATCATTGATAAACAAATTTGTTTTTTGTGAAACTATATTTTTGTCTTCGATAGCATCATCATTATATATTCTTATTAAAGTATTCAAAAAATCTATTCCAATGTCTTTTACAGGATGAACAAAAGATAACTTTAATACACTACTAGTCATTTTATTAACAGGTTCTATTTTTAGCTTATTTTGATAACTATTAACTACTTTATCAATAGAACTCAATAAAATTTTCACCTTTTTTATTTCGTCTTTATTATTCAAATTTTCTAAATTCTTAGTAACAACTAAATTTCCAAGTTTGCTTTTAACTGTTTCACCGTATGAAAATTTTCCTTTACTAGCTTGATTGAAATCTAGCAATTCATATTTATTTTCTGAAATAAAATGAATTGAAAAGGTTGTATCTGTTTCATAAAATGTTTTAGATTTATTAATGAAATTTACAGTTATGGGCAAATCTTTATATGCTTGAATTGTTTTTAACCTGCCCTCAGTAAAATAATTAACATTCAAATTTAATTCTGAAATAGTATTCTTCAATAAAGACCTAGATTTCAAAACTTCCATCTCGTTATCTACATTACTCTTTACCGCTCCTAATAAACCTAAATCAGAAAAAGTAGATAACTCTGAAGCTACTCCTCCTTTTTTGTCATCCTTTATAAGTATTGTAGCAGAAATCTGATATTGAGGAGTAGTATATCTTAAAAATAAAAAAGCTAAAAAAAGAAAAACAAAAGTTGATAAAAGAAACCATTTCCAATGAACAAAAAATTTAAAAAACTGTTCTTGTAGGTTTATTGAGCTATCATTTTGGCTTTGATTTGAATTAATATTTGTATTCATTTAAGATATTTTATTTTTTTAATAATGTAAAAACAGTAATTAATACTGAAACAGTAGATATAATAACAGCAGTATTTGGACCAATCATAGAAGAATTTATTCTTGTTTTATTTGGTTCAACATAAACAACGTCATTTTGAGATAAATAATAAAAATCCGACGAAATAAAGTCAGATTTTGTTAAATCAATTCTATTAATTGTTTTTACTCCATTAACTTCTCTAATTACTATTACATTATCTCTTCTTCCGTAAATAGTTAAATCTCCAGCTAATGAAATAGCATCTAATAATGAAACTCTTTCAGAAACAATATTAAAATTACCCGGTTTATTTACTTCTCCAGTAACAGCTATTTTGTAATTCATTATTCTAATATTAACTATCGGATCGTTAATATATTTTTTTAACCTATCAGTTAATTGAGAAATTAATTCAATCTTTGTTTTACCTGCTACATTTAATTTACCCAAGGTAGGAAAATCAATATTGCCTTCATTATCTATCAAATAAAGTTGGTATTGATACGCAGATGCCGCAGAATTAGTAAATCCTGATATTGAAAAAACTGGTAAATTAAATGGCAATGAAGCTTCAACATCAGGTGAAGAAACTACAATCATCAAAACATCATCTTTTTTTAATTTTGTACTGAAATCTGATTTAATTTCTTTTGATTTATCTTTTCCTACATCTTGAAAATAAACAATTTTTTTTCTTGAAACACAGGAAACTAATAGTAAACTTAAAATCAATAAACTAAATATTTTTTTGGAAATTGAAATCATTTTTTTAATCGAGATAGAATTAATTTGAATTTTAGCTTACAAATATAGCATTATCAAAAAGAAATGAACTATTTCGTTTGATATTTTTAAAATTTATAACTTAATCTAATTGTTGGTAATCTGAGTTCATACTTTTAAACTCTGGTACAATTTTTTTCATTTTTGAAACAATATCAATATTAGAAAATGTTCTTGCTGTTTCTATTAATGAATTAACTGCTTCAAGAGTTGCGTCATAATTTTCGCATTCTTCTTGTGCAATCATGATTTTTTCATGATGGGTTGGTAAAGTTTTAGCTGAATCATTTAATAATTCTTCATATAGTTTCTCACCTGGTCTTAAGCCAACAATTTTAATCTTAATTTCTTTTTCAGGTGTAAAACCTGCCAAACGAATCATTTTGTTTGCTAAGTCAATAATTTTTACAGGTTTACCCATGTCAAAAATGAATATTTCTCCACCTTTGCCCATTGCACCTGCTTCTAAAACCAATTGACATGCTTCAGGAATTGTCATGAAATAGCGGATAATATCAGGATGTGTAATTGTAATTGGTCCACCATTTGCAATTTGTTCAGTAAAAAGTGGTACTACTGAACCATTTGAACCTAAAACATTTCCAAATCTTGTTGTAATAAATTTGGTTTTTGCACTTGTGGAATTGTGATACAAAGACTGGACATATTTCTCTGCAATACGCTTACTGGCCCCCATTACATTACTCGGATTCACTGCTTTATCTGTTGAAACCATTACAAAACTATCAACTTGATTTTGTAAAGATAAATCAGCTAGATTTTTAGTCCCCATAACATTTACAAAAATCGCTTGTGATGGATTTTCTTCCATCATAGGAACGTGCTTATAGGCCGCAGCATGAAAAACAACATTTGGATTGTATTTTTTAAAAACCTCAGCAATTGAATCTTTATTTCTAATATCCGCAATTACTGTCCTGATTTTCGACTTTGTAATTACTTTTTCTAATTCTAAACTTAGATGATGTAAAGGTGTTTCAGCTTGATCTAAAATAATTACTTTTTTAGGTGTGAAGTTTAATACCTGTCTAGCTATTTCACTTCCAATAGAACCCGCTGCACCTGTAATTAGTACCGTTTTGTTTTCCAATTGTGAAGAAATCAATCTATTATCTAAAACTATCGGTTTTCGTTCAAGTAAATCATGAATTTTGAAACTCTGTATTTTTTTAGAAATCTCTTTTCTATCTTCCCAATCAGAAATTAAAGGTACTGTATATACTTTAAAATTATAATCTAAACATTCTTCAATCAAAGTTATCTTTTCATCTTTAGTCAAACTTTTATCTGCAACTATTAATGCTTCTGCCTGTATAGAACGCATTAATACTGGAATTCTTTTATTAAATTTTATAATTGGTAAATTCAATATGCTTTTAGAATAATCTTGATTCTTTTTATCAATAAAACCAACTACTTTAAAACGTGTCGGTTTTTCAGACTTTAAAGCATTGGCAACAGAAATAGCATTGGCATCAGAACCATAAATTAATGCTTTCATCAAGTTTTTATCATTTGATTCTGAAAAATAAACTTCAAAAGTTTGTTTTACAACTATTCTGTACAAGAATAAACTACAAAAAGATAGAATAAAATTAATAAATAAACTTGTATTCATGAATATCTTTTGACCTAATAAGAAAAAACATCCATAATTAATTGTTACCAATACCACTAACGTAAATGTTAAAGCAATAAATATTTTTACAGCATCTATATAAGATGAATGTCGAATTATTCCAGAATAGGTTCTGAAAAGCCAAAAGGAAAATAAATTTAAAATATAAAAGAAAGGAATTATAAAAAATAAATATCTTTTGTGTAATGAATTAAGCCCCATCCCATCAAATATATGATAGGTAAATAAGGACGAAAACGCTACAATAAGCATGTCA
>CANGIF010000003.1 GCA_947453885.1 Flavobacteriaceae bacterium
ATTTTAATTATTAAACTTAAACGCATACTTAATTATAATTTTGGCAATCATACTAAAGATATGATAATTGGCGAATGGTACTATAAAGAAAATGGAGTTGAAAAAATAAACACTTTAGCCGATATTGATGTTGATTTACCGTTTCAGTTTAATCATCGGATTGCTGCTTACAGAATAATAAATACTAAACAACGCCCTCCTTGTAATGAATGCGATCCCAGCGAAAAGAGAGTTGATGGAAGAATAAGTGATGATTTCTTAGGTATTGCAGGAGAGATTTATTTTAGGCATTTGCCAGGAGTTGGTCCAAATTCTATTTCTGTTTTGGTTCGTTTTGAGGGAATAAAATACTTTTTCAATGCAGCTGGCGAGGTAACTGGTACACAATTTGTTGGTAGTACCCTTCCAAATGGTAAATATACCTTAGTAAAACAACCCTAAAAGAAAAAGAAATACTAACCACAGCCCAAACAGCTGTGGTTTTTTTTTGTTTATTTACATTCTGTTTTTCCTAGCATCAGAGTAAGTTATTGCAATTCCTTGCAATTAATTTTAAATTATAGAAAAAATGAAAAATACAATTATAGCACTATTGTGCTTGTTCGGAGTAAATTGTTTTAGTCAAGAAGGGGTTATTAAACCACTTTCGGCTTCTGGTTTAGATTCTCAAAACGGAACCTATATAAAAGATTTAGATACTGTTTTTGCTAACTATACTGGGCTATGGCAAGGAAATTGGAACGGAAGACATATTGAACTTAAGATAGAAAAAATAACAAAAAAGACAATAACATTTTCTAATGGAAATTACTACTATGAAGATACTCTTATAGGAAAGTATACAGTAACAGACAGTAACGGAACTGTTATTGCTAACTCGATGGGAATTCCAATTACCGAACATCAAAAATTAACAAGTATAGGATCTGGCAAAAACAACAAAATGGGATTTAGTTATGATGATAGCGATTATTGTGGGGTATCTGGTATCGTTTATTTGAAAAGAAATCTTTTAAATCCAAATGAGCTGGAATATCATTTTAATTATGGAGAATTTTTTATAAACTCTAGTTGCCCTAGTTATCCAGAAGCTCCTGTTATTCCTATTCCAACAGAAATAATTACATTAACTAAAATTTAATTAAACAACCCTAAAGAAAAAAAAATACTAACCACAGCCCAAACAGCTGTGGTTTTTTTTGTTTCATACCTACTTTCTTTTTTCAAAAAAAGCTACTTTTATAGAAAGCTTACTTCGATGTAAGTTGATGAATGCTTACTAACGCTGCTTCTAGTTCCGCTAGTGGGTTGGTGCCAATTAGTAGTTTTTTACCCGAAACTAATTCAAGTTGTATGCTTTTGTTTCCCGATACCCTTAGTGCTGACCTTCTTAAATTCCAAACTCCTTATTCTGAAATGGCAGCATATTGCCTAACATTTAACGTTGTCTATTCATCCCATGTAAATTTACTAAGTAATGAAAATGGTGAATTTTTCCTCTCATCAGAGAAAAATCCCTCTTTTTGAGGAAAGTTTCCCTGAGTTTAGGAATAAATGCCTCTCATCAGAGAAAAATGCCTCTTTTTGAGGCAACTTTTCCTGAATTTAGGGAAAAATGCCTCTTTTTGAGGAAAGTTTCCCTCTAAATGAGGAAAAAATCCCTCGCAACAGGGAAAAATGCCTCTTTTTGAGGAAAGTTTCCCTGAATTCAGGAATAAATGCCTCTCAACAGGGAAAAATGCCTCTTGAGAGGAAAATTTTCCTGAATTTAGGAAAAAATGCCTCTTGAGAGGCATTTTTGAAAAAAAGCATAAAAAAAACCAAAAAGTGCAATTGTTGGCACTTTTTGGTTATAATTTAAAATATATAACTGACCGTTTAAGGGAATTGTTTGTATCTGTTTACTATTATTTTATAGTATTGATTATATCTGATTTGGTTATAATGTGGTGTTTGCCATTGCCTAAGTCGAGTAAAACTGCTTGGTTATTTGCCGAAAAAAGTTTACAAACTTCGTCTATTGGCGTGCCTTTTTGAACAACAGGATAAGGTTTCCCCATTACCTCTTTAATGGGCTTATCGGCACTGTTTCGGTCGGAAACATAACTTTGAAACAAATCTGATTCGTCCACAGAACCCACAAATCCAGAAACATCAATTACTGGAATTTGTGAAATTTTGAATTTACGCATACGGTCTACAGCGTGTGATACCAATTCTTCGGTTCTTACAATTACCAACGGCTTGTCCAAATGACCAATAATAACATCTTCTGCTTTTGTAATTTCTTCTTCTAAAAAGCCGCGTTCTCGCATCCAATCATCATTAAACATTTTTCCTACATACCTACTACCAGAATCATGAAACAAAACAACTACAACGTCTTCTGGTTTAAAATGTTCTTTTAATTGCAACAGCCCTTTAATAGCTGAACCGGCTGAATTCCCAACAAAAATACCTTCTTCTAAAGCAATTTTTCGGGTATATACAGCGGCATCTTTATCTGTTACTTTTGTAAAACCGTCTATTAATGAAAAATCAACATTTTTAGGCAAAATGTCTTCACCGATTCCTTCAGTTATGTAAGAGTAAATTTCATTTTCGTCAAAAATACCAGTTTCGTGGTATTTTTTAAAAACAGAACCGTATGTATCGATACCCCAAATTTTGATGGCTGGGTTTTGTTCTTTTAAATATTTAGCAACGCCAGAAATGGTACCTCCCGTTCCTACTCCAACAACAAAATGGGTAATTTTTCCATCCGTTTGTTTCCAAATTTCAGGACCCGTTTGCTCGTAATGTGCAATAGCGTTTGAAGGATTATCATATTGATTTACATACCATGAATTTGGCGTTTCTTCGCTCAATCGTCTAGAAACTGAATAATACGATCTTGGATCAGTAGGTTCCACATCAGTAGGACAAACTACTACTTTGGCGCCAACAGCTCTCAATATATCCATTTTTTCTTTTGACTGTTTGTCTGAAATTACACAAATCAATTTGTACCCTTTTACAATAGCAGCCAGGGCTAAACCCATTCCAGTATTTCCTGAAGTCCCTTCAATAATAGTACCTCCAGGTTGTAATCTGCCGTCTGCTTCTGCATCAGCAATCATTTTTACAGCCATTCGGTCTTTAACTGAATTTCCTGGGTTGAAAGTTTCAACTTTTGCTAATACTAATGCATCAACTTCTTTTGTTACTTTGTTTAATCGAACCAAAGGGGTGTTGCCTATTGTTCCTAATATGTTTTCTGAATATTCCATTTGTGTACTTGTTTTTTTAAGTAAGCTAGCAAAAAGCTATTGAAAGAAATTCCAAACCAAACCAAAACGCACCATAAAATCATGATAAGGATTGTTGGGATCGGAATAAAAATTAAATTTTGAAAAGTTAGAATTGAAATGTTCGGCAATGATAAAAATACGGGTTTGCCGGATTCGACCGTTAATAAAAAAATCTAAATTAGGATAATTCCCTATTTTCTGTGTACCCTGAACATAAAACTCACCAACAACTGGATTGTAACTGTTTCCGTAGTATTTGGTGAAATAGTTTAACGTTACTCCAGTTTGCAGAAAAAGGGCTTTTTTAAAGTAGTAATCTGTAAAATAAAGCGAATTTCGAATGACGAATTGAGGAACATTTAGAATTTTATCAGCTTGTTTCACTTCTTGAAATAGCACGGTATTATCTAACGACCATTTTCTGAAACTAACTTCTTTTGATAATTTTAACGACAGATAGTTAATGGCGCTTCCATATTGTTTGGGCGAAATTATTTCTCTATTCAAACTGTCTTTACTGTAATATAAATGGTCTTTTAAATTGATAAATTGGAATCCTGCGGTAAACCATTTTGTTTGTGCATCCACTTTTATCGCATTTATTTTTTCATTTGAAAAAGAAGTGTACCAATTGTAATGTGCAAAATTACTTTGGTACAAGGCCAAATTACTGTTTGGTGCTTTACTTATGTTTTGAAATTGAAACGATAGTTTGTGAACCGAATCCAATTTATAAACCATTAGTGCTTCAATATCGGAAATAGTTTGCTTGGAAATGGCTTTACTGGCTGAAAAAGTGCCTTGCCATTTGTTTTTTCTGTAATCGTATTGTCCACCTAATGTATTTATTTTATGACTTACTACGCTTGGAATTGTACCGCTTTCTAAAACAATTACTTTTTGATAGTAAAAATTATCTCTAAAATCTTCCGCAAATACTTGTAATTTTCCAAAAGATTGGTTTTCAAACTGAACACCAACTTTATTGTACATTTTATTGTAATGTGTTTGATCTTTCAAATTGTTCAGTACATAAGCATTCCCAAACTGGCTGTAGGAAGTGGTTTCGTTTACAGTTGACTTTATAGTTGGTTGTGCATATTCAAAAAACTTGTTTTCGTAATTAAACTGATGTAATACGTAAATATTATTTGTGCTTTTTGTGGCATTTAGTCTATAAAAATGATCTAAAAACAAACGCTTCCCTTTTAAAAACGAAGTAGCGTCTTTTTGAAAAACATTTAAACTTGCACGATTTTTATAAATTGGATTTCCACTTTCGAAATCGGTAGGAGTTGTTATTCCACCGTTTTCATTATTTAATATGTCTTGTCCGGTATAATGAGCATTAAAGCCATATTGCCCCTGTTTGGTTCGATAGTTGGACGTGAACACAAAATTTCCGGTACTTGATAATTGGTTAATGTATTTTCCTAACGAACGTAATCCTTTAAATGAAACCGAAAAATTTAAACGTTCGGAGGTATTCATAGTAATTAAAGCATCTACCGTTTGACCTTGTTCCATTACTGATTTATAATACAATTCTGTTAAAGGTGTGGCAACAGAGTAATAATTGATTTGATTGGCATTGTAGAAACTAAAATGTTTAGCCAAAAAACCCATTTCGGGTAGTGAACTGAAATTATTTAATCCAAAATCTAATGTATTGTATGTTTGCCCTTCATTTGAAAAAGGGAGTAAACCAAAAATGTCTTTTCTTAAATAATTGAATTTATATAGTTTCTTTATGGTTAACGACGTGTCTACATACGTTGTGTCATTTTGTAACGTAACAATTCTATATTGATCGTAGCGTGCTTTTGGTTTGTCTTTAGAATGGTCAACCAAAAGTGATTTTCTTTTTACGGTGTCTTGTGTTTTGTCTTGAGCATGTAGAGCGCCAAAAACAAAAAGCAAAATAACAATTAAATTATATTTCATAAACAAACTTTTCGGCACAAAAGTAAGCAAATGGTTTGGCATTCAAAATATAAATAAAATTGTCTCATTTGAACAAGTATTACTATAGAGAACTACTATTCCCAATTAAATCTGTTGTTTTTAATATGTTTCGTAAAGCATTGTACAAAAGATCTAAATCATTTTGTGTATTATAAGCATTAATAGAATATCGAATGTAAGTATTGGATTTTAAAACCATTATTGGGATTTGGATATTGTAAACTTCTAACAATTGTTTTTTTAATTCCAACGGCTGCTCACAAACAATTGGAATGCTTGCCATTTGTCCTAAAAATTCAGATGTGATAGGGCAAATTGGATCAGTACACATTAAGTCGCAAAACCGTTTATAGTTTGACAAAACCAACTCTTTAGAATTTTTATTTTGTTGCTCCCAATTATGGTCGTTTAAAAAAGAAATTACTTTTGGAGTACTTAAAAAAGCAGCAATATCTCGTGTTCCTTGGTATTCATGATAATCCAAAAATTGACTTTCTGATGGCATTTCACTTTGATAACCCCAACTCACCACTAATGGATCAATCTCCTTCTGAAATTGTTTTTTTACATACAAAAACGAACTGCCTTTAGGAGCAAGCATCCATTTATGCAACGTTCCTGTGTAAAAATCCGGATCCAATTCTTCTATATTTAATTCAATATGTCCCGGCACATGAGCTCCGTCAATTATTGTAACTAAACCCAACTCTTTTGCTCGAGTACAAATTTCTTTGACTGGAAAAATAAGAGCTGTAGCACTTGAAATATGGTTTAAAAAAATAACTTTGGTGCGTTTTGAGTAGCCTTTCCAAAAATATTGAAGTATCTGTTCTTTTGAAGTAATGGGTAAGTGAATTGCTTGTTTTACATATTTAGCCCCTGTCTTTTTACAAATAAAATTCCAAGTTTTATCCATGGCTCCATACTCGTGATCGGAAGTTAAAATTTCATCACCTGGATGTAAATTCAAACTTCTAACAACTGTATTAATTGCCATTGTTGGATTTTGAGTAAAGTAGAAATCATTTGGTTTACAGCCAATGAAAGATGCTAAACTTTCTTTAGCTGCTTTTAAATACCTATTTGATTTATTTTGAATAAAATCAACTGGGTCTAGTTCAAGTTCTAACTGCAAGCGTTGGTATTCATCAAAAATTGGTTTCGGGCATGCCCCAAATGAACCGTGATTTAAAAAAATAATATTTTCTTTGAGCAAAAATTGTTCTTTCATTACATCAACATTATTTTGAAATAATTGTAATTAGGTACTTAATATTGGTAATCAAAAGTCTACTTTGAAAAAAGCATTGGGACTCTTATAGCTTCTTTTCCTATACCATAGCCAATATCTTGAGCAATTATAAATTGCAAGAGTAGTTACAAAAGAAAAATAGTATCTATCATTTAAGGGATATTTAAATATTTATGCGTTTGTAAAGACACTCGCCATTTGGGATTGTTCATAACATAATCAACAATTAATGGGGTCATTTCTTCTTTTTTACTCCATTCCGGTTGAAGAAATAAAATCGCTTGATCATTGACTTTTTCAGCTTGTTCTTCTGCAAAAACAAAATCATGTTTGTTATAAATAATTACTTTTAATTCGTCAGCATTATCATATACTGTTTGCGTAGGTAATTTGTTCTTTTTGGGTGATAAACAAATCCAGTCCCAAATTCCAGTTAATGGATATGCACCAGAAGTTTCAACATGAATCTTCATTTGCTGTTCTTTCAGTTTTTGAGTCAATAAATTCATATTCCATGTTAATGGCTCTCCTCCTGTTATTACAACAGTATCTGCATATTTTTTTGCTGTAGCAACTATTTGTGAAACAGCAGTTGGAGGATGTAATGATGCATTCCAGCTTTCTTTAACATCGCACCAATGGCAACCTACGTCGCATCCACCAATTCTGATAAAATATGCAGCAGTACCGGTATGATATCCTTCACCTTGAATTGTATAGAACTCTTCCATTAAAGGTAACATCGAACCTTTTTCCACTTCTAACTGTATCTCTTTTGCTAGCATATTATTGGTAAATAAAAAGCAAATATAAGCATTTCAAAAAGGGGAATTTTAAATACTTAGTAGAATTTATAAATAAAAAAAAACCGATACTACAGTTGTACTATCGGTTTTTGAAACTTAATGTAAAATTGCTATTTTAAAGCTTTAATTGAATTAGTAGCATAAACATTAGTGGGATCTAATTCTAATGTTTTGTTCCACATTTCTTTTGCTTTTACTTTATCGCTGTTAGCATAATGAGCTCCCATTTGATTGTATGCCTCAATAAATTTGGCTTTGTTTTTTGTTACTTCATCAGCACCTTTTACTTTAACTACATCTATATAATCCTGATAACTTTTAGCCATAATTTCGTCTTTTTCTAGCAATAAGTTTGTTCTAGCTTTAAACAAATGAGCATCTTGCGTTGTTGGTGATGCATTAATCACCGCTGAAAAAGCATCATCTGCTTTTTGTAATGCTATCAAATCAGGCTTAACATTTGTTCCATTATTAGCGTAGTACAATGAGTAACCTAAATAGAAACTATCAATCAAAAAGTTTTTAGAATCTTTATTTGTAACCGCTAAATCGAAAATTGCAGCAGCTTGATTATAACTTTTTTGTTTGAATAATGTGCTCCCAATTTCATTCAAATCTTCACTAATTTTATCTTCAATCGAAATTGCAGTTTTAAAATCATTTATTGCAGCTTCGAATTTGGACTGATCGTTTATTTTACCCTCTGCACCAGTAGCTTTTTTAATTTTAGCTAATGCTAAATAATAATAATCGCGTGCAATTTTTTTTGTTTGAGGATTAGAAATAAAATCTTCTAATGACTTAATAGCAACATCTATATTTCCATTTTGATAAGCAGCATACCCTAAATACCTTAAAATTCTTGGATTAACTTTATCCAACTGTTTCATTTTATTTGCTTCTGCTTCAAGATTAACATAATCTTTAGCTAGCACTAAAAAATCCGCATGTCTCATTCTTGAAGCTAAAGAATAATCTGTTAAACTCATGTATTGTTCATAATAATTAAGAGCTTTTTGGGTATATTCTTTGTATCTTGGCGCATCATTATTTCCCCATAAATAATATGTTTCAGCAAGTTCTCTATAGACAGGCCCATAATTTGGACTAGAAGTCACAACATTATTGTATTCTTTTACAGCTTCGGTAAAAGCTCTAGCGCCTTTTAACAGGACACCCAATTGCATTTTAGCTCTTACCAAAGAATTATCAGCCTGAAAAGCATCACGGTAAGCTGCATAAGAATCGTTTTGGTTTTTATCACCATAAAAAGCATCACCTAATGCAAGTAAAACTTGAGGATCTTGGTAGTTTACTGTTTTAGCTTTTGCCAAAATAGAAATAGCGTTTTTATAATCCGGTTTTGTAGAATTCATATACGCCCGTGCTACATAAACAAACTCTTGAGTATCTTTTCTACGCATATCTTTCATAGCGTTTGTAAAATTAGTTTGAGCAGCTGTTGCATTTCCTTTGTCTAATTCCATCTGTCCAATTCCAATATAGTTGTAATTGGCAAAATCTTTTGCAGCTAGCCCTTTTTGAAAGTAAATTGAAGCAGAATCAGGCAAACTTTGAGACAAATAAATAGTTCCTAATAAAAAAGGAGCTTCTCCATTAGATGGTTTGTTTTGAACTATTGCTTTTAACAATCCCTTTGCCTTTTCAAATTGTTCAGCATCAATTGCTTTTTTAGCCAAATCAAGCTCTTGAGCTTGAGAAAAACCACATAGCGCTAATAATACAATTGAGAAAATTTTTACAGTATTCATTATATAAAATTTATTTATTTTCTTTTAATATTCCTTTTCTTAAAACAATTTTTCTACTTGGCATTTTTGCAGGAAGTAAGTCTGATTTTAAAACGATACGCTGACCAATTTCGCCAGCTACAAAAGAGGCAAAACCCATTGCCAACCCAGAATAACCTTGACAATTTACAATATACAAATCACGTGCCAAAGGGTATTTCTTTTCCGCTAAATTATTCTGAGTAGGATAGACGAACTCTTCCGAATTGACACCTTTTACACTCATAACTTTCGTTTTGTTTTTCCAATGAGCCATTGTTTCCGATGATTGTGAGAGCCAATTGACTCCCACAACACCTATCATACCTTCATTTTCAGCAACATATTTAATAACTTCTTCGTTTGTTTTGAAAGAATACACACCTTTTTGGGATTCAAAATCAATTTTAGCCAACTCTTTCATATACCTTACAGTACTAGAATTTGGATTGTCAAAAACCAAACCTTTGAATTTTTGTTGTGTATTTCCTTTCATAAAATCCAAAACCGACTTTAGCTCAATCAGTGTGTCTATATTGTTTTTATTAACTATAAATGCTATAGCATCTGTTGCTATAAAAGTTACTTTTGGAACAATTTTTTTAGCAATAAAATGTTGTTTTTCTTTTTCCGATAATTTACGGGATAAAACAGCAACTTTAGAAGAATCTTTCAATAACGATTGAATAAGTTCAGCTTCCGATTTTGGTTCCAATGTTAATTTAGCATCATACGTGTTTTCAAAAACAACTTTTTGATCTTCTATTATTGGCAATACCGTTTCATCAACTAATAGTTCCATTTTACCCTTTAAAATAGTTTCATTAGTATCATTCTTTTGAGCACAAAAAAAGACTGAAAAAAACAACAAAACACCTACAGTTAATCGAAAAAATCTTTTCATTACTATTTAATTTGAGGCTGTACTTATTAATCGAATAAAACGAAAAAAGGAATAGACAATTAAGAGTAATCCAAAAGCAAGTCTATAATTAAAAGACATGTTTATAGGAAATTTATCCCAAAAAATAATGGCTAATCCAAGTAGGAAATAAATAGAAAATAACAAAATTCCTATAACAAGAAGAAATCGCTCTTTTAGCGATTTCTTCTTCATAGATACAAATGTTTTTTGTAGCATTTATTCAGCAGATTGAATGCTAATTGGTAACTGATAAGTACAACGTACCTTTTTACCATTTTGCTCGCCAGGAGACCATTTTGGACATTTACGTAAAACTCTTTCAGCTTCCTTTCCTGTACCAAAACCTATGTCTCTTAATATTTTAATATCCGTTAAGGAACCGTCTTTTTCTACAACAAATTGTACATAAACTTTCCCTTTTAATCCTTCCTCATCTGGAGTTTGGTAATTATTTGAAATGAATTTATAAAATTTTTCCATTCCTCCAGGGAAATCTGGTTTAACTTCAATACCCGCAGAATTGTAAATTGTGTTATCCTCTACCACTTTGTTGTCTCCATTTCCAGGAGCTTCAATGGTAACTGGAGCATCAGGATCGCCTTTTAGCGTTTCAGCACCTGTTTTTTTATTTTCAAGTTCCTTAACTTTAGGCGGTTCTTCTGTTACTTCGTCAGTTTTAGCTACTACAGGTTTAACAAATTTTACCTGGTCTACCTTTGGCGGTGGTGGTGGTGGTGGTAACAAGTCTTCTTTTGGTTTTTCCTTAGGAGGAAGTTTTACTGTTGTAATTTTTTGATTTAAAGCCTCGTCTTCTGCTCCAATTTTATCAAATAAATTTCCAATAATACCAGGAGCACCGATAGCAAAGCTAAACAAAGCAGAGCCAATTATTAATGCTATCAAGGTTGTGGTAGGGCTTTTTTTTCGCAAGTCATAAGCACCGTAACTTTTGTTACGTCCTTCAAAAACTACGTCAAGCCATTGCAATTTGAATAAATCTAATTTCATAATATTAGTTATATTAGGTTTTGTATCGGATTACTCCTACTTTACATCTACCAATTTAGTTTCTTCAGGTGTAAAATCATTAACAATTGCATACGTTGGTACTGAGCAAATAGCCATTTCATCTAAAATATCTACTAAATTTCTATAAGTTGATTTTTTAGTTGGCTTAATTATGACAATCAAACCTTTGTCTTTACTACCTGTTACTTCAGGTATAGATTTTACTCTTTTTAATAATTCTTTACGAATTCCTTCTTTTCCGTAAACAGCATCCTGAGGTTTTCCGTTTGCTTCAGGCGCTTCTAGTAAACCGTGAAACCATTTAATTTGGTTATTAGCCCCTAAAAGTATAGTAACAGTTCTTCTTTGATCTGTTTTTACTTCTTTGGTCTTTTCTTCATCCTTTGCTTTATCTGGCAATCCCAAATCCATAGATTGAGGCTTAGACAGAGAAGTAGTTAGCATGAAGAAAGTAATTAATAAAAACGCTAAATCCACCATTGCCGTTAAGTCAACTTTTGAATTTTGCTTTTTACTTCTTACTTTGCCGCCTTTACCTTCGTCTCCGCCAGTATTTAATTCAGCCATTTTAGTATATTTTTTTAATTAAAAATTTTTTCCTCTAAGACCTGTGACTAAATTGAAATTATTGATTTTCTGATCTTGCAGAATGTCCATAACTTTTCTTATTGCAGGATATTCTTCCTTAGCATCACCTTTAATAGCAATACTTAAATCTTTGTGATCTTGTTCGTCAGTAGCAATTCGGGCATTGTAAATCCACTCTTTCAATTGATTATTTAAAGAATCCTTTGGGATTCCTGGTTGTAAATCTTTTTTGTTTCTATCAGCTGCTTTCATAGCTATTACACTTTTAAGCCCTTCGATTGGCACACCAAAAGATTCAATTAAAGCAAATTGTTCAGCTTCTTCAGGTGTAAAAGCAACACCGTACTTTTTACCCATCAACTCTAACGTACGTTTTCTTACTTCTCTTCCTGTTACTCCAAAAAAGACTTTTCCTTTTCCTACAGTTATTGTTGCCAAATCCGATTCCGGTAATTTAGTTTGTACTGTAGACGCTGGAGTATCAACCGGAAGGGCTTCCGGAACTTTTGCAGTTGCGGTTAGAATAAAAAACGTAAGCAAAAGGAACGCCACATCACACATAGCCGTCATGTCGATTGACGCAGCTTTTTTGGACATTTTTATTTTTGCCATTATAATATTTTATTGATTTTGTTAGGAAATAGGTAGAAAACCAATTCACTTTCAAAATATTATTATTAGTTTTTAGAACCTCTGTGACGTCTGTATGTGTTTACTATTGCAGCACCCGCTTCGTCAATAGAATACGTTAACGTATCAATTTTAGATGTAAATAAATTATACGTAATGATTGCTAAAGCTGATGTAGAGATACCTGTTGCTGTATTAATAAGTGCTTCAGAAATACCGTTAGCCAACATTGCTTGATCAGGTGTTCCTGAAGATGCTAATGCTCCAAACGCTTTAATCATACCTGTTACGGTACCTAACAATCCTGCAAGAGTTCCTAAAGACACTAATGTAGATAGAATTGTCATGTGTTTTTCTAACATTGGCATTTCAAGAGAAGTAGCTTCTTCAATTTCTTTGTGAATAGTTTCCGCAGCTGTTTCGCTATCCATTCCTTCTTTTTTAACTTCTTGGTATTTTACCAATGCCGCTTTAATAGCATTTGCTACTGATCCTTTTTGATTGTCACAAGAAGCTATAGCGCCTTCAATATCTCCACTTGAAATGTTTCCTTGAACTTTTTTCATGAACTTGTCAATACTTGTATTACCCGAAGCTTTTGAAATAACCATAAAACGTTCTATAGAAAATGTTACTACCATTAGTAAACATCCTAAAAGTACCGGTACAATTGGCCCTCCTTTATAAACCATTGCTAAGTAATCACCTGGTAGTGGATGACCTGTATTTACTCCTCCTTCAAAATGCGAACCTGCACCCATTATAAATTTCCACACTAAGAAACCTACTAGAATACAGCCCGCGATGATGAATCCTGTCATCATTCCACCTGCATTTGAACCACTGTCTTGTTTAACGTTTGCCATTTTTTTAAATTTTAATAGTTTTAATTAATTTATAAATTTTTAGTTGTAAATAAACTTGTTTAGGAGCAAATTTAATTTTTTAGTTGAAATAAAAAAACTTTTTTTTGTTTAATTACAAATTAATAATACGTTGCTAAAATTACTTGTTTTTAAATCAACCTTTTTTCAAAAATTTGTAGTACTAAACTAATTGATTTTTTGACTTTTGCTACTAACTTTTAATGATAACGCCAAAAAAACTAAAAATTGTATAAGACTATTAAATTTTATTTTTTTAGTTCCCAATTTTACTTTTAAGGCTTTTTTTATATCTTTAGGGTTTATTAGAAGTTTTAATAAAAGCATTAATAAGAATGAAAAGTTATATAACTATTGGCTTATTGATTTTATCAAATGTTTTCATGACTCTTGCTTGGTACGGTCATTTGAAATTCAAAGAACTAAAATGGTTTGAAAATGCAGGTTTACTAACCATCGTATTGATCAGTTGGGGATTGGCTCTTCTTGAATACTTTTGTCAAGTACCGGCAAACAGAATTGGCTATGAAGGAAACGGCGGTCCATTTTCGTTATTACAATTAAAAGTTCTTCAGGAAGTAATTACATTAATTGTGTTTGTTTTTTTCTCAGCTTTGTTTTTTGAACATGAAACATTAAAATGGAATCATTTACTTGGATTTTTGTTTTTGATACTAGCTGTATATTTTATTTTCAAAAAATAACTTCCATTTGATTGTCAAAAATAAATAATTTAGACTTCTACTGCTTTTTATTAAGCATTGTTCAGTCAAACGATATTATAAACTAAAGCTTAACAAACTTTTTAAATTCCAAAAATGAAAAATTATAGAATTCAAAAAAATCCATTTGTAGTTCCAACAAATGATGGTAAATTAATAGAAGAACATCACGGAATACCTTCTACTGAAAACAAGGAACTGTCAATTGCACACATGATTGCGCCATCAGGATGGTCAGAGCCTTTTCAAACTCCTGAATTTGATGAATACACCTATATCATTAAAGGCAAAAAACAATTTATTATTGACAATGAAATTGTAGTAATTGAAGAAGGGGAATCTATTAAAATTTACCGAAACACACGTGTACAATATTCAAATCCATTTGACGAACCGTGTGAATATTTAGCGATTTGTACTCCAGCTTTCGATTTTAACAAAGTCAATAGAGAACAATAGTTATTTCTAAGATAACTAATTGCTTTTATTTTTCATTCTCGAGTAGCAACATGATTTTGTTTTCAACCTCTTTGGAATTCCATTTTTCTTCAATGTTAGGCATTTTCATTACCTGATCCATAATACTGTTTTGAAAATCACCAATTGCTAAAGCTTCAGCATAAGGTTGCAAACTAAAGGTGACTCTACTGTACAAAGGCATCCATTTGTCAGGATGATTGTCAGAAAACCATTTTTCAATTTTTTTCTGTAGTAAAAAATTTTCATCAGCAGTTTTAGAACTCATTTCTAAAAAATTACGATATGAAAGCGCTGCAACAGCATCGGCATTTGGTTTTCTTGATTTTTGATATTCAGAAAAGATAGCGTCCCAATCATCGCCAAATTTTTCAATCATTTGATTTAAAACTGTAATGTCTTCAAAACCGGCGTTCATTCCTTGCCCATAAAACGGCACAATGGCATGGCAGGCATCGCCAATAAGCGCAACTTTGTCTTCAAATGTCCAAGGGAAACATTTCATTATAGCAAGGTAACTTGTTGGGTTTTTAAAAAAATCAATTACTAAATCTGGAATAACTTCTTTTGTATCTGGGAAATATTTAGCGAAAAATGCCACCAAACTGGCTTCGTCTTTCAAAGTTTCGAAAGAGTCTTTTCCTTCAAATGGCATAAATAGCGTACATGTAAAAGTACCGTCTAAATTAGACAGTCCCATAAGCATAAAATTACCTCTTGGCCATATATGTAATGAATTTTTATCAATTTTATGACTACCGTCTTCATTGGCTGGGATGTGTAATTCTTTGTATCCTATTTTCATGAACTCTTGCGAATAATCAAACATACTTTGACGTTGCATTCTGTGCCGAATTCTTGAAAAAGCACCATCGGCACCAAAAACTTTATCGTACTTAATTGCTGTCCAAACGCCTCTTTCCGTTTCACCAATATGTAACGTTGCATCTGACAATGTTATGTCCCATATTTTTTGATCAAAGTAAAATGAAACACCCGCTTGTTCAGCCAAATCAATCATACGTCTATTTAATACGCCACGTGATAAAGAAAATATCGCCTCCCCTTCTTTTCCGTAGTTTTGGTATTTTAGCGCTCCATCTTGTAAATGTATTGCTCTTTTATCAACAGGAATTCCAATTGCTCTAATTTCATTTTCCAAACCAATATCCTCAAGGGTTTTCCAACCTCTATTAGACATTACTAAGTTTATAGAGCGCCCAGAAAACTCAACAGTACGGATGTCGGGACTTCTGTCATAAACGTGTACGGTATGTCCTTGTTTTTTTAGATAAATTGCTAATAAGGTACCTACTAATCCAGATCCTACTATAGCGATTTTTTGTGGCGTTTGCATTTAAATTTAAATAACGGTTTTACAAATTTACAGTTTTTATACTAATAGTTAATGAAATCATTCAAGTACGCGTCAATTACTTTGGTAGAAAAATAAATTTAGTGGCTGTTTTTATAATTTCAGTTTTATTCATTTTCATTTTTCGAAACTTACCTTCAGAGTACATTTTAGCTTGGTCTTTGTAATGTTGGCTGGAAATTACTCCTGACTGACCTGTTGGTAATATACTTACACTATTTTCTACATCTGAAAAATCAATAACTCTTCTTGTAGATGGTCCACCCGATACTTTATATACTCCATCCTCTGACAACAAGTACATTAAATTATTAATTACTTCGTTAGCGCCATCAACTTCATAAGGTCCCACATTAAAAACACTTCGTAAAGCAGCCACTTTGCCTAAAGGATGTTGGTGCTCTAAAGTATGCACTCTATTCCATGTCCATTTAGAACTATTTGTACCTAGTTGTTCGTTAAGCGACTTAATTGCCTGTTTAAACGATTGGTTTAAAATGTCATTTTTAGTTTCTAGATGCTTTGTCGCAACATTGTCCCACCACACTGAAGCTACATTCTTGCTTTGAATGGCAATGGTTTGTTTCAGTAAATGCGTTCCTAAAAAAGCATTGAATTTAGTTGTTCCAAGTTCGTCTTGGAAGGTGTTTTTTAGGTAACAATACAACCATTTGTTGAAAATAGTGGGTGCTGTTTCAGTTTTTGCATTAGTCCCCTTCCAATTACGTAAAATGCTCAAAGCATTTGTTTCTTCTTTATTTAAAGATGACAATTCAATTGTTTGAATCCAATCTTTAAGTAAATCAGGAATCACAGCCGAAGTATTATCCAAAAGCATGTTTTGCACAGCTGCAGCGGTCCAATCGTTTTTTGACTCTACTAAATACTTTATTCTTTTTGCACGATCTTCCGGTAAGTAATAACCCGGATAGACATAACCATCAATTGCTTCAGGTTGATTGTTTGCTGAATACACATAATTCCATGGAGGATTAATCGCTGCTGGATGCTTGGAAAATGGAATAAATTCCTTTTTATCATCGATTGAGTTTGAACCATTCAAAATAAAATTAGGATTTACTGTATTTGGAAGCTTGTACAATTTTCCAGAAGTGATCCAAGCTATATTATTCAACGCATCTCCATACATGATGTTTAAACCCGGAGCATTAATAAGTTCTATATTTTTATGAAAATCATCTAAACCGTTAGCGTGACTTAAAGCATAGACAGCTTCTAAAATATGATTGGGTTGCTGTGTATAAATCCAAGACATGGCAACAGGACTCTTAATTGAAAGATTGGGTAACAAATTATTAATTAAGGGGCCGTGTTGGGATTTTTTTACTTTTAGTACAACTGAGGCACTGTCTTTAACTTTGATGAGAGTGGTTTGCAATTGATACTCTTTATATCCGAGAGCAGTTTTATATTGGATTTCCTTTTTTGGATTGTTCTCTTCTTGAAATAAATCTAAATCGTCGTTTTCAAACATAGTTAAACCATACGCATACTTTCGATTATGTCCTAAGAGAGGAAATGGAGTTCCTGCTAAATAATAGCCGTAAAGTTCATGTTTAGGTGTTACAATATGCGCTTCATACCAAATACAAGGCTGTGAAAAACCTATGTGTGGATCATTTGAAAAAAGCACTTTACCACTTTTTGTTTTAGTAGCGCCAATTACCCAACTATTGCTGCCTATAAAAGGAGGAGCAGGTGAAGCCGCGATTATAGTTGTAAGTGCTTTTGAAAAGTTGGAATAATCAACAAATTTACCATTATAACTTTTTAGTTGTGTATTTGAAATACACCCTTTTATGCCTAAATCTTCCAAATAATTAGAACCTAATTGCTCCCGAATATCCGTAGCTAATGGATCTGTTTTTTGTGCCATGGCAAAACTGAAGGACATAAAACCAAAAATATTATAAACATCTTTTAGGCTATATTTTTCTTTTGGTATACCAAGTAAATCAAATTCAATTGGAGTTGTACCTTCGTCTATAAATTGATTGATTCCTTTTAAATAAGCAGTAGCAAGAATAAAGGTTGAAGAGGTTTTGTCTACAGCAGCTATAGTTTGAATTGATTGTTCATTTATACCTGTTCCGGCAAAAAACATATCACTTTTTAGTGCTTTTGTGCCAAAAATTTCAGCTAATCTACCAGGTGCAATTCTACGCATTAGTTCCATCTGCCACAAACGATCTTGAGCATGGACATAACCTAAAACGGTCATTGCATCAATTTCATTAGCAGCGTAAATATGAGGCACTCCAAAATCATCAAAATATACAGTTGAAGGTTGAGATATCCCTTCCAGCGTTTTTTTACCTTGATAATTAGGTGCTTTGTAATAAAGATACACTACTAAAGAGAAAAAAAGAAGCACTACTAATGACAACGCTAAATAAAATGTATTCTTGAATAGTTGCATATCATAAAATTAAAGGCAATGTTTATGGTGTTTTAAGCGAAAGAATACCTTGCTTTAGAATTTGACCAAATTGAAACATATCAACAAAAGAGCAATACAATGGAACAGGAGCTAATCTAATAACATTTGGTTCACGCCAATCTGTTATTACACCATTATCCATTAAAAACTGAAATAAGGACTTTCCTTCACCGTGTAAAAAAACAGACAGTTGACAAGCGCGTTCTTCTTGATTTTGAGGTGTAATTATTTCAAAATTACCCCCTACTTCTACATTAATTTCTTTTAAAATAAATTCTAAATACGATGTTATACTATTTCTTTTTTGTATTAATTGATCCATACCAATTGCCGCAAACAACTCAGCTGAGGCTAAATAAGGAGCTAATGACAGTATCGCTAAATTACTTATTTGCCAACCATCTGCGCCATGCACAGGATCAAAATTTGGTTCCATTTTAAACCTTCTTTCTTTATTATGACCCCACCAACCAGCAAATCGGGGTAAATTTGAAGTGTGGTGTTTTTCATGTATAAAACAACCAGATGCATTTCCAGGGCCAGAGTTCATGTATTTATAACTACACCAACAAGCAAAATCAACTTGCCAATCGTGTAAAGAAAGTGCTATATTACCAACCGCATGAGCTAAATCCCATCCTACGTAAGCTCCTACATCATGACCTGCTTTTGTTATTGCTTCAATATTAAAAACCTGACCAGTATAATAGTTTACACCACCAATTAAAACCAAAGCAAGCTCATCACCTATTTCATGTATTGCACTAATAATATCTTCATGTCTTAAGTTATGTTCACCTGGTCTGCGTTTGATTTCAACTAATGCATCTTTTGGGTGTAAACCATGAAAATTAAGCTGACTCTGAAACATATATTGATCGGAAGGGAACGCTTTTTCTTCACAAAGTATCTTAAAACGTTTGCTTGTAGGTTTGTAAAAAGAAACCAACATTAAGTGCAAATTTACTGTAAGCGTATTCATTACTGTTATTTCCGAAGGATTAGCACCTACAATTGCACTAAGCGGATTTGCAAATCGCTCGTGATAATCCCACCAAGGTTTATCAGCATAAAAATGACCTTCAACAGCAAGATTGGCCCAATCGTCCATTACTTGATTAACATAAACTCTACTTTGTTTGTGTTGCAATCCTAATGAATTTCCTGTAAAATAAATTACATTTTTTCCTTTGTGTTGCGGGAAGATAAAATCTTTCCTGTATTTTGCTAAAACATCTAGAGCATCCAAATGCTGTGCAAATGATAATGTATTTTCAAATTTCATAGTATAAATTAAAGTAGGTAAATATATTAAAAGAATACAAATAAAAATGAAAGTTAAAACAAAAAAGAGGATGACCTTTCAGTCATCCTCTTTAAAAACAATTTTATTATAAAAACTTAGTTAACTACTTTTTTACTAACTTTTGATTGCGTATCAGAAGTTATTTGAACAATTAATACTTGATTAGGAAGTGCTGAAGTATCTATTGAAGTTTGAGTAGCATTTACTTTTTTCTTCTCAATAACTAATCTACCTCTTATGTCAAATATTTTAACATTGTCCATAGTAACAGATCCTGAATTGATATAAACAGTACCATTGTTTTTGTAAACTACAACTGAGTTTTCATTAAACGTAGTGCTATTTGTATTTAAAGCAGCATCTTGGTAAATGATGTCAAATCTTGAACTAAATGTTCCAGCAGGAGCATCAAATGTGTACGATCCGTTTTTCAAGTTTTGAATGTTGTTTGTGGTATGGTCACGTAATAAAATATCTTGTGAACCAGCAAACAATCCTGCAAAATGATCTAACGCTATGGTAAACGTTCCTGAAACATCCGATTTGAAATTCAATGGTACAACATCTGTAACATCAAATGGAACCGTACGAGATTGGATAGTAAACTCTTCATTGTTGATTAAAGAAGTAAGTGCAAATGGACTATCATTTATGTATTTACTTTCTAAATCACCATCGTTTGCATACGTTGCACCAGTCATATAGTTTACTAATGTTTGACTGAAACCACCTGTTGCACCAGTTAAATTCAACCAGAAAGGATTTCTTTCAACCGTAGCCGCGTTTCTTAAAATTAAGTTACCATTATTAGCTGTACGCATGGTATTGTTAAAAGTAACACCATTGCTGTTTTTAGCTGCAACAAAGAATCCTTGACCTACTTGAATCACATTACTTGGTGTAATACCTGTTTCAGTTGTTGTTCCGTAACCTGTACTTGAATTGTAAGTACAATAAGCAGATCCACCAGCTAAATTAGTTCTTCTCCAGAAGTAAAGTGTTCCTTCTATATTAGAAGTATTTGCAGCTATGAAAGCATCAGCACTCAATGTTGATGGATAAGGATTACCAATCATGTTGTATTTTTGAGTTGTACTTTGGTAAGTAGTAGTTACAGAAACAGGACCGTTGTTTGGTGTACCTGAATTGAACTCACCACTCCAAATTGTAGCAGTCGTTGGATGATTATTAGGTACACGTATTAAATATCCAGCTCCTTTAGCAAAAGTAACCGCAGATGGATCACTAATTGCATTGTATAAGTTTGTTGCAATATTATAGTTGTAGAATCTGTTGCTTAAAGTCTGAGGAGAGTAAGCAAACAAAGATTGAGAACCTGTTAACGGTGATGACCAAATAATATAATCAGAACGTTTTAAAGCAGCTGAATTACGTTTTACTACAATGTTACCTGTATTTTGAACATCGGTTAATTGTAATAAATTAGAATTGTTACTTAATGTAAACGTTGAACCAGTATCTACTGTTAATGCTCCGTTTAAGGTAATATTATCGCCCGAATTGAAAGTAACAACAGCATTGTTAGTAACATTTAACGAACAAGCTATAAAATTACCTGCTGATGAATAGTTACCTGACATTACAGCTCCAGTTGTTGAAGTTGGTGCACCATTACTCCATGAAGTACCATCCCATGTTGTAGAACCAATTGAAACAGTTACCACATTAGAAACAGCATCAGAACAAGAACCACTGTGAACAATTGCTCTAAAATAAGTAGTTGTTGTTAAATTACCAATAGTTGCTCCACTTAATGTAGAAGATGACGTATTAATATCGGTTACACTTGAAAAATCGATTGATGTTGATTTTTGCCATTTAACAATAGCACCTGTATAACCAACTAATTTAATATCATCTGGAGCAAAACCTGAACATATTGCTTGATCAGCAGATGCTGTACCAGCATTTGGAGCAGAGGATACTGTGATTGTTACAATATTTGAAGAATACGCTTCAGAGCATGGTCCATTTTGAACAACTGCTCTAAAATAAGTAGTTGTTGTTAAAGTTCCCATATCAATAGCTGCTAATGTTGCGCTTGTTATATTAATATCTGTTGGTGCTGTAAACTCATTTGAACTATCACTTTGCCATTTTACAACTGAACCATTATATCCAGTTACTGTTATTGCAGTAGGTGTATTTCCAGCACATATTGATTGATCAGCAGAAACTGTACCACCAACAGAAGGTGAATTAACACTTATTGTTACTACTGAGGAATAAGTAGCAGTACAAGTACCACTTTGAACTACTGCTCTAAAATAAGTTGTAGTAGTTATTGTACCTATAGTCGTTCCTGACAAAGTTGTGGCAGTTGAAGCAATGTCTATTGGTGAAGTGAATGAACTATCACTAGCTTTTTGCCATTTTACAACATTGCCTGTTTGACCAGTTAAAGTTAAACTATCTGGTGATGAACCTGAACATATTGATTGATCAGTAGATACAGTACCCCCTACAGAAGTAAAGTTTACTGTTACTAATACAGGATCAGAGTAACTAACGGAACAACTTCCATTTTGAACTACCGCTCTAAAATACGTAGTATCTGTTAAAGATCCAATTTCTGCACCAGTTAATGTTGTAGATGTACTAACAATATCAGATGGAACTGAGAAACCTGAATCAGAAGAAGCTTGCCATTTTACAACAGTACCTGTATTACCAGTTAACGTTAAAGAACTTGGTTGACTTCCAGAACAAATTGTTTGAGTACCATTAGTTGTACCTCCAACTGAAGGTGTATCAACAGTAATTAATACTGATGAAGAATAAGCAACAGCACAAGATCCGTTTTGAACAACAGCTCTAAAATAGGTTGAACCAGAGATTGCGCCAATTGTTACACCTGAAAGAGTTGTAGCTGTTGATGCAATATCCGTAGGTATTGTAAAGGAAGCGTCAGCAGCTTTTTGCCATTTAACTACACTTCCTGAATTACCAGTTAAGGTAAGATCACTTGGAGCTGTACCTGAACAAATAGTTTGAGCCGATGCAACAGTTCCACCTACAGAAGCAGGATTCACAGTTATAGTTACATAACTTGAATTACTTGGCGAACAATCACCGTTTTGAACTACTGCTCTAAAATAGGTAGTAGTACTTAAAGAACCAATGATAGTACCTGTCAAGGTAGTTGATGTAGTAGCAATATCCGTTGGTGAAGTAAACGATGTGTTAGTAGCTTTTTGCCATTTCACAACTGAACCAGTATTACCTGATAATGTTACATCACTCACTGAACCACCAGGACAAATTGATTGGTTTGATGAAACTGAACCACCAACCGATGTAGGAGTGATAGTAATAGTAACATAATTAGTAGAATAAGCACTTGAACACAATCCACTTTGTACAACAGCTCTAAAATAAGTAGTACTTGTTAAAGAACCAATTGAGGCACCAGCTAAATGAGTAGAAGTACTCATAATATCAGCAGGAGAAGTAAAACTTGTATCTGATGCACTTTGCCATTTAATTACATTTCCTGTTTCACCTGTTAAACTCAATTCACTAGGTTGGCTACCTGTACAGATAGTTTGATCACCTGAAACAGTACCACCCACAGTAGGTTGGGAAACATTTACTTCAGCTACTTCAGAGTAGGCTACGACACAAGTACCGTTTTGAACAACCGCTCTAAAATAAGTTGTAGCTGTAATAGCGCCCATAGCAGCCGTTGTTAAAGTTGCTACTGATGAAGAAGCAATATCTACTGGTGTTGTGAAAGAAGCATCCGTAGCTTTTTGCCATTTAATGATACTACCTGCATAACCAGAAACTGTTAAATCATAAATCTCAGAACCTAAACATACTACTTGTGGATTACCTCCAACTGAGGTTACAGATCCTCCAACTGATGAAGGATTAACCGTAATTGTAGCATGACTTGAATAAGCTACTGGAGATATTCCGTTTTGTACAATTGCTCTGAAATGTGTAGTTGTATATAGAGCACCTATTTCAGCACCTGTTAATGTACTTGATGTATTAACTATAGATGATACACCTGTAGCAAAAGTATCGTCAGTTGATTTTTGCCATCCAATGATAGTACTTGAATAACCTGAAAGCGTTAAATCAGCAGGTTCTAAACCAGAACACAAGGTTTGATTGGAAGCAACTGCTCCACCTTCTGATTGTGGGTCAACAGTAATCAATACATAACTTGAATTAACCGCACTACAGCTACCATTTTGAACTACAGCTCTAAAATATGTGTTAGTAGTTAATGTACCTATTTGAGTACCTGTTAAAGTATTAGACGTAACTGCAATGGTTGTAGCACTTGCAAAAGAAGATGCTGCTGCTTTTTCCCAATACAATACAGCGCCATTATTACCACTTAAAGTTAGATCAGTAGGAATAGTGTTGTATCCAACTGTTTCATTTGAAGAAACTGTACCTCCTACAGATAATGTATTAACAATAACTGTTGCTGGAGCAGAATATGCTTGTGAACATACTCCGTTTTTAACTACAGCTCTGAAGTAATAATTAACAGAACCTGTTGATGCAGTTAAAACACCAATTTCAGCACCTGATAAAACAGTTGTTGTATTAGCAATGTCAGATACTCCTGTAGCAAAAGTGATATCCGTAGATTTTTGCCATTTTACAATTGTACCTGTATTACCTGTTAAACCTAAGTCTGCAGGCGTTGTACCTGTACAAATAGATTGGTCACCTGTTGCAGAACCTCCTACTGAAGCACTATTAATAAGTACTGTAACATAGTTTGAAGATACTGTTGAACTACAAACACCGCTTTGAACAACTGCTCTAAAATAAGTAGTAGCAGTTAAGTTACCAACTAAAGTACCTGTTAAAGCATTTACTGCCGAACTTGGAATATCAGTAGGAGAAGTAAAGGCAGCATCCGTTGCACTTTGCCAGTTAACTACTGCACCAGTATATCCTGTTGCATTCATAGTTGCTGGTTGTGAGTTGTAACAGATGGTTTGATCTGAACTTACCGTACCTCCTACAGAAATAGAACTTACTGTAATATGTACTGCAGAAGAATTTACAGTCCCACAAGTACCACTTTGAATTACTGCTCTGTACCAAGTATCGGTAATTAAAGCACCAGGAGACAAAGTAGTTGTTGTATTAGAAATATCTGATGGTGAAGTAAAGGCACTGTCTGTAGCACTTTGCCATTTAACAACACTACCTACATTACCAGTTAAGGTAATAGCTGCTGGTGTTGCTCCTGCACAAATTACTTGATTAGAAGAGGCCGTACCTCCAACTGAAGTAGGATCAACAGTTACAGCTACTATGTTTGAATTAGCAGCTGAACAAATACCGCTAGTAACTACTGCTCTATAATAAGTAGTAGCCGTTAAGTTTGTAGCAATTAAAGAAGTCGTAGTATTAGCAATATCCGTTACAGAAGATGAAAAATCACTTACTGTAGAAGACTGCCATTTTGTAATTGTACCTACATTACCAGATAAAGTTAATGTAGTACTATTAGTACCTGAACAAACAGAAGTTGCACCAGCTATAGTACCTCCTACAGAAGTAGGATTTACAGTAACTGTAACACTGTTTGATACAATATCACAACTGTTTAAAGTAGTGGTACAAGTATAAGTAGTATTCACTGAAGGTGTCGGAGCAAATGAACTTGCAGTACTTACTACTGATGTTCCATCTGACCAAGAATAAGCAACTGAAGAAGGAACGATGGTTACATCATAATCTTGAGTTTCACCAAAACCACTTGAAGAAGCACCACAAGCTTGTGCACTAGTTACAGCCGAATCATTTCCACCAACTATACGTATGTGTGTTAAGCCATTTAATGCAGTAGCAGGTACCGTAAAATTAACTGCAATAGTGCCACTAGCTCCAGCATTAGCAGAAGCTCCTAAGAACTCAGAGGCAGAATAAGTACCGTCATGATTGTAATCGATCCATGCACCAAAATATTGATTACCATCTGTACCAAAAGTCAAACTTAATGGATAAGTCGTTCCTTTTGATAAAGTAGTTGTGTCAGTACCTGTATTACCAGAGAAATTAGAATAAGCCGCAGATGTAGAACCACAAGTTGTACTTGTAGTTTTATCCAAAGTATTTAATACTACTCTAGCAATGTTGTCTCCAGAACAACCTGAAGCATGCGTTGAAGCACAATAAGAAGTTGCAGCAGGAGCAGCAGTAGAAGAACCTATAGCAACACTCAAAGTAGAAGGACTACCTTGACAAACTGTGGCTACAGAAGCACTAGCTACTACCGTTGTACCTGTATTAGGTGCATCAGAATAAGATGTACCAGTTAATGTTGTACTTAAACCAGCAGAATTCACAGCAGTAACACTCCAAGTAACAGTTGTGTTAGCAGGAGATGCTGCAGGAATCGTGTAAGTGTAAGAAGTACCAGAAGTATACGTTAAATCTAAAGGTCCTACAGCAGCACCATTGTTGTATGTTATTTTAGCGCTTGTGATAGAACCACTAGGTGTAGAAATATCAAGTACTAACACTCTACTAGAAGCTGTACACTGAGCAGATAAAGCAGGAGTTGCAGAAGTAATGGCTATAGCAGGTGCAGGTGTAGTTCCAGCGAACTCCCAAGCTCCCATATCGTAAAGCGACCCTCTTGTTATTCCGTTAAAGTCATCTGTGAATACCGCAGCTAAATTAGCACCACCACTTTCCGCTTGTGTTGTAACCGCATTCGGTTGTAAGAAAGTACTACTTGTACCAGCAGTAGCAGTAAAGAATGTACCCGCTGAGAAAGCAGTATCCGTAAATGAATTGGCTTCTCTAGTTGAAACAGCAGTTTGGAAAAGAGTACCAGCTGTACCTGCAGTAAAATTATAATAGGTATTAGTACCATCATACAATATTGTATGCGTAGTAGAAGGTGTTCCTGCAAAATACATATTTCTATTAGAAGTAGTTGCATAATTACCTAATACTGCAGCAGCACTTCTACGTAAAGCAGTTACAACACCAGCAGTACTACCAGGAGTAGAAGTATTGATAACAATGTTGTTTTGTAAATCCAATTTAGCGGTAGTTGCTGTAGCACTCGTAGTATGGTAAATACCCGTTGTTCCAAATGTTGTTCCTGTAGAACTAGCATTCAAATAAATGGTATTGTTGTACAAATTATAAGATGTAGAACCAGTTGTTGATGTAACCGACATCCCTCTAATAGCATCCGCAAAAGAAGCTGCTGGTGTTCTTAAATCACCAATAATATTATTGTAAGCAGACACTGTTGTACCAGCACTAAATAACATACCATTTACACCTGTTGCAGTTGCAATAGCTGCAGACTGTGCTAAATCGTACACTTTATTTCTATATACTTTTATTGTAGTACCTCCCGAAACAACAATACCGGATACAACAGGTGATGAAGCGCCACTACCTGATAATGTTTTAATAGTATTTTGATACACATTAACAGCTGTACCAGAAGAAACTACAATACCTTGTACAATACCAGAAGCACTTGAAGATGAAAGTGATGATATAGTATTACTGTACACATTATCAGCCGTAGCCCCTGTAATATTAATTCCAATTACAGGAGTTGAAGTAGAAGATAAAGTACCAATAGTATTACCTGTAATATTAATTGCAGTAGAAATATTAGACGAAACTATACCTGTTACGGCGCCACCAGTACCAAAAGAAGTTAATCCAGTAATCGTATTACCACTAATTGTTAATAAAGTGGCTGCACTTGATGCAGAACCAATTGTAACACCAGTAATTGTACTACGACCTGTTATATTAGTAATAGTATTGTTAGAAAGAGATGAAGATGCACCGTTCCAATAAGTAAAATTCATACAGTTGATAGTACTAGAAGTACCAGTAGTACCTGAAGTTCCTCCATTCCAGTTATTGAATGTATTACCAGTAACTGTTTTAGCAGAACCTGTACCACCATCCGTATTATTGAAACCTAAAATAGTACTAGAAGCATTATCAGGAACTGTAATGTTCGAGAAATTATTGTTTGTGTAATTATTAATAGAACCAGTTCCAGAAGTAGAATTTGAAGTGGTTATAGTTATTGCACCCGCTGAAGCTCTTGTATAACCCGTAACAATAGAGTTGTTATTGATAATCAATTGTCCTGTAGTTGGTATAGAATAACCATGACTAATGAAAATTACAGCACCAGTAGTATTAACATTTAAATTGGTAAAAGTATTAGTGTCAATTGTGGCTATGTTATTTACAGCAGTAGCACCCGTTAAGTTGATATAAGTATGAGCACTTGAACCAGCAACTGAGTGAATAATTCCAGTAAAGTCGTTGTTTTTAATGTTATTAACTGTAGCTACAGTATTAGAAGAAGCAATACCCGCTAAGGCACCTGAATTAGCAAAAGAATAAGTTACCCAACCTAATCCTGAAGTACCAAGTAAATTAAAGTTTATATTGCTTGAAGGTGTAGTACCCGTCATAGTTCCAGAAGAAGTAATACCTGTTACAGTAGTAGCAGTTCCACCAACAGCCCAACCTCTAAAAGTATTGCTGTTGATAGCTAAAGTATTTCCAGTTGTAGCACTTCTTACTCCAATAATAGCAGAAGAACCAGTAGTTGAAGTAGCTGTTCCAGTTGCATTGGTTAAATTAGAAGTTGTTAAGAAATAACCAGTTCTAATATTACCAGCAGTAGTATTTCCAATAACATTGGAAGTTACATCAAAATTACCAGCACCAGCAATATCGATTCCAATTACAGAACCAGAAATGGATGCTGAAGTACCTGAAGCGTCTATACCTCCAATAGTATTATTTTGAATACTTACAGTGTTGGCAGAAGTAGCATAAATACCTACTACTGCTCCACCAGTACCAGTAGTTGCAGTATAAATTTTGCTAGCACCCGATGTAGCTCCAATAGTATTACCGGTTACAGTACCAATAGTTGCATTACCACTAGTTACGTTTATACCGCATAAAATACCATTGGTAGTTGCGGCAGTACTTGAGGTGTACAATGCCAAACCACTAATGGTGTTATTTTGAATAGAAGATACTGTACCTGCAGCCGTAAAAGCAGCATTAATAGCTACAAAACGGGTTGCATTTGAAGTACCTGTTGTAGCAAATGATGTTGGGAAAGTCCCTGTTAAAGCAACTGAATTACCAACCATATTAGTAGTACCGGTTCCAGAAGCATTGGCGTAACCAATTACGTTATCTGAGATGGTATAACCAGAACCTGATGTTACGTTTATACCACTATGTATATTCGCTGTTGTAAATATTCTAGTTGCTGATTGGAACAATTTGTTACCTGTAATAGTCCAAGCAGTATTATTGGCCCCAACTAATACACCAGTAGTTACAAGTGTAGCACTAAAGTTGTTGTAAATACTATTATTTACTAAACTGTTGGTATCATTTAGGATAGTTCCAGACTGACCTGCTGAGTAAATGGCATTCGTAGGATTAGTTACACCATCACGAATATCTGAGTTGGAAATTAAATTGCTATCGTTACCAGTAGTACCAGTAGAACCTGCAAATACAACAACACCACTAGTAGCAGATGTAGTTACCCCTCTAACATCTAGATAATTCAAAACGTTAAAAGAAGCATCGTTTACAAACTGAACAGCGATTCCGCCCACATTTGTATTTTCAATTCTTAGATCTTTAGTAGAACCTGTTCCACCTGAACGTCCATCAATAATCCAATATTTACCTCCAGTTAGATTAACTGTTGCTGAAGCAGCAGCTGAAGATAATATTTTACCAGTTACACCAGTTGCTTCACGAATAGTTATGGTATTTGTAGCTGATTGACCCGTAATAGCAGGTAAAACTAATGGATACGTTTCAGAAGCAGGATTGTACCCTGTATTCATTTCTAAAACAGTAGGCGATGAAATTCCACCACAAGCTATAATTGCATTGATAGCAGCAGTAAGTGTAGCATATTGCGCTGTTGCTCCAGTACCTACAACGATAGTTCCAGAAGTAGCAGTTACTGATAAAGTAGCCGTATTAGAAAACTGAGCTGCACAAGGACTAGCACTTAGAATTTGGCAACGAACAGTATAACCGTTTAAAGCAAATGCAGGAGTAGCTATACTTAATGAAGCTGTAGTAGCACCAGAAACAGTAGCACCTGCTAAAGATGAAGTACCATCCGTTAAAGCAACTTCCGTTGTACCATCATTTACAAACCATAAATAACCAGTAGCGTTTGTTGCTGTAACGCTAAAGTTAGCAGTAGCAGAAGAACAAACAGTAGTATTTGATGGCTGAGCTGTAACTGCAGCAATTTGAATCATAGTTAACGTTGCGACATTTGAAGTAGTATTTCCACAAGGAGAAGCACCATAAACTTGCGCACGGTATTGGTAACCATTCATACCAAACGTAGGGGCAGCTAATGTTAATGTAGCACTAGTTTGACCTGCTAATGTTGTCCATGCTCCTGCAGGCGCTTTTTCTTCCCATTGATAAGTAACACCAGTACCTGATGTAGCTATAGAGAAAGAAGCACTTGCTGCATTCGAACAAGCCGTTTGATTGGAAGGTTGTGTTGTAATTGCTACTGCATCATTAACCGTTAAAGTAGCAATATTGGAAGTAACGTAACCTGCATTAATTAAACACTGGAATTGGTTACCTGTATTGGCACTGGTTAAACCAGAAGCAATTGTATAAGTATCGGTAGTTGCACCAGATATGTCAGACCATGAAGCACTACTAGAAGTTCTAGTTTGCCATTGATAAGCATACGGAGTTCCACCTGTTGTAGCAACAGTAAAGGTAACAGTACCTCCTGTGCTACATATTGTTTGAGATTGTGGTTGCGTAGTAATTGAAATATCTGTTACAGTTAAAATAGCAGGATCACTTGTCAAAGTTGAACAAGGAGAAGTACCTGTTACTATAACATGGTATTGGTAAGTATTCATACCAGCAATTACACTTGACAAGTTAAGTGTTGACGAAGTTACACCACTGTAAAAACCACCATTAGATAATGGAGACCAAGAACTACCACCGTTAGTACTAACTTCCCATTGGTAAGTTAATGTCCCTGTACCTGTAGCCGCTACAGAGAAACTAGGATTAGCTAAAGGCAATACAGAAGCACTAGAAGGTTGCGTTGTAATTGCAACAGCCGCATTTATTGTAATGCCTGTCACTGTTGTTATACTATCCGAACAACCAGCTACAGCAACTGTATTGGTTACATCATAAGTACCAGCAGCAGAAGAAGCTAAAGTAATAACGCCTGTAGTAGGATCAATTGTTAAACCAGAAGGCGACACTGTAAAGGTGCCTGCAGTACCTGTAATTGTAGGTGTTACAGTACCACCAGAGGTACAATAAGTAGCAGCAGCATAACTGAATCCAGAAGTTGGAGCCGCATTTATAGTTACTGAAGTAGTTGCTGTAGGGTTACCACACGAAGCACCATTCATAGTATAGGTAATCGTATAAGTACCTGGTGTACTAGTAGTAGGAGTTATAGCTCCTGTAGAAGCATTTATAGATAAAGCAGCATCTGCACTAAAAGTTCCGCCTGTTGTTCCAGTTAGAGATACTGATGCAGGAGAAGCGGTAGCACAATAAGGAGATGCCGTATAGGCTATTGTAGCAGAAGGTGCGGTATCAACCGTTACGGTTACCGGAGTTCTGTCACTTTCACAACCCGAAGTAGGATTGATTATTGAAACGTAAAAAGTAGTTGTAGCAGCAACAGAATACAAATATGTTGCATCCGTACCACTTTGAAGAGGAGTACCACCAGTTGCAGCAGCATACCAATTAATTGTTGGGGTAGTAAACGCATTTGGATCCGTCACAGAAGCTGTAGGAGTTCCAGCACCACACTGCGCAGAATTAGAAGCTGTAACCACAGTAGGTTTTGGATTAACTGTTACGGTTATGTCTTGTGTTGCTACACAACCTGTAGCAATACTAGTAGCAGTAGCTGTATATACTGTAGTAGTACTTGGTGTTACATAAACAGTAGCAGTATTAGTGCCTGGAACATAAGTTGTCGTAGCACCAGTATTAGAATATATAGTTCCTGTAGATGAAGTCCATGTTACATTAGAAGGAATAATAGGTGTAAAACTATACATACGACCACTAGCAGGTACTGATGTATTAGCATCATTTGCTGTTGTTGTACTAGCTGTATTTGTTGCAAAAGTGATACTATTAAATGTAGTAGCATTTACTGTATATCCAGCAGAAATAGAATTAGAAGTTTGAGCTCCCATAGTGCCATATCTGTATTCGATCACATTTGTCCCTTCATACAACCAAGCTTGCATTTTAGAATTGGAAGCACCAGTAGTATTTCTTGGAATTGTAACATTCCATTCCACAATAAAAATTCGGTTAGGAGCAGTACCAGTAACTAACGTTTTTACACTACCATCTGTACCTGTTGCTAAATCATCCCAATAAGGATATAATCTAGGAACGTTTGTAGTACTTGTTACAACATTTGTAAATTCATTACTAGCTGTTGCAGCACCCAATAAAATCCATCCGTCAGGAGAAAGCGAATATTGTGTATAAGTAGTACCGTTAAAAACAAAATTGAAACCAATTGAAGCTGGTGAAGCAGTAACCGTATCATCATTAGAAGTTGTAAGTACAGTTGTAGCACCAGACATAGCATTTAAAGAGGCACCCGTTGAAGTAGCAAATGTGTAACCACTAGATGGTACAACAGCAGATAAAGTACTAATTGCGCCTCCATTACAAATAGTTGCAGGAGTAGCTGCATAAGATGAAATAACAGGTAAACTATTAACAGTAACCGCAAATGTTTGCACTTTAGTACAAGAACCATCGTAAGCACTAATAGTATAGGTATAAGTGCCAGCTGCTGTTGGTGTAATAGATTGAGAAGCTCCTGATAAAGTAGTAGGAATTCCACTACCAGCAGCAGGACTTGCTGACCAAGTATAAGAAGTATAACTTCCAAATATATTAGAGGCTGTAGCGGTAAATGCTGTATTAATACAAGCAGTTGTTGGTGCAGCAATACTAAAATCTTCAGGAGCAGAAACAGTTATATTAATAGCAGTTCTTGTACTTTCACAACCTGAAGCTGGATTAGTTACTGAAACATAAAAAGTAGTAACTCCAGGAGTAGCTAAAGCAGTTAAATAGGTAGTTGACGTACTTGTTTGTAAAAGAGTACCTCCTGTTGAAGCAGAGTACCATTTGTAAGTTGGTGATGTAAATCCGTTAGGATCTGCAGCAGCAGCAGTAGGAATAGCAGAACCACAATGCGCAGAATCTGTAGTAGTAGGTGCTGTTGGTACAGTACTAGCTGTAACCGTTACCGGAGTAGAGGTTAAAAATGCACCGTTGTAACCAATAGTAGCCGTATATGTTGTAGTTGTAGTAACAGTAGGTGTAAATGAAGCTGCTGTACTAACTACAGAAGTTCCATCAGACCATGAATAGGATGTAAAAGTAGCACTAGCACCTCCTCCATTGTTACTGCTTGATATGTTTAATGAATATTCTTCGTACTCTCCATATCCTACCGTTTGAGTAGGACCTGTAATTGAAGAACCTTCATAATCTAAAACACGCATTCTAGTAACACCATTAAAGGCAGTAGCTGGAACTGTAAAAGTACCAGTACCTGTATATTCACCAGCAGTTGCAGTGGATGTATAAACTAACTCACCTGCATCTGAAAAATCGCCATTACGGTTGTAATCAATCCATACAGCCATAATATTTGTAAAAGTACCTCCAGTTTGCACAGAGCTAGTTGCAATATTATAGGTTTGACCCGCAGTTATACTGTATGGCCCAAAAGCTGTAAAGTTAGAGTAACTACCAACTGTACCTGTAGCAGTACCAATAGTACCTACTAAAGAGTTAACTGTTGTTGCATTATTTAAAACTGTAGCACCTCCAGTAGTAGTAATTACAATACCACCGAAATCTTCATCTGTTGTAGGATTTGTAACAGCAGTAGTAGCAGCATAAGTTGCAGGTAAAGCTGAAGAATAAGTAAATCCAATAGTAGGAGTAGCTGTACCACATGCTGTTGGAATAGTAGTAGTTGCAATTGGAATTGGACAATTTAAAATAGTTACACTAAACGATTGTGTAGCGGTACAAACTGGGAAACCAGAAGCATCAGTTGCAGTAACTGTATAAGTATAACTACCTGCCACTGTTGGTGTAATTGTAGGAGTAGCACCAGCAATTGAAGTGGTAATACCACTACCTGTTGCAGGAATAGCTGTCCATAAATAGGTATAATTTGTATTCGCACTTGAAACCGTTGGTGCAAAAGAAGTACCAGAACATAAATTAGTACTTGGTGTTGCTCCTAAAGTGATTGCTGTTGGAGCAGTTATTGTTTCTGTAATGTGCGTTCTAGGACTTTCACAACCGTTAGTTCCCACTTCTGAAACATAGAAATCAACAGTTCCTACAGTACCAATTGGGAAACCAGATAAAGAAGCACCGGATTGACCTGTAATAGCAGTACCGCCAGTTGCAGTTGTGTACCAGGTGAATACACCAGATCCACTTGCACCAGCAGCCGATGCTACTGAACAAGTAGGTGTAGCAGAACCGCAGTGACCACCATTTGTTCCAGTAGGAGCAGTAGGTAATGGCAATACAGTTATTAATTGTGTCGCCGTTTTTGTACAAGATGAACTTGTTTGTGTAGCCGTCAATGTATAGGTAGTAGTAGCTGAAGGCGTTGGAGTAATAGTTGTACCCGTACCCGCAGATCCAGTACCATCCGACCAAGCGTAGGTTAATTGACTAGAATAATCAACTAAATCTTTAATGGTAACAGTAAAATCTTGTGTTGAACCAGAACCCATAGCTGTACACGAATCACCAGAACCATTTGCATTTCCATTCCCACGTGATCTAACACGCATACCTACATCACCAACAGTAGCAGTCAATGGAATTGTAATCGAAATACTTCCAGAAGCAGCACTTGTCCACACTTGTTGCCATTCTGTTGCTTCAAATGAACCATTTCTGTTATAATCAATCCAAACGGAAGCAATAGAGGTAGAATAGGTAGCATCTGGTAATGACGTCATAGAGAAAGTGTACGTTTGTCCACGAATCAAAGATGTAGTAGTAGTTGAAGGATCAACTAAAGTATAATAAGGAGTGGTCTGAGCACCTGAAGTACTTAGCCCGTTAAAAGAAATCGAATTAATTACAGCACCACCTGAATTTGTCGCTGCACAATAAGCAGCTGGCAAACCTGTTGGGCCTAAATTTACAGATTGTGCAACAGCATTTAAGGAAACAGTAGTTCCAGAACAAACTGTAGCTGCTGAAGTTGTAATGCTAATTGGAATACTAGACATTGGATCATCAGCATAACTTGTACCATTTTTAGTCACTACATAAGAACCGTCATCTACTTTTACAAACCACGTAACCGTAGCTGTAGTAGGTGATGCTAGTGGAATAGTAGCTGTCCAAGTAGTACCTGTTGTATTGGTCATGTCTATTAAAGTAGCCGTACCACCATTAAAAGCATAACTTAATTTAACCATACCAGCTGTTAAAGTAGTTCCTCCAGCAGTAATGGTAGCTGTAACATCGTGTGATGTTGGTGTACAAGCACTTCCAGTAGAAGTTGCAGTAACAATTGTTGGTACAGCAGAAGTTCCACTGAATTCTAAAGCACCCATATCAGGTGTTGAAGCATTACGAGTTACTCCCGATTGATCCAAAGTAATACCTGAAATAGTAACCGCAGAACTTTCTAAAACACTAGCAATACTTGCATTTATAGATAAATCTGGTGTGGTACTAGTTGCGCCATTAAAGTTTGGATTGGAATTGAACGAAGACGAATCTAATCCCGTATTAGTTTTCCAAGTAGCTAATGTAGTAACATCTGTACTGTTGAATAAACCAAGTACGCCGTTAGTTCCGTTTGCAAAATAATCATTGTTATTTAAGCTTAATCCAGTAGGAGATGCTGCAGTTCCTGCAACTGTGATTGCATAATGCGAACCACCCGTTGTTGCGTTACTTCTAGCATTCATGAATATATTATTCTGAATGGTTCTTGTTCCAGTATTGGAACTTCTAAAAGCATATGTTTTTGTAGTTATTGTACCTACACCTGAACCGCCAATGTAAACAGAATTAAAATAATAACTATTTGTTCCTGTTATATCATAAATACCGTTTATTGAATTAGCAATTGTAGGATTAACAGTACCTAAACGTACACTATTATTACTATAAATTGATGTACCTCCATTAGCATAAATACCGTTTAAAACAGCACTTGTTGCACCAGCATTGCTAGCCGATAGATCGTAAATTTTGTTAGCATTTACAGCAGCAGCAGTACCTGAATTGTAAATACCATGAATAGTAACAGCTGCATTTGCAGAAGCTGTTAACGAATTAATTGTATTGTTACTAAAACTTGATGCAGGTGCTATTGATTGAATACCTACTATAGCAACACCAGTTGTTGTAGCAATATTGGCTGCAGCTGAAGTTAAAGTTGTTATAGTATTACTATTTATGGTCATGCTCCCTGAAACATTGGCAGCATTAATACCCATTACACTAACCGCAGTACCCGCATTAGTTGCGGTAAGTTTCGTTATTGTATTTGTGCTAATTGTAGCACCTATATTATTATCGTTTTGAATAGCTATAATACTAGCTGGTGAAGCATTTGAAATTGCAGCAGCTGTATTACCAATAGTATTGTTGGTTATAGTAGAACTTGCCGTAGCAGTTAAATTAGAACCAATGTAAATACCTCTGAAGGTATTTGCATTTGTTGTTCCTGGCAAAGAAATACCGGCTATAGTATTGTTATCTATAGTTACACTAGCACCCGTTTGAGTAGCATAAAACGCTCCAGCACTTATTCCACTTAGTACAGCAGCAGCACCGCCAGTATAAGAAATTGAAGTTGGATTAGAAATACTACCAATAGTATTGTTGTTAATTGCAATACTTGAAGTACCTATTGAAGAAGCAACAATTAAACCTTGGAAAGTACTAGTACTGTTTGTAGTGATGTTCATGTTTGTTACTGTATTACCAGTAATCGAAGAATTATCAGCACCACCATAAATTAAATTTATTGCTGCTACATTTTGAGTACCAGTAGCCCCTGCAATGGTCATAGTACCACTTGCTGTAGCTGCACTACCACCAAAATAGTTATTGGTAATATTGAATGCACCAGCAGGAGTGTATCCTCCACCTATTGCAGCAACTATACCTGATGTAGTAGTATAGGTTCTTGTAGCCGTTTGGTAAAAACTGTTCCCAGTAATGGTCCAAGCTGAACTAGCTGAAACACCATTATTACCACCTAATAAAATACCATAATTATTAGTAGAAGCTACATCTGAAAAATAGTTAAAAATACTGTTATTACTGATGGTATTGCTTTTGTTATCGGCTGGAGCAGCAGTACCCGCAGCGTAAATACCATTTGGAGACACACCGTTACCGTCAATTGTACAATAAGTAATGGTATTGTTGTTATTACCATTTGTTAGAGCAGTTCCACCAGATACAGCAGAAGTTATGCGAACAACACCATTTGTAGCAGAAGCATTAGACGCTTTCAAAGCAAGGTATTGAATCGTATTATTTTGAGCGTCATTAAATAGACGCAAAGCAGCACCATTACCCGAATTGGTTATACTAAGTACAGAAGCACCAGTACCACCAGCACGACCATCGAAAGTAAAATAACGAGCTCCACTTAAATCCAACAAAGCACTAGTTGAAGATCCGTTTATTCCAAATGGACCCGCTCCAGTTGCTGGGCGAATTGTAATTGTATTCGTTGCACTTGTACCTGTATTGTTATTGAATACTATAGGAAGAGTTTCACTTGCTGGCGCATAATTTGATTGTAATTGAACCAAAACTGGGTTTGAAACCGGACAACCGTTTAAAATTAAAGCCAAATCAGTTAATGTAGTATAATCTGCTCCAGTAGCTCCAACAGTAATTGAAGTAGGAATAGATGGACATCCTGATGTTGTATGAGTTCCCGTTAAAGGTGTTCCAAACGCTGGACCTCCCACACAATTTAACATAGAATAAGGATATACATAAATATCATAACTTGTTGATGGTGAAAGTCCTGTTAGTGAAAAAGTTGATCCTGAACCTGCTACTATATTTGTAATAGTTCCTAATCCAAGCGCTTGACCAGCTGCATAAGTTGTAGTTCCATTAACTGGCGCAGTTACCGTAGCACCTGCTAGATAACGAACAACCATATACCCGTAAGGTGCAGTAGCATTAGGGGTAAAACTTTCAGCTATTGAACCTGGTCCTGTAGTACCTTGAACCAGCGCAGTTGGACTAGCAGGAGCAGCACAAGTTGGAGTTACTGATTCGTAAGCACCAATAGATGGTGTAGCATTTCTAGTGGCTCCTAAATAATCGTTTGTAACAGCTACTGCAGTACCTGCAGCAATTACTGGAGAACCAGTACCAGGCCATAACGCATTAGTTATAGTTGAGGAAGTAGCTGTAAATAAAGGATCTGTTGAAATTGAATTGGCGTTTTGACCAAAACCTGTAACAATTCCAGCAAGATTGGTTCTGTCTGAACCAATAAAACCAGGAATAGCAGATGCAGCATTGAATGTATTGCTTACAAAATAATCATTGTAATTAATTGTAGTAAAAGCGGTATTGGCTGCTGCCGAATAAATCGCGTAATTTTTTTGTGTAGTTGAAGTAGCTACTTGTGTATTGGAGAAAATATTATTTCTAACATCTAACCCTGTAGCAGTAGAAGCTACATATAAAGCAGTTGTAATGGCTGCTGTTGAACCAGACCCCATTGAACCAATCATATTAATGGAATTGTAGTACAACTTGATACCACCAGTAGTGTTGGCTAAACCAGTACCAGCTCCTATTTCACCTATACAAATACCCATTGAAGAGGCATTTCCAAATGAACTCCAGTTCGATCCATTAACACCGTAAATTATATTATTGTCTATTGTGATGTTACTTGAAGCAGTTCCTGTACCAACCGTAATACCTCTTCCTGCATATCCACCAGTTGCAGAAGTTACTGCAGCAGTAATAGTGTTTCTTGAAACAGATGAAGTAACGAAACCTGTTTCTAACGAAATACCAACAGGTGATGAAGTACTAGTCGTTGTAACACTAATAGTATTTTGTGATATTGTACTACTTAAAGTATTTCCAACTTGAATACCAAGTGTACCTATAGTAGTATTTGTAGTAATTGTATTACCTGTAACTGTTAAAGTGTCCATACCCGTTGCAGAAACTGAAGCGTTTCCAACTGCATAAACCCCTACTGTTGCACCAGTAATAGTGTTGTTTTGTACTGTATTGGTATCATTATCCGAACCAGCAGAACCAGGAGTTGCACCCCCAATTGCAACACCATACCCAGTACTTGTTGCTACTCCAGTGCTTAAGTTACAGTTTTTAACCGTACTATTTGTAGTACCTAAACTTGTTCCTAAACTAGCGAAAGCAACTACTGTTGGCGCAGTCGTATTACTATTAGTAATAGTTAAACTTTTATCGGTACCGCCACTACTGCTACCATCAATGGTAACGTATTTAGCGCCGTTAAGTTTAATTAATGCACCAGACGCTACCGAACCCGTTATGGTTGCTGTAGTATTTGGTTTTATTTTTAAAGTATAAGTACCAGAGTTGGCATTTGAATTGATTGTTATTGGAAACGTTTCCGAACCGCTGTACGTACTGTCCATTAAGTTGAACACTACGTTTCCTGAGAAACAAGTTGCGCTATTATAAGCAGCAACCGCAGCAGTTAAGGTTGTGTACGTTTGACCAGCTCCTACAGCATAGGTACCTCCAAAAGCATTTACACCTGTTCCTGAAGCCGCTACATTTACGCTAGACGCTAAACCACCACCCGAAATTACAATGTTACCACTGTAAGCCGTTGCAGTTGAAGGCGAAAATTTAACGTAAACCGTAGTTGAAATGGAACCACTTGAAGGAGTTATAGTTAATGTAGAAGTATAACTACCGCCTACAGTAGCACAATACGAAAAACCTGACAAAGCAGCCAATGTAATGTCGCTTGTCAAGTTAATGGCTGTAATTGTGAAAGAATTGGCAGCAGAAGTTGCACCTGTACACGTTGAACTAAACGCAGTTAAACTACCTGCATTTAATGTAGGCACAGCAGCAACTGTTTTGAAACTCCATGTACTACAACCTGTTGCAGATCCTTTTGCACTTTTTGGCACCACTTTCCATGTATAGTTGGTGGAAGCCGTTAATGCACCAGGAACATAACTTGTAGCCGTTTGTGAAGTTGAAACAATTGAACCGTTTAGATACACATCATAACTAGTAGCTCCGCTGGTAGCAGCCCAAGATAAAGTAGGTGCTTGCGAAACACCACCTACAGTAAACGTAGGATCGTCTGCTGGCGAAGGCGTTGATGCACAACCAGGCACAACAGCAAACTCATCAGCACCAATATCCGGAGCTGTTGTTCTTGTTGCCCCATCAAAATCTGTTGTAACCCCAGTACCTGAAGCACCAGTACCTGCTAGTGAATTTGCACCCGTAGCCGCTGAATTAATGTGTAAATCCGATGACGAAGTGAAAGGTGCTGCAGTAGTTGACGTTGCAAAAGAGGCATTGTCATTATTTGTATTAGCAGCAAGCAAAGTACTTGTATAGTTACGTAAATTTATTGTACTAGTTGTTACAGCAGGATTAAAATTTGCTGCAGTGTACAAACCAGTACCAGAAGTAGTAACTGTACTAGTATAAGTTGTACCACCATGTGCTATACCATGTAAGCCAGCCGTAGCACCAGTATAGTAGGCATTGTTATTTAAGGTAAGGTTCATTGAAGAAGTAGAACCACTAGGCAAGAACATACAAACAAAGGCACTTGTAGTACTTGAAGAAGTCATTGTGTTTGAGAAAATATTATTCCGAACATCTATACCCGTTAAAGTATTTGCCGTAATTCCAAAACAAGCTTGTAAATTTCCAGTACCCGAATCAGAACCAGTCATACTAACGGTATTGTGGTACACTTTATGATTTAAACCCGCACCTATTCTAATACCATAAGCACCGAAAGATGTACTAAAACTACCAGAACCAATATTCTTTACATTGTTAACAAAATTATTTTGAACGGTATTGGCATTACCTGCCACAACGTTAATTCCATAAGAACCCCAACCACCAGTATTGTTTTGATACACTCTACCAATGGTGTTTTTTTCAACCACAATTCCTGTACCCACTGCAGATACACCTCCCAATTCAATACCTGTAGGATAAGGAGAAGTTGAAACCCAACTTTCTACATATACCGTATTTCCACTAATTACAGAACCTGTACTAAAACCTTGTGCAGAAATTCCTTTCCAAGCCACACCTGTTGTAGCACCTGCAGTAGCATTACCAATTACGTTGTTAGTAATCGTCAAAACCGGCACCACCGTTACAGCAGATCCAGAAACACAAATACCTCTACCGCAGGCAGAAATTTGATTGTTGGTAGCTGTAAAATTCAACGCTGTTGTTGTACCTGTTGTAGTTGTATTAGAAGCGATAGCCGATGGAGCTGTAGTTGCTGTAGTAGTACTAGCACCTCCAGAAACTAAGATCCCGTTAGAAGAACCTACAGACCCAGTTGTAGCCGAAGTGTTTGCACTTGTAATTTGCGCAGCAGCACTACCATTAATAATACAGTTTTTAACCGTATTGTTGTCTGCCGTAGAAATTAAAGTGGACAATGCTATACGAATTACAGAGGTATAGGTAACCGTGGTAGCCGCCGTATTAGTAATAGTTAAGTTTCTATTTGTTCCACTAGTATTTGGGTTATCCCCATCAATAGTTACATTATCAGCACCATTAAGCTCTATAAGCCCACGTCCAGTAACGGTTGGCCCCGAAATGGTTACACCATCGGTAGTTGGCCGTAAATTAATAGAAGTGTAACTGGCAGATCCAGCACCTGAACTGTTCAGGACGCAAGCCGCCGTTTCCGTGGAGTTTGCGGTTATGGAAATTGTAATAGCACCCGTGTGCGTTCCTGCGTTAATAGCAGCAAATGCAGCACCAAGTGTAGTATAATTTGCCGTTGCTGTCCCTGTAGTAGCGGCAACAGTTACCTGTGCTTTTACGCTCATTACGCTAAACATCATAAACAAAACAGCTATAAAAGCTCTTTTCATCCAATTGTTTTTAAGTGTAGTACCCGTACTGCTGCTTAAAGAAATGTAATTTTTATACATAGTCGAAAGTATTTAATAAGCCCGCAAGATAGTAAAAAAAGTTAATAAAAACATAACATTGCGAAATATTTTATTTTTTTATGCAAAAAATATTTAAGTATTGATTCAATACTGTTACACTTTTAAGATGAAATTACACACTTAGCAAAAAAAACAAAATTATATTGCAGAATTAGCAGTTTGTGAATTATGAATTGTGAATTATAAAATGTGAGTTGTGAGTATTGCGTTTTTAGAGTTGCGTTTAAAAGCTTAAAATTTTATGTTGCTATTAGAATGCCTCCTGCCAAATGCAAAAGCTGATTACTAAACGTATAAAATCGATTACCAATTACAAACTAGTCTCTAAAAACAAACAGCTTTTGACCAAAGTTCAAAAACTAACGACTAACAACCACTTACTATCGACTAACGACTAGCAAAACAATTTTTTAATAACTTATCTTTATCATTTGTTTTGATTATTATTTTTTATTTTTGTATATATTTTTTCGATTAAAAACGACTCAAATACATTCGTTTAAAGGCGTTTTTAAGTTTTTGATAAATATATTTAAGGATAAAGATTTTTTGTGTGTTAAAAGCCTTTATTTGAAGTTTTGCTGTTTTTTGGATCAATTTAAGGGTGTGGAAAAGTAAATTTTGGTTTTAAACAATAATAAAAGAGTGTAATGGAATTGAAAAAGAAATACAGATTACAATTGTAATTTTTAGTAGTTTGTTTCCTATTTAAAAAAGGAACGGAGATTTGATAATTAAAATATAAATTGAAATTGGAAAGGAAGTAGTAGCATTCCTTTATGAAGTACCCAAGAAGAATTGACATACAAAACTAAAAATAGTAAAAAAAGAAGGCGTTACTACAGGTATGGTTTCTTAAAAATTGAAACGAACGGAACCAATGTAGCTAAAAGAAGTGCAATCTGGTAGCTGCAACTGCAAATTATTACCAAATCGATTCTGAAAATTGTTGAAAACTTATCCGTACGCTCGTTAAAATAAAACACAAACTAAGTATATTTACCCATTCAATCGATACGAATAGCGGGAACTATTCGAGGCTTTCGAACATGTAAATTTGCTCAAAAAGACGGGTTACTAGCTGCTTTTTTTGAGCTTTTTTTTGCTTTATACTGATGGTTTCTATATTGAAAATGTGATTTACAATATAAAAATAGCTTGCCCAATTGCTGTTTCAATAATCCACAACCTATTGATACTATTGTTTATAAGTCAAATCAAAAACTCCTAAATCACTATTTAATATATCTCGGAAAGTCACCAAGAAGCAACATACAATTGTATTGTATAGGGTTTTGGTATTTTGTACGATGGCTATTTTGTATATAAATGGAACAATACGGATAACAAAAATCTAAAAAACCTCTTAATTTAGTAGTCCAAAAGTTGTTTGCCCAGTTTGACCTGACCAGTTTGTACACTCGTCAGGACGAGTTGCACGATTGGTCGGGACGAATCAAAAAGTTCGTCAGGACGAATTGAAGTAGTAGTAAGTCAAATAGTAAACAAAAAAAGCCTCGAATGCGGGAACATTCGAGGCTTTCGGACTTGTAAATGGCTTTACAAGGCGGGTTACTAGCTCGCTTTTTGGTAGGACAACCTACCTAGTAATTGGCGCAGTTTTTTTCCTGGTCGGAATAAAATTCTGCTTTTAGTAATGTCAGCTGCCGTAACCTCGTCTTGCGTTAGTTTGCCTTCAGAACTAATACTTACTTGGAAATTGCCCAAGCTACCTAGTTTAACAATACGACCTTGGTTGAGCTCGTTGATGATGTTGTGTTCCAACGATCGCAACACGGCATAACAGTCGGTATCTGTTAACGTACTTTGATAGGAAATCATCTCAGCGAGTGCTTCCATATCGGTTTCGCCGTTGCCAATTGCAGCGGCATAAAATTTTTCAGGTGCTCCCATGTCCTGAGGATTTTTTCTTGGAAGCGTTTTAAATTTAATTGCCATTTTTTTGTGGTATTAAATTATTATAAAAATGTTCGCTAAGTACACTTGCTGTTAGTGTCTTACTGCATTACAAAGTTGAAACAAATAAAACAAAAAAGAAAGTGAAACTTATTCACAATTGAAAAGGCTTATTAACAATGCGCTAAATACTATAGTTTTAGGGCTATTGTTGTTAGAAAAAGGGAGGAAAAAGCTAAAGAAAAGAGACAAACGTGCTAACGAAACCTATTTTTAGAAAGAAAAATGCAGTTCCTTTGAGAAACGTAGTCAATTGAATAGTTTACTATTACAAAGTAAAAAGCTGAAAACAATTAATAGAAAGACAAACTAACTACTTTGTAACAAAAAAGTTAGTTTGAAATAGTAGTGATAGTTATTTTAACATACCTATTCTATAGGGTAAGTAAAAAGACAAGGAAACGGTTAAAGTACACCTTTTTAAAAAGGGAAAATAAAAAAGGATGGCTGTTGGGCCATCCTCTTAAAAAAAACAAAACAAAAAATTATTTATTTAGAACAATTTTGTAGCTAGTAGTTCCTTTGTCGTTGGACAATGAAACTATGTATATGCCATTATTGAAACCAGACAAGTCAATTGCTTGTGTTGTTCCAAAATTTTGAGTATCTACTTTTTGAGACAACACTGTTTCACCTAAAATGTTAACAACAGTTATAGTGTTCACCTCATTTTTGTATTCTATATTAAAAACACCATTAGAAGGATTTGGATAAATTACAGCTTCTGGATGCGCCGCAAACGTTTCAGTTGCTAAGGTTGGTTGCCAAGTAAGTGTTAATCCAGTAAAGTTGGTATCAGCAGCTGGTGTTTGATTGTCAACAGCCGGTCCTTTAGTAAAAGGAATGTAACGTGTTACCGTAGCGGTACCATGTCCCCAAGTTTCTTGAATACATACTCTGTACGATCCATCTGCTACTACAGCACCAGCCACATTAGTTCCATTCCAAGTCACCGTTTGTGAAGCAAAATTAGTGGTTGTCGCTCCAGAAGTAGCATCTACAACACTACTTGCCGATTTTGCTTTCCAAGTAGGCAAATGGTCGTTGGTACTACCACCCCAATATCTCACTTTCGTTTTAACAAAAGTAGAAGTTCCAGCAGTAGTACCACAAGGTGTACAACTTTCAATCCATACAGCAAGTACGTATCTTGCATTTGTTTCATAAATTCCAGTGGTGTGTTTTGGGCACGTTAATTTAAATGTCAAACTACCGGCAGTTTGCGCAAAAGCTGTAACAGAAAAACACAGTACAAATAGTGTTCCGGCAATAGAAAGTAAATTTTTTTTCATTATAATTAATTTTAGTTTAGTTAATAACATCCCTTCTGAAAGATACCCTACTCGTTAAGGAACTCTTAAGAAAGGCAGTGATTGGTTTTGCAAATATACTTATAAAAGTAAAACCTCAAAATTCAATAAGTTGTAAAACAACTTTTTAAGCAATCCTTAAGAAAAAGGATTAAAAAACGTTCTGAAACAAAAAAAACGTTCAATTACTTGAACGTTTTACTAAAAACAATACTTGTGACCGCGAAGGGATTCGAACCCCCAACCCTCAGAGCCGAAATCTGATATTCTATCCAGTTGAACTACGCAGCCTTATTACTAATTCAATTATGAATTTACAAGTGACTATACCAACAACTTTTTTACTACTGCTGAAATCGTTTTACCTTCAGCCTGTCCTCCAATTTGTTCTGAAGCCATTCCCATTACTTTTCCCATAGCTGCAATTCCTGACGCTCCAGTTGCTGCTATAATGGAAGCTACTATTGCTTCTACCTCTGCTTCAGAAAGTTGTGCAGGCAAAAACTTTTCAATAACCGCTATTTGAGCTATTTCGGGTTCGGCTAAATCCGGACGGTGTTGGTTGGTGTAAATAGTAGCACTGTCTTTACGCATTTTGATTAAACGCTGTAAAATTTTAATTTCATCACTTTCAGAGATTTCCTCTTTTGCGCCTGATTCTGTTTGTGCTAACAAAATAGCCGATTTTATGGCTCTTAAAGCTTCTAAAGCCACAGTGTCTTTTGCTTTCATGGCGATTTTTAATTCGTCCATGATTTTAGATGATAAACTCATAATGTTGTATTTTACTAGATTAAGGATTGCATGACTTTTTGAAAGTAACTGTAGCAATTTTAGTGGTGCAAATATAAAAAAAATAACCCGAAAACACTATGTGTATTTTCGGGTTATGTCTAAATAATTTCTTTTATTAATCTACATTGTCGTGTAAATAGGAATTGTTAGATCGCAATTGAACATCGTCGTTACTGTCCGTACCTAAGGACATTCTCGAATTTTGAACTGTTCTAGGATTACTAGACAAATCAATTCCAGAACGTTTGTAAGCAGGTTCTTTTTCGTATTCATCTATTTTAGAAGGATTGTTATGAAATTTGTAGTTAAACTCTTTTAACTTTCTTCTTCTTTCATCTGCTTTAAGTCGTAACGTTTCTTCAATTGACATGTCCATTGGAGAAACGTTATTTGCATTGTTTTCAAAAGTAATGGTAGGTTGCTCTTCCACTTGTTTTACAGTAATATTTAATTCTTCTGCAACTGGCTCAGCAACTACTACCGCAGCAGGTTTAGAATTTAACAATTGGTCTTCCAATTCCATGTATTCCTCTAAAGAATATTTAACCACACCTTCTTTACTAAGTTCTGTAAAAGGAACAACCTGAACAGGTTCGTTTACTTTAATATTTTTAGTTTCGGGACTTAATTCAAAAACTACCGTAGCAGTATCTTCAACTGGAACTTCATTTTTTATAGGAATGTCAAAACTAAATGTAATTTGTTCTTCTTCTTTAATTAGGACTTTTTTTTCAAAAACTTCTGGTTGGTGAAACGTAAAATCCAAATCTTTAATAGGAGAAACAATTTCAAAAGTAACATCTAAATTTTTAATAAATTCAGACATTTCTAATAATTCGTTTTCATTTATTACAACCGTTTCTTTAACTTCATTAAAAGTAACCGGTACAGCAGCAACCGTGTCGTCTAACAATTCAAAAACAATTTTTTCTTCTGGCTGACTTGATGTAGTACTGCTTTCAACTTGAAAAGGATTGACCGTTTTTTGTGTTAAGTCTTGAACAATGCGTTGTTCATCATCAAGAGAATGAATTATTTTTTTTTGTTCTGTGTTGACAATATCGTTTTGTTGTTCAACGTTAAAACCTGTTGCTATAATGGTTACTGCAATAGAATCGCCTAAAGATTCATCTTCGCCCACACCCATAATAATATTGGCATTGAACCCAGCTTCAACTTGAATGTGATCACTGATTTCACCAATTTCATCTATGGTGATTTCATTTGAACCCGAAACTATAAGAAGCAATACGTTTTTGGCACCTTGAATTTTATTATCATCCAACAATGGAGAATCTAATGCCGCTACTATTGCGTCTTTTGCTCTATTTTGACCGTCAGCTGTAGCAGAACCCATAATAGCAGAGCCACTATTAGACAATACCGTTTTAGCATCTTTTAAATCAATATTTTGTGTGTAATGGTGTGTAATTACCTCCGCAATTCCTCTGGAGGCCGTTGCTAAAACCTCGTCTGCTTTAGAAAACCCCGCTTTAAAACCTAAATTACCATACACTTCTCTCAATTTATTGTTGTTGATTACAATCAAAGAATCGACTTGCTTTCTTAATTTTTCAACTCCAAGTAAGGCTTGCTCGTAACGTACCTTCCCTTCAAATTGAAACGGTTTAGTTACAATTCCAACGGTTAGTATGCCCCTTTCTTTGGCTAATTGAGCAATAACTGGTGCAGCACCTGTTCCTGTTCCACCACCCATTCCAGCAGTAATGAACACCATTTTTGTATTGCTGTCCAACATTTTTTCTATGTCAGCAATACTTTCCAAAGCAGATTGTTGGCCTACATCAGGATTTGCGCCCGCTCCAAGACCTTCTGTTAAACTCATTCCTAATTGAATCTTATTTGGAACTGGACTGTTTTGTAAAGCTTGAGAGTCCGTATTACAAACAATAAAATCTACGCCGTTAATTCCTTGACGAAACATGTGGTTGATAGCATTACTTCCGCCACCTCCTACACCAATTACTTTAATTACATTTGACTGGTTTTTTGGTAAATCAAATGATATACTTCCAAATTCTGAGTTGCTAGGCATAATATTTGGTTTTATTCTGTTATTCTATTCTTTTTTATTTACTTTTTTATTCTGCTTTGTCAAGAAAATCTTTAATTTTCTCTACATATTTTTCAAAGAAACCTCTTGTAATAGTACTTGAAGTTGTTTCCTGTCTTTCGGGTGCTTCTCTTTTCACTTCGTGTGTTGCTACTTCAACCGTTTCAACTACCGCTTCAATTTCAGGCGCCTTTTCGACTCTAAAAACTGGTTGCACATTCTTTAAAGGTATTTCTTTTTCTATTTTGATTGCACTTCTAGAATTGTTTTCTGCTCCTTTAATTACCAATCCAACAGCAGTAGCAAACAAAGGATTTGAAATTTCTTCACTTGAATTGCCTGCTAAATGTTCATTAGGATACCCAATTCTTGTGTCCATTCCTGTAATGTACTCTACTAATTGTTTGATATGCTTCAATTGAGCACCACCTCCAGTTAGCACTATACCTGCAATGAGTTTTTTTCTTGGATCTTCATGACCGTAACTCTTTATTTCAGAAAAAACTTGTTCAATAATTTCAACTACACGAGCATTGATTATTTTAGACAAATTCTTTAACGAAATCTCTTTTGGTTCTCGACCTCTTAACCCAGGTATTGATACTATTTCATTGTCTTTATTTTCTCCAGGCCAAGCAGAACCAAACTTAACTTTTAACGCCTCGGCTTGTTTTTCAATTATAGAACATCCTTCTTTAATGTCGTCTGTAATCACATTTCCTCCAAATGGAATAACTGCTGTATGTCGGATTATGCCGTCTTTAAAAATAGCTAAATCCGTTGTGCCACCACCAATATCAATTAAGGCTACACCTGCCTCTTTCTCTTCTTGACTTAAAACAGCATCTGAAGAAGCCAAGGGTTCAAGGGTCAACCCTGACAGTTCAATTCCTGAGCTTTGGACACAACGCACAACGTTTCGGATTGAAGCAGCTTGTCCAACCACAACATGAAAGCTAGCTTCCAATCTTCGACCGTACATACCAATTGGTTCTTTAATTTCCGATTGTCCATCAATAATAAATTGTTGTGGCAAAACGTGAATTATTTCCTCACCTGGAAGCATTGCTAATTTGTTTACTTGATCAATTAACAATTGAATGTCTTTGCCACTGATTACTTCGTCAGGATTACTTCTTGAAACATAATCACTATTTTGAATACTTCGAATGTGTTGACCGGCAATTCCAACCACCACGTCTTTTATTTTGTATCCAGAATTTAGTTCGGCTTCTTCAACAGCTTGTTGAATTGACTGAATGGTTTGCGTGATATTGTTTACCACACCGCGAGCAACTCCCAGACTTTTTGATTTACCAATTCCAAGTATTTCTAATTTGCCATACTCGTTTTTTTTACCAATCATGGCAACAATTTTGGTTGTTCCAATGTCTAATCCTACTGCAATGTTTTCTTTTTCCATAACCTAACTTATTTTGTACACACCACTTGTTGTGTAAACTTCAGATTTATTTTTTTATAATGATAGAGTGAACTATCCAAACTTGCTTTTTGAAAAAATGCTTTATAATTCTTGAATTTACTTTCAACATTTATTGTTCTACCAAATTCAATTTCATAATCGTAATTTCTATTCATCATTTTTAAGCCACCATTGGGAGCAATCTGTATCCCTATGATGTTTTTTCTTAAAAAATCATCCTTGTATATTAGCTGTAATAAACTAACAAAATCCTGCTTGTATTCCGTTGCAATTGTTCCGTAAATCAAAGGAACTCTTGCTGTAAAATGATCCGACAAGGGCATTGTATTTCCTTGTATGTCAATATAAAAGGAGTCGTCACCATTTACAAACCTTCCAATTGGAGTTTTCTGTTTAACTACTGCTTTTAGAACGCCATTAATTGTAACAAAAACCTCTGATTTTTCAACCATCGGACATTTGTTTACGGATTTTTCCAGCTTGTTCAAATCTAATTTAACTTTTTGAATACTTTTAGCACTTTGAAAATTTTCTATTAACAATTTATTAACCGTTTCTTGTTTAAGAAACAAATTGTTTTCTCCAACAAAAACCACCTCACTTCCAACTAATTTTCGAGATTCATTTCTGTTTTTTGTAAATGAATACAGGAAAATAATTAGCAGCAATAGCACTACTAGTCGAATATTTTGCCAATTAAAGACTTTCATTGATTGCATTTTTTATTGCGGGAACTAATTCACCAATATCACCTGCTCCAATTGTTACCACAACTGTTGCATCTGAACTAAGAATTTTCTCTATTACATTCGATTTTGACACCAACTCTTTATGAGGATTATCTATTTTTTGTAACAACCATTCCGCTGTAATTCCTTCAATTGGAAGCTCTCTAGCAGGATAAATATCTAAAAGTAGCACTTGATCAAATTTAGCCAAGCTTTTACCAAAATCAGTTCCAAAATCACGAGTTCTACTGAATAAATGCGGCTGAAAAACGGCCAATACTTTTTGAGTAGGATACAACTCGCTTATAGCTTGATGTACTGCGTTTATTTCTGTTGGATGATGAGCATAATCGTCAACATACACCTTTTGATTCGTTTTAATTTGGTAAGAAAATCTTCTTTTGATACCTTTAAAACTGGCTAATGCATTTGCTATATCTTTGTTGGAAACACCATAAGTTTTAGCCATTGCTAAAGCCATCAATGCATTCATCAAATTGTGCTTTCCTGGCAATGTGAATTCGACATTGAAAATAGTGTCAATTGGCGTAACAACATCAAAAACATAGTTATTGTTTTGTATACGAATGTTTTGAGCCGAATAAATTCCGCTACCTGAAATTGAGCATGTAATTCCTTCTAAAGGTAAGCCAAACGGAACAAACATATTTGATTTGTCTTCAATTTTATGCGCAAATTCTCTAAAAGAGGCTTCAATTGCATTTTTATCTCCATAAATATCCAAATGATCAGCATCCATAGAAGTTACACAGGCTATGTTAGGATAAAGATGTAAAAAAGAACGATCAAATTCATCCGCTTCAACAACTGTAACTGTTTGTCCTTCTCCAATTAAATTTGAATTATAATTTTCTACAATTCCACCAATAAATGCTGTTACATCTACACCGCTTTGATATAAAATATGACCTAATATGCCAGAAGTTGTTGTTTTACCGTGTGTTCCTGCTACTGCAAAACAAAAAGTGTCGCGCGTAATGATTCCTAAAACTTCTGCACGCTTTTTAATTGTAAAATTTCGTTCTACAAAATAATTCCATTCTGAATGTGTAATGGGTACTGCGGGTGTTACAATTACTAAAGTGTTTTCAACATAAAAATCAGTAGGTATGTAACTTATCTTGTCTTCAAAATGTATATTCATGCCAGAGGCAATCAAGTTTTCTGTTAATACCGTTGGCGTTTTGTCGTAACCAGAAACGTTTTTGCCACTATTTTGAAAAAAACGAGCTAAAGCACTCATTCCAATGCCACCGATACCAATAAAATATACGTTTTGAATTTGATTGAGGTTCATTATTAATTTATTTCAGGTTTACTGTTTCTGTTTTAACTTTTTATATTTTAGATGCTAAATTGTTGGCACTAATTTTATAATTTCATTTACTATATCCAGAGTCGCATTAGGTTTAGCTAGCTTTTTAATGTTTACCGAAAGCTCTTTTTGTAACGTTTCATTTGAAAGTAAGTCCGTAAATAATGGTTCAAATTGAACTTCTAATTCACTTTCTTTAAGTAAAAGTGCGCCCTTTTTTTCAACTATTGCCTTTGCATTTTTAGTTTGATGGTCTTCAGCAACATTTGGAGAAGGAATAAAAACAACTGGTTTTCCAACCAATGCTAACTCAGATACCGAAGAAGCACCAGCTCGCGAAATGATTAAATCAGCTGCGGCATAGACCAAATCCATTCGGTCTATAAAAGCAGTAACTTGAACGTTTTGGCTGTTGTACTTTTTATAATCTTCAAAATAAAACGAACCACATTGCCAAATAATTTGAACGTTTTGTTTTTCGAAAAAAGGCAATTCTTTTTCAATTAGTTGGTTAATTCGTCTAGCACCTAAACTTCCTCCTAAAACTAAAATTGTTTTTTTGGTAGCATTTAATTTAAAATAGGCAATTCCTTCTGTTCGTTTTTCATCGCTATTTAATAGATCTTGTCTAACGGGATTTCCAGTCAATACCAATTTGTTTTTTGGAAAGTAGGCTTCTAAATTTTCGTATGCAACACAAATCGAATGCGCTTTTTTACTCAGAATTTTATTGGTTATTCCCGGATAGGAATTTTGCTCTTGGATTACAGTTGGTATATTAAAAGTAGTAGCTATTTGTAACAAGGGGCCACTGGCAAAACCTCCGGTTCCTATTACAACATCAGGCTTGAAGGCTTTAATAATACTTCTGGATTTCAACAAACTACTAAACAACTTAAAAGGAAACAATGCGTTTTGCAATGTTAATTTGCGTTGCAAACCTGCTATCCACAATCCTTCAATTTGGTAGCCTGCTTGAGGAACTTTTTTCATTTCCATTTTATCTGCAGCTCCAACAAAAAGAAAAGCAGCATCTGGAAAACGTTTCTTTAATTCGTTTGCAATTGCAATTGCAGGATATATGTGTCCTCCAGTTCCTCCCCCACTCAAAATGAATCTTGGCTGTTTCATGTTATTTGTTTTTGACGGCATTCATAGGATTAACAGTTGCTTCTTCAATAGAATAATCCGCATCGAATTCCTCGTTTGCTTGTAGTTCCATTGCTTCTTCTTTCGCTTTTTGTTCGTCAATCATTCGTTGAAGAATTGCATTTCGCTCTTCATTTTCTTTCAACTCTTGAATAATTTCTTCTTCTTTTTTAGTTACACTAAGTATAATTCCTAATGCAATACAAGTCATCCAGATTGAACTACCGCCACTGCTTATTAAAGGTAATGTTTGTCCTGTAACTGGAAACAGTTCAACTGCAACAGCCATGTTAACCATTGCTTGAAAAATCATTGGAAAACCTAAGCCTATTACTAATAGTTTTCCATACATGGAATTGGTTTTATGCGCTGCAATTACAAATCTAAAAAGTAAAAGCAGGTACATCAAAAGTACCATACATCCTCCTAACAATCCCCATTCTTCAACAATAATTGCGTATATAAAATCGGAAGAAGATTGTGGTAGAAAGTTTTTTTGAACACTTTTCCCTGGCCCTAAACCATAAATTCCACCGGTAGCAATTGCTATTTTAGCTTTTTCAATTTGGTAATCATCCTCACCTGGTTTGTTTTTAGAAAAATTGTCAATCCTTGATATCCAAGTGTCAACTCTATTTGGAAAAGCATCAGGAAATTTTTTAGCCAATACTATAAATATGGCTAATAAAACAACACCCGATCCAAGAATAAGTGCACTGTATTTTAAGGGATATTTGCCTACAAAAGTCAACATTAAAACCATTGAAAATAATAAAGCTGCAGTTGACAAATTGGCTGGTAATATTAAAGCAATTGTTACAAAAACAGGTGCCCAAAGCTCAATTAAAGATGCTTTAAATGTTATGGGAACTTCCCTGTTTTTGGATAAATATCGAGCTACAAACAACATCAAAACTATTGATGCAAGTGTTGATGTTTGAAAAGTAATTCCAATAAACGGAATTTTAATCCATCTGCTTGCGTTTGCACCTGCAATTACAGTTCCCTTAACTAGCGTGAAGGCTAACAGCCCCCAAACAATCAATAAAGCAAAAAACGTAATTCCTCTATAATAATGATAAGGCACTTTATGAACAAAATAAATGATAATAAACCCCATGAAAATGTGAGCCAAATGAACAATTAAAAATGTCAATGTGTTGCCATTTCCATGATTCATATAGGCTAAATTACTACTGGCACTAAATACCGGCATAAACGAAAACAGTGCCAATAAAGCCACGAATGTCCAAATTGCTTTGTCTCCTTTTAAGTTGTATAGTAATTCTTTCATGCTCTGTTTTTATGAAAAATTAAAGATTTCGAACTGCATTTTTAAATTGTTCGCCACGATCTTCATAGTTTTCAAACAAATCAAAACTAGCACAAGCTGGTGACAGTAAAACAGCATCTCCTTTTTCTGACAATCGTTGTGCTATTTTTACAGCATCATTCATATTATCAGCCTCAATCATGATTTCAACAACATTCCCAAAAGTGTCAATTAACTTTTTATTGTCGATTCCTAAACAAATAATTGCTTTCACCTTTTCACGAACAAGAGGCATTAATTCATTATAGTCATTGCCTTTATCAACCCCACCTACAATCCAAACTGTAGGTACTTTCATACTGTCTAAAGCAAAGAAAACCGAATTTACATTTGTAGCCTTTGAGTCGTTAATATATTGAACGTTTTGAATTTTTAATACTTTTTCTAGTCGATGTTCAACTCCTTGAAAACTTGAAAGACTTTCGCGAATGGTTTTTTTTCGGATTTTCAACAAATTTGCCACCGAGGTAGCAGCCATAGCATTCTTCATATTATGTTTCCCTTCTAAAGCAATAGTTTCGGTATCCATAGTAAATTCTTCTTGATTGATGTTGATTTCCATAATTTTATTTTTTATAAAGGCACCTGTTTCAAATTGTTTATTTAATGAAAAAGGTAGTAATTGGGCTTTCGTTTTGTTTTTTTGAAACCATTTAAATGTGGCTTCGTCATCGGCATCATAAATCAAATAATCACTTTCGTTTTGATTGCTAGTTATTCGAAATTTTGACGCTATATAATTCTCATATTTATAGTCGTATCGGTCTAAATGATCGGGACTAATATTAGTTAAAATGGCAATATGGGGTTTAAATGTATCTATTCCGTCTAACTGAAAACTACTTAATTCCAACACATAATAATCGAATTGTTCCGTTGCTACTTGCCAAGCAAAACTTTTTCCAATGTTCCCTGCTAATCCAACATTCAATCCTCCTTCTTTCAATAAATGATAGGTTAAAAGTGTCGTTGTTGTTTTGCCATTGCTTCCTGTGATTCCAATAATCATGGCTTGAGTAAAAGGAAATGCAAATTCAATTTCGGAAACCACTGCTATTTTACATTCCATTATTTTTTTTACTATCGGCACTTTATCAGGAATTCCGGGGCTTTTCATTACCACCGTAGCATTTAAAATCAAAGATTCAGTATGTTGCTCTTCCTCCCACTCTATTTTATTTTCTATAAGCACATTTTTATAAGCGTCTTTTATTTTTCCAAAGTCAGAAACAAAAACGTCGTATCCTTTTTGCTTTCCTAAAATTGCTGTCCCTATTCCACTTTCACCTCCTCCTAAAATTACCAGTCTTTTCATTTCTTTAAAATTTACTATTCATTACTAACTGTAATTATTAAAAACTTTTAAATACAATTCGCTTTCTTATCTTAATTTTAAAGTTACTATTGATAAAATGGCTAATAAAATTGCAACTATCCAAAATCGGGTTACAATTTTACTTTCGTGATAGCCTTTCTTTTGATAATGATGATGAAGTGGCGACATCAAGAAAATCCTTCTTCCTTCTCCAAACCGTTTTTTGGTGTATTTAAAATAGCTTACTTGTGCCACAACTGAAAAATTTTCTGCTAAAAAAATCCCGCACAGTAAAGGAATTAACAATTCTTTTCGAGTTGCAATTGCTAGAACAGCAATGATTCCACCAATAGTTAAACTTCCAGTATCACCCATAAAAACAGAGGCTGGGTAGGAATTGTACCATAAAAACCCAACTAAAGCCCCAACAAAAGCAGCAATAAAAACTGTCATTTCTCCAGAATTTGGAATGTACATGATGTTTAAGTAGCTCGATAAAATAATATTCCCTGAAAGAAATGTAAAAATTCCTAATGCTACTACCGAAACTGCCGATGTACCTGCAGCAAGCCCATCTATGCCATCTGTTAAGTTAGCACCATTAGACACTGCGGTAATTATAAAAATTACAATTGGAATAAAAACGAGCCATGCCCATTTTTCATAATCACCTCCCAAAAAGGAAAGTACTTGTGCGTAATCAAACTCATTATTTTTTACAAAAGGAATAGTTGTCGCAGTTGATTTTTCGTAAACTGGTGCAGCTTTAATCATGCTTTCTGTTTGATTCAATCGAATATCCGCTTTTTTAATATCAGTTCTAATGGTTACACCAGGATGAAAATACAAAACAGATCCTACTATTAATCCCAAGCCTACCTGTCCTACAACTTTAAAAATACCCTTTAATCCTTCTTTGTCTTTTTTAAATATTTTGATGTAATCGTCAATAAAACCAATTGTTCCCATCCAAAGGGTCGTTACAATTAACAGTACTATATAAATGTTGTCTAATTTTGTCAACAATAAAACGGGTATCAATGTCGCAAAAATGATAATTAATCCTCCCATCGTCGGTGTTCCTGCCTTTTGTGTTTGCCCTTCAAGTCCCAATTCTCGAACCGTTTCACCCACTTGTTGGTTTCTTAGAAAGGTAATAATTCTTTTTCCGAAAATAGTTGAAAGTAATAACGATAGTATTACTGCTAGAGCTGATCTAAAAGTAATGTACTGAAAAACACCCGCTCCTGGCATGTTTAATGTTTTATCTAAGTATTCAAATAAATAGTAGAGCATATTAATTTGGTTTTAGTTGGTTTAAGCTTCTAGTTGTGTTAAAAATGCTGTAACAAGTGCCATGTCATCAAAGTCGTATTTAACGCCTTTTATTTCTTGATATGTTTCATGCCCTTTTCCTGCTATTAGAATAATATCGTTGGGTTGTGCCATTTGACAAGCGGTTTTAATAGCTTGTTTTCTATCGGAAATAGTTACTGTTTTTTTGAAATGCTGGGGTTCAACCCCGGCTTCCATTTCCGAAAGTATCGTTTCTGGATCTTCCGATCTAGGATTGTCAGAGGTTAAGATAACTTTGTCACTTAAAGTAGCAGCACAATTTGCCATAATTGGTCGTTTGGTTTTGTCTCTATCTCCACCACAACCTACAACTGTTATTAACTGTTCGTTTTTTGTCCGAATGTCATTAATAGTTTTTAAAACATTTTCCAATGCATCGGGCGTGTGAGCATAGTCCACAATAGCAGTAATTTTATTGTCAGAAACAATATATTGAAACCGTCCAGAAACACTTTCCAATTTGGACAACAAACGCAACACCTCTAATTTATCCAAGCCTAATTCCACTGCCGTACCGAAAATTGCCAAAACATTATATGCATTAAAAGTACCTATTAATCGCACCCAAACTTCCTGATCATTCACCTTGAGAAGCAAACCTGATAGCTGACTTTCTAATATTTGTGCTCTATAATCGGCATAATTTTTTAATGCATACGTCAATTTACGTGCATTCGTATTTTGAAACATTACCGCTCCGTTTTTATCATCACTATTCGTTAACGCAAAAGCCGTTTTGGGTAGGTTATCAAAAAAAGTTTTCTTTACATCTCGGTATTCTGCAAAAGTAGGATGATAATCTAAATGATCATGAGTTAAGTTGGTAAACACACCACCCTCAAACTGCAATCCTTCTGATCGTTTTTGGTGAATCCCATGTGAACTCACTTCCATAAAACAGAATTCACAGTTTGCTTTAACCATTTCATTCAAATAAAAATTTATTGTTAATGAGTCTGGAGTAGTGTGTGTTGCTTTAAATTCTACATCATCAACCATGATTTTCACAGTAGAAAGTAAACCAACTTTATATCCCGCTTTTTTAAATAATTGGTATAATAAGGATGCAATAGTTGTTTTACCGTTAGTTCCCGTAATTCCAACCAAACGCAACTTAGCGGACGGATTTTCATAAAAATTAGTAGCCAAACATGCCAATGCTGAATTAGCGTCCTTTACCTGAATGTAGGTAACTCCCGTAATAATTAAATTAGGGAAAGTTTCGCAAACTATCGTTGTTGCTCCTTGGTTAATAGCTTTTTCAATAAAATCGTGTCCGTCAGACAATGTGCCTTTTATAGCTATAAACAAATCGTCCTCGCCTATTTTTCTCGAATCGAATGCAATTTTACGAACTACAACTTCCGTTGAACCTTTTACCGCTTCAATTGCTACTTTGTATAATATGTCTTTTAATAATTTGTCCATTCAATTTTAATTATGAATAATTAATAGCTATTCAAAATCGATCGTATCTATTCGTTTTCCAGTATATTGTAATTACATAAAATTCATTAACATGATTAATGAATTTAGAACAGAAATCTGTTACGACAATTCCAAAACTACAGTCATGTTTTTATCTACAGCCATACCTGCCTGTATCGATTGACTTTTCACTTTTCCAATTCCTTTAACTTTAACTTTAACACCTAAATTGCCCAAAAGCGCCACTGCATCCATACCTGACATGCCTTTTAGATTTGGGATAAACTTTAAATTGGCTTGTATTTTACTATCATAGACCGCATACGATTGTTCCTGATTGGCATATTTTTTTTCCAGTTTTTTTATTTCGTTAGTAGTTGGTGAATCGGTAAATATCTTTTGAGCTATCCTTTTGAATACTGGCCCAGCCACATCGGCACCATAATAATTGTTGTTGACTGTACTAGGTTTATGAACTACCACTATACAAGAATACATCGGACTTTCAGCAGGGAAATAACCCACAAACGACGAGGCGTAATATTTGTTTGCTCCTCCGTCTTTTGCATAATCAACTTGTGCTGTACCCGTTTTGCCGGCCATTGAAAAATCTTTAGAATACAACGCTTTTGCCGTTCCTTTTTTAACTACATTTTGCATAACCGCTTTTAATTTTGCAATAGTTTCTGTAGAACATACTTTTGGGTTTAGTATAACTGGTTGAAACTTTTTTATGGTTTTGTTCCACTCCTTAATTTCTGTAATAAATTGTGGTTTAACCATTACACCATTATTCGCGACTGAATTATAATAAGTCAGTGTTTGTAGTGGCGTTATGGAAACGCCATAGCCAAATGCCATCCAAGGCAATGACAAGTTAGACCAGTTTTTGTCGGTTGGTTGTGGAACAATTGGATAACCTTCTCCTTTAAATGGCAATCCCAATCGTTTGTTTAACCCATAAGAATTGACATGATTAACAAATTGCGAAGGATTGTTTCTATAATTATTATAAACCGCTTGAACCATAACCGTGTTTGACGATATTTCAAATCCTCGTGCCAACGAAATAATTTGTTCGCCTCCCCTGTGAGAGTCTTCAACTTTTCTTCCAGAAATAGTAATTAGTCCTCCCTTTCTATCAAAAATAGCACTTGTATCAATTTTCTTGTCTTCTAAAAGAGTCATTAAATCAACCAATTTATAGGTAGAACCCGGCTCATGCGATTCTGAAACTGCATAATTAATAGTTTCATAGTACGATCCGTCTGTTGCTCTTCCTAAATTAGAAATGGCTTTTACAAAACCTGTTTTTGTTTCCATAACCACCACACATCCGTGATCGGCTTGGTACAACTCCAATTGCTTCAACAATGCATGATGCGCAATATCCTGAATGTAAACATCTAATGTTGAAATAACATCATAACCATCTTTTGGCTCTACTTCGTTCACATCTTGAATGGGTTTCCACTGTCCTTTTGCAATTTTTTGTTTCAAAACACGACCGTCTTTACCGTTCAAATAGGATCCAAAAGCACCTTCTATTCCTACTTGTGCTTTTCTGCCATTTTCGTCAATTCGGTCATACCCAATTGTACGTTCTGCAATAACTCCTATTGGATGCTCCCTTACCGTTCTTTGTTCGGTAATTAAACCTCCTTTATACGCTCCTAAATTAAAAAGTGGAAAGCTTTTTACTCTAATATATTCGGTATAACTCAAGTCTTTTGCAACTAGAAAAAACCGATTTTTGGTTGTTCTTGCTTTTCTAAATTCCAATTGAAAAAAACTACTCGATTTTCCAAACATTTGTGCCAAAGAATCGGACAGCCCTTTAATGTGTTTTTCGAAATTTGCCGATTTTGGTGCTATTGCATCAAACCGAATGTTATAATTTGGTATTGAAGTTGCCAATAAACTCCCGTCAGCTGAATAAATATTGCCTTTATTGGCAGGAATAACAAAATTTTTAACTGTTCGTTCCTTAGCTAGTTTTTTGTAATAAGCACCATGAACCCACTGTATATTAGTGAGTTTAACCAAAATTGCAACCGCTACAAAAAACAGTACTAAAGCAACAAGGTATATACGGTATGAGATATTTTTATCTGCTACTTCCATGGTTTAATTTGTTCCAAAAAACTTTTTTCAGGTTCTTTTTTAACTTTTATTTTCACAGGTGGTACTGACGATGGCACTACACCTTTTGCTTCCATTGCAGTTGAAACCGTCGATTCCATTTTTAATTTCATTAACTCCGAGCGTCGATCTACAAATTTTGACCGAAGTTCTTTGACTTCATTATTTAAAGCGATTATCTTAAATATTTTTTGTTCAAATCGTTGTGTATTTGCAATCATTATTATTGCTAAGACTATTAGAAAAACTATGAAACGCCAATTTCTAGTTGCGTTTGCATCTTCATTAATTAAAAACCGAGCTTTTAATAAATCTAACACACCGTTTTTCATAAGTTTACAGTTTTGCAGCTATTCTTAATTTTGCACTTCTAGCTCTATTGTTAACTTTAATTTCAGCAGCATTAGGAACAACTAGTTTTCCGATGGTTTTAAATGGTACTGAGAAATTACCGTAAAAATCTTTTTCTGGTTCCCCTTCAAATAAGCCGTTTTTCATGAATCTTTTTACCAATCGATCTTCTAAAGAATGATAGGAAATTATACTTAACCGACCATTAGTATTTAATATTTCAAGAGATTGTTCAAGAAACTCCTTTAAAACTTCCATTTCTTGATTGACTTCAATTCGAATAGCTTGATACATTTGAGCTAAAATTTTATGACTTTTATGGGCAGGCAAAAAACGACTTACAATTTCTTTAAAATGCTCTGTATTTTTAATTGGTTCAACCTGTCTTGCTTCCACAATGGTTTTAGTTATTGCAGTTGCATTTGTTAATTCGCCATAATCCGCAAAAACATTTCTTAATGAAATTTCATCATATTCATTTAATACTTTAAACGCATTTAGTTCATTTCGTTGACTCATACGCATGTCTAATTCAGCTTCAAATCGTGTTGAAAATCCACGTTCAGCAACATCAAACTGATGTGAAGACACTCCTAAGTCTGCTAAAATTCCATCTACTTTTTTAATGTTGTGAAAACGTAAAAACCGTTTTATATATCTAAAGTTTTCGTTAATAAGAACAAACCGACTGTCGTCTATAACATTAGCAAGCGCATCTTCATCTTGATCAAATGCAAATAGCTTTCCATTTGGCCCTAGTCTGTTTAAAATTTCTTTCGAATGACCTCCGCCACCAAATGTAACATCGACATAAACACCATTAGGGTTAATAAGTAACCCATCAATAGATTCATGAAGTAAAACAGGATTATGATATTCCATCTTCAAAGTCATTTAAATTTCCCATTACATCTTCTGCCAAATCTGCAAAATCAACAACAGAATCGTCAATTGATTTTTCATACAAATCTTTATCCCATATTTCAATAATTGTGACTGCTGAAGACAAAACTAAATCTTTAGAAAAAGTAGCAAAAACCACAAGATCTTTTGGAACTAACAATCTACCTAAAGCATCTATTTCTACCATTTTTACACCAGCCGTAAAGCGACGTATAAAATCATTGTTCTTTTTTACAAATCGATTAAGCTTATTAATTTTTTGCATCATTAAATTCCACTCACTCATTGGATACAACTCCAAACAGGGTTGAAAAACAGAACGCTTCAAAACAAAACCATCCTGCAAAGAGGCTGCAAGTTGCTTTTTTATTGCAACTGGCAAAAGCAACCTGCCTTTGGTGTCTATTTTACATTCGTATGTTCCAACTAAAGAATTCAAAACAATTTTTTTTATAATTGATAGTTGAGCAAAAATATAAAATTATTTACCACAATTAACCACTTATTACCACTTTGTTGATAAGTTTTGCCGTATTTGTCCAAAAAAGGCTAAAACATAGCTATTCAAAAGGTTGCCCTTTTAAAAAAAAACATGTCTAAAACACTAAAAACAGCATTCTAAAAATTGGATTTAACGAAAAAAAACTCTGTAAAAGTGGTTTTATAAATTTTAATTAAATTTTATTAAGTAGAAAATCAACTTCCTTAGGGTTATTTTAAAATTTGTTTTTTAATAAAAATTGAATGTAAAATTCGTTTTTATCAATAAAGTTCTATATTTGTGAAAATTGAAAAGGCAAGAAAATTTAATGGAAAGTAACTTTAAAAAAGAAGGAAGATACAGCTATTTTGAAAAGGGGGAAGGAACTCCAATTGTGATTTTGCACGGACTAATGGGAGGTTTGAGTAATTTCGACGAAGTGGCTTCCTATTTTTCAGTTAAAGGGTATAAAGTTATAATTCCTGAACTACCTCTTTACACTCAAAATATCTTAAAAACCAACGTTAAGGCTTTTTCAAGATATGTTAAAGATTTTATAACTTTTAAAGGGCTAGATCGAGTAATTTTATTAGGTAATTCACTTGGTGGGCATATTGCTTTGTACCATACAAAAATGTATCCAGAAAAAGTAGGTGGGCTAATAATAACAGGAAGTTCAGGTCTTTACGAAAGTGCCATGGGGGATAGTTATCCAAAAAGAGGCGACTACGAATACATTCAAAAGAAAGCTGAAGCAGTTTTTTACGACCCAAAAATTGCTACTAAAGAAATGGTTGATGAAATATTTGAAATAGTAAACGATAGAATGAAAGTTTTAAAAACGTTGACTATTGCAAAAAGTGCAATCCGTCATAATATGGCTAAAGATTTACCAAAAATGCATGTAAAAACATGTTTAGTTTGGGGGAAAAATGACAACGTTACGCCTCCAGAAGTTGCGGAAGAATTTCATAAATTAATGCCAAATTCTTCTTTGTATTGGATAGATAAATGTGGTCATGCAGCGATGATGGAACAGCCAGAAGAATTCAATAAAATTGTTGAAAAATGGCTAATTGAAAATCATTTATAACTATTAAATTGAGCGAATAAAATGAAAATCAACACTGCCGAATTTATTATTAGCAATTCCGAAGTTAGCAAATGTCCATTAGATTTTTTGCCTGAATATGCTTTTATTGGACGTTCAAATGTTGGTAAGTCATCTTTAATCAACATGTTAACAAATCATAAAAATTTAGCTAAAACTTCTGGTAGACCAGGGAAAACTCAATTAATAAATCATTTTAAAATTAATAATAATTGGTTTTTAGTTGATTTACCAGGCTATGGTTTTGCAAAAGTTTCTAAAAAAACAAAACAGGTTTTTCAACAATTCATAACCGATTATTTTGAAAAAAGAGAACAATTAGTATGTGCTTTTGTTTTAATTGATATACGTCACGAAGCACAAAATATAGATATTGAATTTATGGCTTATATGGGCGAGAGTGAGATTCCGTTTTGTATTATTTTTACTAAAGCAGATAAAATTAGCAAAGTAAAAATAGCATCTCATATTGCAGCTTATAAAAAACAAATGCTAATGAACGATTGGTCTGAAATGCCTCATTACTTTGTAACATCATCAACTGAAGGAATCGGTAAAGAAGAATTACTTACTTATATTGACCAAGTAAATCAAGAGGTTTTTAAAAACAATGCTTCATTTTAATTATTCTACATCAAAAACAATTGTTTTGACACCTACTGTTTCATAAATTTTATAGTTCCCTATTTCATCTGAATAAATTAAGTACGCTTGTAATTCTTTGTGATTATTTAAAAATTCTATCGCTTTTTCCAATCCCATTACTAAAATTCCAGTAGCATTAGCGTCAGAAGAAATACATTCTTTAGAAAAAACTGATGCACTTAGTAAATTGTTTTTAGTTGGATAACCCGTTTTGGGATCTAAATGATGCGCGTATTTAACACCATTTTCAATAAAATAGCGTCTGTAATTGCCTGATGTAGCAATTGCTAAATTCTCTAATTTGACAACAGCTTTTAACGGATTTGAATTTGTTTTGTTATCAAAGGGTTTTTCAATTCCTACTGTCCATTTTGAACCATCAGGTTTTTTCCCTTTTGCATACACTTCTCCTCCTATTTCAACCACAAACGACTTTATCCCGTTTAAATTTAAAAAATCTGATACAACATCAACCGAATACCCTTGTGCAAAGGCATTAAAATCTAAAGAAACACGGGGATCTTGCTTAACAATTGTATTTCCTACTAAAGCGATTTTTTCAAATCCAACAAATTTCAAAATACTATCAATTTTTGTTTGCTCAATTTTCTGTTTCCTCCCTGGGCCAAATCCCCAAATATTAGTTAATGGATAAACGGTTGGATCAAAAGCGCCATTTGTGTTTTTCCATACTTCTTTTGCTTTATTAAAGCATTGAACGAAATACTTGTCAACTATTACATTTTTTTGATTAGAATTAATTTTTGAAATAATTGAATTTGGATTATATGTTGAAACTGATAAATCAAAATCGTTTAAAAGCTGTTCAATTTCTGGTTGTAAATCTCTCTGTTTTTTATCAAAATAAGTAATATGATAGGTCGTTCCTTGTATGGGACCTTCAATCATAATGGGTTTTACATGTTTTTGAGCAAACCCTATTTGATTGATAACTAAGAATATAAAAAAAGTAATTTTATTCATTTTCCAATTTAGAATGTATGTTACAATGTATTTTTTTAGGTATTTTGTTTCTGTTTCCTCCGAGTTCTAAGTAATTTTTGATGCTACTACAACCATTTTCATTACAACTATTTAATAATGTAGCTTTAATTAAATAATACGAAGCTTTCGTAGGATGTAATTGAATTGCTTTATCCATATCTAAAATTGCCTTTTTGAACAATTTCAATTTGGTGTAAATATGGGACCTATTACAATATGCTTTCTCATTTGTTGAATCTATTTGAATTGCAGTATTGCAATCTTTCAATCCAATTGAATATTCTTTCAACTCAGCAAACAGCAAGCCTCTATCTGCATAGGCATTTGCATTATCCGCTCTTTTTTTAATCGCTAATGAATAATTTCTCAAAGCTTCTTTTTTGTTGTTAAGTTTATAAAAATCAAGACCTCTAAAATAATAGGCATCCGAATTATTAGGCTCGTATTGTATTGTTTTGTTGTAATCTAAAATAGCACCTTTGTAATCGTTAATTTTATCTTTTGCCATTGCTCTAAAAAAATAACTATCAGCAAAAAATGGGTTGATTTTTATTTGAAATGTAAAATCATTAATCGCTTCTTTATATTTTTTTAACTCAACTTTTATAAACCCTCTATCGTTATAGGCAGCTGAATCTTTTGGAAAAAGCACAATGATTTTGGTCAAATATTTAAGTGTTGAATCATAATCCCCTTTGTAATACGACTGATAAACACTATCTTGTAATTCTGCTCTTTTTTGAGCGTTTAAATGGAAAACTTGAAATAGTACTAAAAAAATGAATATTGTTTTTTTCATACTTAATTATTTGCATCAATTAAAGTCTTGTATTTGATTTATCATTGTGATTTAAAATGTGTAACAAAAATACTTTTTTAATACTTGAACTAAACTTAATTTTTACTTATTAAACTTTCTTTAAAAGTAAATAAAATAGTTTAACATCATTTGTAAGTAAATGATATAAGTCATGTTTTTAAATGTCAATTTCTTCTAAATTTGAGTTCTAATTTAAATCTCAATAGTATGAAAAATAGAGTTCCAGTTTCTTCAATTATGACAAAAAATGTTATTAAATTACATTTATCAGATGATTTAACAAAAGCAGAATCATTATTTAAGCATCATAAAATCAGACACATTCCTGTGGTAAATGGCAATATAATTATTGGCATGCTCAGTTATACTGATTTATTGCGAATTTCATTTGCAGATGCAGTTGACGACGAAGCAGAGTATGTAGACACAATGGTTTACAATATGTTTACTGTAGAACAAGTTATGGCTAAGAAATTAATTACAATTTCGCCTGATACAACTATTAAAGAAACTGCTGAAATACTTTCTAAAAATGAGTTTCATGCTTTGCCTGTATGTCAAGGCGATTTATTAGTTGGTATTATTACAACAACAGATTTGATAAAATATTTAATTGATCAGTACTAGTCAAATTGACAAACTGCTTAAATTCAGATTTTAGTTTTTAAGCAGTTTTTTTAATTCTACAATAGTGTTTAATGGATTTTTTGCTTTGAAAATAAAATTTCCAGCTACAAGTACATCAGCACCAAATTCAATCAGTTTTAAAGCATTTTGATCAGAAACTCCACCGTCTATTTCTATTAAAGTTGCTGCTTGTTTTTGAATTATCAATTGTTTCAATTCTTTTATTTTAACATAGGTATTTTCAATAAAAGTTTGTCCGCCAAAACCTGGATTGACACTCATTAAACAAACTAAATCAAGATCTTGAATAACGTCTTGTAAAAGAAGAATTGGCGAGTGAGGGTTTAATGCAACTCCTGCTTTCATGCCAGTTGCTTTTATTGCTTGTATCGTTCTATGGAGATGAGTACATGCTTCATAATGAACAGTGAGCACTGTTGCTCCTAAAGCTGCAAAAGTAGTTATATAACGATCCGGATCCGTTATCATTAAATGTACATCTAGAGGCTTTTTTACATGCTTTTGAATGGCTTCTAAAACTGGCATTCCAAAAGAAATATTTGGGACAAATACGCCGTCCATAATATCTATATGAAACCAGTCGGCCTCGCTGTTGTTAATCATTTCTATATCCCTTTGCAGATTTGAAAAATCGGCTGCAAGAACTGAGGGTGCAATTAATGTATTTCTCATAAGTAGTGTTGTTTTTACAAAAATAGTGTTTTATGGATAAGTACCAATTTTATTTAAGTTAGTAAGCATAAAAAGGACGTTCAAAAAATCTAAAAAAAAAAAACTCCGGTAATCAACCGGAGTTTCATTCATCAATCAAAAAACGAACAGTTAATCAGACTGTTTGTTACTTTTATAAATCAATAGTTAAGGTTTATAACTATCCTAAATATGTTTTTAAAATTTTACTTCTCGAAGTATGTTTTAATCTTCTGATTGCTTTCTCTTTAATTTGTCGAACACGTTCGCGCGTTAAATCAAAAGTTTCTCCTATTTCTTCTAAAGTCATTGGATGCTGATCGCCTAAACCAAAATACAATCGAACAACATCAGCTTCTCTTGGGGTGAGCGTTTCTAATGAGCGTTCAATTTCTGTACGTAAAGATTCGTGAATTAATTCTCTGTCTGGATTTGGAGATTCTCCAGATCGTAAAACATCGTAAAGATTTGAATCTTCTCCTTCTACTAATGGGGCATCCATTGATAAATGACGACCAGAGTTTTTCATGGACTCTTTAACATCATTTACGGTCATATCCAATTCTTTTGCAATTTCCTCAGCAGAAGGTGGTCTTTCGTTAGATTGCTCTAATAAAGCGTACATTTTGTTGATTTTGTTGATAGAACCAATTTTATTTAATGGCAGTCGAACAATACGTGATTGCTCTGCTAAAGCTTGAAGAATAGACTGTCTAATCCACCAAACAGCATAGGAAATGAACTTAAAACCTCTCGTTTCATCAAAACGTTGTGCAGCTTTAATGAGTCCTAAATTTCCTTCATTTATTAAATCCGGGAGAGTTAATCCTTGATTTTGATATTGTTTTGCAACAGAAACCACAAATCGCAAATTAGCTTTTGTTAACTTTTCCAACGCTCTTTGATCACCGGCTTTTATTTTTTGTGCCAATTCTACTTCTTCGTCAGCAGTAATCAAATCTACTTTACCAATTTCTTGTAGATACTTATCTAAAGAGGCCGTTTCACGATTGGTAACTTGTTTGGTTATTTTAAGTTGTCTCATTCTATCTTTGCTTTTTTTAATATTGAGTTTGTTATACGAAACTTGTTTGAAAAAAGTTACAAAACAGCTGAACTTTTTTTAAACTAAATTGAAAATTTTGAAATTCTACTACAAAAAAGCTCAATTAGTCTGTAACAAATTTAAAACTTAATGTTCCAATATTGGCATTAAGTCCATCGCTTCTGGAATAGTGATTGAATCTAAATTCAATGTTTTTAATGCCCAATCCAAATATTCCCATTGACGAAAAAACATCGGTATAAACGCAGCCAAATCCATATTGACGTGTTACAAAACTAGATAAATCATAATCAGAAGTATAATATTGCTCCGTTGAAAGGTGTTTTTCAAAAGGTGCGAAAAATTTAGATTGTCCTTGTGTATAGTACCTAAACATTGGATAAACAGTAAAATTATCGTTAATTTTAAAAGGCAATTCGGCAGAAATTGTATGCGATTGAATAGCCCAATCGTCTTTATAAAATCTATAATACGTTCGTAGCACCCATTTTTCATCTATAAAATAATGCCACCTAATTCCTACCGGAATTTTAAATCGCGTCCCTGGCAATCGCTCAATATCATCTGCTAATCTGTAAATACCCGTATTAGAACTGTTTTGATAGTTTAGAATATTGGAATACCAATTTGGACTTACCAAGTCACCTCTTACTCCCACATAATAATCATTTTTGTCAGCAAAGTAAATTCTTTGATAAGGTGTTGACAACATTCCTTGTTGAAATAGTAAGTCAAAAAATACAGAAAACTGTGATTTTTTATTAAGTACTTGAGAAAAAGCAAAAGAAGCAGCATAGGAATCTCTAGCTGAGGAATCCCAAACTTTAAAACTTGTGCTATTTGCCGAAGTGCTATTCAAATAATTAGTAGTTACGTTTCCAGCGGCATCATATACGGTTTCTCCTGAATAATGATTACCACCAACTGAATACTCATGCAGTTCATGAGGATAAATTGGACGCCATTGGTCTAAATAGGCATTTAATTTTACTGAAACTTCCGAATTTTTATCATTAAACAATTTCGTTACTCCTCCACCAAAACCAAATGATGTATAGTCAAATTCATTTGAAGCAGAAAAATCAGCATTCCAAATAAAATTTCTTGAATCGCTACTGTGACTATAATTAGCAACTACTGAATACAACTGATCACTTTTTGATGCTCCAGACGAAGCTTGCCAAGGAGTTCCATACGTCGGTACCGCATTGGCAACTGTGCTTTTAGAAGCACCTGATGACGAATTGGTTACCTGAGAGCTAAATGGATTTATATTACTAGATGATGCTGAAGTATATGCTGATATACCAACATCAATTGTTAAAATTTCATCATCACTTAAAGGCATTGTTACTACAATAGTAGATGCAATATCGGATAGTTTTTCAGAACCAATACCACCAGAAACAGCCGAATGAATACCGTCTTGGTTATAATAACTTGACACAAAATCTACTTCTGCACTATCTAAAACTGGTTTTTTAAAAACTGTGGTTGAATCTGCAACTTGAGTAAATGCTATTGTGCTAAAGAATAAAAAGGAAAATAAAAGTAGGTGTTTCATTTTGAATACAACACTTGTTGTTTAAAATATTAACTAAAAATTAATTACAGCCGCATCCACCGCCAGATTTACCACCGTTTGCACCGGCAGCTCCTTCTCTATATACTTGAAAAGTTGTTTCGTATTTTTCAGCTGTTCTGGCTGACAATTTCATATCAGGATCGTTTAATTTTACTTTTTGGTACTCTTTTACTGGACTGCATGCAATTACTGCTAACGAACCAAATGTCAAATAAAATATTTTTCTCATACTACTTTTCTTTAATTTCTATACTTTCAACTGTTTTTTTATCTATTCCTCTTGATGTGTAAACTTTACCTTGAGCATCAACTATGATACATTCTAAACCTTTCATTTGATTAATTAAAGCCAATCCTTCCTTTACTCCAAACAAAAAAACACCTTTTGCCATTACATCCGCAATTTCAGTTTGTTTTGCAAAAACAGTAACACTCACAATATCTTGGGCTGGATAACCTGTTTTAGGATTGATAATATGACTGTATCTTTTTCCATTAAAAACAACATATTTCTCATAAGTTCCGGATGTTTCTACTGACGCGTCAACTAAAGGAAACGTAGCAAATATTTTATTTTTATTTACTGGATTAATGATACCAACTGTCCAAGGATTTCCATCAGGCTGCTTTCCCCAGGCAGCAATATCTCCCGATACATTTGCTATTCCAGATGTGCAGCCTAGCTGAACTAAAAGTACTTTAATTTTATCTGCAATAAAGCCTTGACCAATACCTCCTAAACCCAATTTCATTCCTTTTTCTGTTAAAAAAACAGTATGCTCTTTTTCATTAAGTTGGATTTTTTGGTAACCTACATGTTTGACAGATTCTTGAATTGCCTCTGGAGTTGGCATTTCCTTCATTGACCCATCAAATTTCCATATTTTATCCATAGAAGCATAGGAAATATCAAACGCTCCGTTTGTTAATTTTGAAACTTTAATAGCTCTTTGTAACAATTGAAAAAGTTCATCATCTACTTTGATTGGTTGTATTCCTGCATTGGTATTTATAATTGAAATTGGCGTTGTGGGAATCCAATCGGATATTACATTTTCAATTCGTTTTGTTTCTGCAATCGCTTTGTCAATATATAGATTTCCTTCTATACTGTCTTTTGCAACAACTGTCATTTCAAATGGACTTGTTAGCATAGAGAGCTTTCTTTTAACCACTATTTGACTAAAACAAACTGCAGTTGTAAAAAAAACAATCACCCTTAAGACATACTTCATTTTTTTACCATATTTTGAAGCAACATCAAATAGTCTTCTGCTTCAAGATTAACAAATCCCATTTTTCCTAAAACTTTTCCAGTTTTATCAAGCATGACTACAAGTGGAAAATTACCATCTTTATTGTACTTTTCTGCAAGCATATTGTTGTTTTCTGTTACTTTAGGTGATAGTTGATTTGCTTTTTTCTTTGGAAAATCAGCTTTAAGTAAAACCCAACTTTTTGAGTATTTCTTTTTAAAAAGATCCGATTGCCATACATTTTTATCAAGTTTAATACAAGGCCCACACCAGTCAGAACCAGAAAAAACCAACAAAATGGGTTTGTCTTCCAAAACCGCTTGTTCAGTTGCGTTTTCAAATTTTGTTTTCCAATCCTGAGCATTAACTAACGACAGAGTTAACAAAAAAGTGACCAAAATTATTTTTCCCATTGATAATGAATTTCTATAAATCAACCGTTAATCAAATATATTTTTTGTTTAAAAAGATAGCACTTAATAGCTATAATTTTAGAAACAACCAAAGTAAGTATAACCCTACTAGGAAAAAAAACTATATCTAAACTTTAATATAAACTTAAGAAAAAGTGCAATAATGAATAGAAATCAAAATTTTAAAAGTATAATTTTCTCTATGAAATATTGAAAAGTGAAAAAACTTTTATACAAATCCATTTTGTGTATAATAGCTTTTTTTAAACACTTGTAAATTACTTATTCTTTGACTTTTATTAGTAATCAAGAAATTTCTTGAAAAATAATTTTTGATTGATTCAGCAGTAAAAAAACAGGAATTTGATTTTTATATTACACTGCTTTTTTGCATCGCTATTAATTGTTCCAAATACGCTCTTTGGTTGGAAAGTCTAGGAATTTTGTGTTGACCGCCCAACTTGTTATTTTCCTTAAGCCAATCATAGAATAGATTTTCTCTGGCAACATTAATTTTTAATTGATTTAAGGTCATGTTGTTGTAGCGTTTGGCTTCGTAATCAGAGTTTACAGATTGTAGTGTCTCGTCTAAAACTTTTTGAAATGCAGCTATGCTTTTTGGGTACTTTTTAAACTCTATCATCCACTCGTGTGCTCCTTTTTCTTTGCCAACCATAAAGACAGGTGCAACAGTGTAATCTTTTACTTCACACTCTAAAATATGACACGCTTTTGCCAAAGCTTTATCAGTATTTTCAATCATTAATTCTTCACCAAAAACATTTATGTGGTGTTTTGTGCGTCCCGTAACCCTTATTCTGTAGGGACTTAAAGAGGTAAACCTAACCGTATCGCCAACCAAATATCGCCATAATCCGCCATTTGTTGTCAATACAATTGCATAGTTTTTATACAATTCAACATCCGCTAATCTAATTGCTATCTGATTTTTAGTTTCAAAGGTTTCCATTGGAATAAATTCATAGAAAATGCCGTAATCAAGCATTAAAAGTAAATCACTGGAATTATTTAAATCTTGAATAGCAAAAAATCCTTCTGATGCGTTGTAAATTTCGTAGTATTTAAAATTATTTTTAGGAAGCATTTTATGGTATTGATCGCGATAAGGATCAAAACTTACTCCTCCATGAAAATAAACCTCCAAATTGGGCCATACTTCTATTAGATTTTCTTTGCCCGTTTCTTGCAAAACTTTGTTCAAAAGGACCAACATCCAAGATGGTACTCCAGCAAAACTTGTAACATTTTCGTTTCTAACTTGATTAATAATAGCAGGTATTTTAGCCTCCCAATCACTCATTAATGATATTTTGTTGTTTGGAGTACTACTGAATTCGGCCCAAATTGGCATATTTTCAATTAAAATTGCTGATAAATCGCCAAAGAATGTATTGTTGTTTTCATAAATTTGAGAACTTCCGCCCAATCGAAGACTTTTGCCTAAAAACAATTCGGAATTTTCATTATTGTTTAAGTATAAACAAAGTAAATCTTTACTTCCTTTGTAATGACAATTTTCCAAAGCTTCGTTACTAACTGGAATAAATTTGCTTTTAGCATTAGTTGTTCCACTTGATTTTGCGAACCATTTTATAGGAGCTTCCCACAAAACATTTTGCTCGCCTTTTCTTGTTCTGTCAATAAATGGTTCTAAATCTTCGTAAGTTGAAATTGGTATTCTTGCTATAAAATGTTCATACGATTTGATGGAATTATATTCGTGTATTTTTCCAATAACTGTATTCTCTGCAGCTCTAATTAAATTCATTAGCAACTCATCTTGAACTTCGTTAGGGTATTTTAAAAACAATTCAATTTGATGAATTCGTTGCTTCAAAAACCATGATGCAATAGAATTAATAATTGGATAAGGCATTTTTTACTGGTTGAATTATGAGTTGTGCATTTTGAATTATAACTTTACCAAAAATAGAAAAAAATAGTTTAATAGTTTATAAAAAATGATTTATCAAGGTGTACTTACAAAAATGCAAACAGAAATGAGCAATCCGATTGCATATTATTTGATTTTTGAATCCAGTTTTTTACACGTAAATCAACTTCTGGGACGCGAAATTTCAATTGAATTCAAAGGTTATCAATGTTTAAATTGCCACAAAAAGAAAAAAATATTCCGACAAGGTTTTTGCTTTGATTGCTTTACATCTAGTGCATCAGCAGGTGATTGGATTATGAGACCCGAATTAAGCACTGCTCATTTAGGAATTGCTGACCGGGATTTAGATTACGAGGAAAAAGTACAACTCCAACCACACATAGTCTATTTTGCTTTATCAAGTGAGGTAAAAGTTGGTGTTACCCGAAAAACCCAAGTGCCAACCCGATGGATTGATCAAGGAGCTGTCCAAGCGCTTTCAATTGTAGAGGTTCCAAATAGGTATTTAGCTGGAATTACTGAAGTTGCCTTAAAAAAAATATATGCCGATAAAACCAACTGGCAAAAAATGCTTAAAAACCAAATTGAGCCAGCCGATCTGATAAAAGAAAAACAAAGTTTAAAATATATTATTCCAAAAGAAGTTCAGAATTTCTATAATCCAGACAACAATCAATTATGGGAGATACATTATCCTGTTTTACACTATCCTAAAAAAGTTACTAGTTTAAATCTTGAAAAAGTAGTGCAGTTTCAAGGTAAACTAATTGGAATTAAAGGTCAATATTTAATTTTTGATGATGGAACAGTATTTAATGTCCGAAACGCAGAAGGCTTAGAAGTTCTAATCAACTTGTTGTAACCTTTTTGTTTGACTAATTAAAACCATAAGCTAAATGTTTTAACACTAGTTTAATGCGTGTTTTTTCGTTTGTTAAGTATCTTTACAAAAAAAACATGAAAAAAATTGGAATTCTTTTGTTGATTTTTAGTGGTTTTATAGGTTTGTTAAATCAAGCACAAAGCACAAAATCAGCACCTAATAAGCAAATTAAAAAACTTCAAAACATGCAAAAACAAACTATTTATCAATTTAAGGTAGAGGATTTACAAGGCAAGAGTTTTGATTTTGCCGATTTGAAAGGTAAAAAAATCATGATTGTAAACACAGCTTCAAAATGCGGTTTAACTCCACAATATAAAGATTTGGAAGTTTTATACAAAAAATACAAATCGAAAAATTTTGTAATTATTGGATTTCCAGCAAATAATTTTGCATCACAAGAGCCTGGTACGAATAAAGAAATTGAAACTTTTTGTTTAAAAAATTATGGTGTTACTTTTCCTATGATGGGTAAAGTTTCCGTTAAAGGAACAGATATTTGTGCTGTATACCAATTTTTAACACAAAAATCTAAAAATGGACTTCAGGATAGTAATGTAGAATGGAATTTTCAAAAGTATTTACTAAATGAAAAAGGCGAACTTGAAAAAATTGTAAAACCTCAAACAACTCCACTTGATAGTGAAATTGTAAAATGGATTGAAAAATAAGCTCATTAGTCGATAAGATTAAATGCAATCCGATTTTTAGTTGATCACTTTTACGAAAAAGAGACAGTTAGTACAAACTTTTTAAATACTTGTTTGGGTTGCAAAAATAAACTACTTTTGCAACCCAATTTTATTATATAATTAAAGACAAAAATGGATATTAAAAGAGTAGCAATAGACGCTGTGAATGAAGTGATTGTAATGACTGTGGTTCACATGGATTACAAAGGTCAAGTTCAAAAAAGATTAAATGAAAAAATGCCTTTAGCTACTGTTAAAGGATTTAGAAAAGGACAAGTTCCTATGGCTTTGGTTGAAAAGCAATATGGAAAAGCAATCAAAATTGAAGAAATAAATAAAGTGGTAGCTTTAGCATTGGAACGTTATTTAGCTTCTGAACGCCTAAATATGTTAGGTTCTCCGCTTCCAAAATTCAATGATTCCTTTTCTTGGGATAACGAAGAATTAATTTTTGAATATGAAATTGGATTGGTTCCATCGTTTGAAATAAATTTAGACGCTCCAAATTCAATAATCAAATATGATATTAAAGCTGATGATAAGTTAATAGACGAACAAGTTGTTAGAATTCAAAAACAATTTGGAAATGCTGTTCCTCAAGAAACAGTTGCAGCTGGCTACGAACTAACGGGTACTTTTACAAACAAAGAAAATAACATTAACAACACAACTACTATTACTTTAGACATCTTTAAAGATAAAGAAGTAGCAGCACAATTTATTGGAAAAAAAGCTGGAGATGTAGTTACGCTTAACACAAAAGGACTTTTTGAAGACGATCATCAGTTAATGGATTTTCTAAAAGTAGCTCATGAAGCAGTTCACGGATTAGACATTTCTGTTGATTTTACAATAGAAAGTGTTAATGCAATTGAAATGGCGGAATTGAACCAAGAGCTTTTTAACAAACTTTTCGGCGAAGGAACAATTGCAACTTTAGACGAATTAAAAGCAAAAATAAAAGAAGATGCTGAGGCGCAATTCGCACAACAATCTGAGCGTAAATTAATGGACGACGTTGTTGGATTTTTAATAGAAAGTACCAAATTTGATTTACCTAAAGAGTTTTTAGTAAAATGGTTGCAAAAAAACGGCAAAAAAGAACTTACAATTGAAGAAGCGGAAATTGAATATCTTAAATCAGAAAATGGTTTACGTTTTCAATTAATTGAAGGAAAAGCATTATCACAAAATAATATTCAAGTAAATTTTGAAGATTTAAAAGCTTTTACAACAACTTCTATTCGTCAACAAATGGCACAATTTGGACAATTAAATCCAACGCCAGAAGAAGTAGAAGGAATTGTAGCAAGAGTATTGTCCAATCAGGAAGAGGTTAAACGTTTGTCTGAACAAGTTGTAGCAGAAAAAATGTTGCAATTGTTTAAAGAAAAAGCAAAACCTACTACAAAAGAGGTTACTTACGACCAATTTGTAAAAGAATTGTACGGAGAGTAAATTCAATAAAATTGATTATATTTGAGCGTCAAATTTATTTGGCGCTTTTTGTTTTTAAAAACAGAAATTAAAACACTAATTAGTAAAATTTATACCAACTTGTAAAATGAACTACGGAAAAGAATTTAAAAAATTTGCTACACAACACAGAGGTGTTAACAGTTTGTATTTCGACAAAATTGTTGGAAGTATGACGCCAAAGGGAATGACTCCTTATATTATTGAAGAACGCCAATTGAACATTTCACAATTAGATGTTTTTTCTCGATTAATGATGGATCGAATTATTTTTCTTGGAACAGGAATTGATGATCAAATTGCAAACATCGTTCAAGCCCAATTGTTGTTTTTAGAAAGCGCAGACGCTTCAAAAGACATTCAAATTTACCTTAATTCACCTGGCGGAAGTGTATATGCAGGCTTGGGAATTTATGACACAATGCAGTACATAAAACCTGATGTTGCAACTATTTGTACTGGAATGGCTGCCTCAATGGGAGCAGTGCTATTATGTGCTGGTGCAGCAGGAAAACGTTCAGCACTTCCTCATTCAAGAGTTATGATTCACCAACCTTCTGGAGGCGCACAAGGTGTTGCTACTGATATGGAAATCAATTTAAGAGAAATGTTAAAACTGAAAGATGAATTATACGAAATCATTTCAAGACATTCAGGACAACCTTTTGAAAGAGTACATAAAGACAGCGAACGCGACTATTGGATGATAGCTGACGAAGCTAAAGAATACGGAATGATAGATGAAGTTTTAAGAAGATAATAAAAGGTAGAACGTTTTTAGGCGGAAGGTTTTCGTTGACCTACCTCCTACTATCTGTCACCTACCACCTATAAAAAATGGCAAAACAAAATTTAGAATGTTCCTTTTGTGGAAGGAAAAAATCAGAAACCAATTTATTAATTGCAGGAATAAATTCACACATTTGCGACAAATGTATTGAGCAAGCTCACGGCATTGTTTTAGAAGAAATCAAAACATCGTCGAATACAAAGCAAGTTTCAGATTTAGTCCTATTAAAACCTAAAGAAATCCGAGCTTTTTTAGATCAATACGTAATTGGGCAAGACCAAACCAAAAAAGTCATGTCGGTAGCGGTTTACAATCATTACAAACGATTGATGCAACAGCAACTAAATGATGACGTTGAAATTGAAAAAAGCAACATCATTATGGTTGGTCAAACAGGAACAGGCAAAACACTAGTTGCTAAAACTATTGCAAAAATGCTTGAAGTTCCATTGGCAATAGTGGATGCCACCGTTTTGACAGAAGCTGGCTATGTTGGTGAAGATGTTGAAAGTATTTTAACTCGATTATTACAAGCTGCTGATTACGATGTTACTAAAGCAGAAAGAGGCATCGTTTTTATTGACGAAATAGACAAAATTGCTCGTAAAAGTGATAATCCATCCATAACACGAGATGTTTCTGGCGAAGGGGTGCAGCAAGCTTTGTTGAAATTATTAGAAGGAACTATCGTAAACGTGCCACCAAAAGGAGGTAGAAAACACCCAGACCAAAAGTTTGTAGAGGTAAACACACAAAACATCTTGTTTATTGCAGGAGGTGCTTTTGATGGTATTGAACGAATCATTTCAAAACGATTGAACAGAACAGCAGTAGGCTATGCTACTTCCAGAAATGTGGACAATATTGACAAAGACAATTTATTGCAATACGTTATCCCTAAAGACATCAAAGATTTTGGCTTAATTCCTGAAATAATCGGTCGTTTACCCGTGTTAACCCACATGGATCCTCTGGATAGAGAAACGCTACGTTCCATTTTAACAGAACCTAAAAATGCGCTTATAAAGCAATATGAAAAATTATTTGCAATGGACGAAGTAACGTTTACTGTTACAGACGAAGCTTTAGATTATATTGTTGACAAAGCATTAGAATACAAACTGGGAGCTCGAGGATTGCGCTCATTGTGTGAAGCAATTTTAACAGATGCTATGTATGAATTACCAAGTTCAGACACTAAAATTCTTGAAATTGATAAAGAATATGCGGAACATACATTGAATAAAAACTTATTAAAACGATTGGAACTTGCTTCCTAAATTCGTGCATTAAAAACAAATAAAGCTCAAAATCGTAATTGTTTTGAGCTTTATTTGTTTTTTAAAAATGACCTCTTAATTGAACGTTCTTTTTAAACAAAAACCCCTTCCAACTCCATAATGGAATGAAAGGGGGTTTTTTTTGAGTTTAGAGTTTTTAGTTTTGAATTAGGAATTTGAAACATACTAAAGAGCTGCAACTAAAAACTCATAATTCAAAACTGATAACTTTAAGTTTAGTTCTTAACCAAACGAACGGTTTTAGTGTTCACACCTTGCGAAACTAAAACATTATAGATACCAGCAGCGTAGTCTTGTCCAATTGTTGCATTTTCAATTTCAGACGCAGTAACTTCGCGATGCTCTACTTGTTTCCCCATCATGTCGTACACACTTACAAAAATTGTTTCGTCAGTGGATGCATTTACTTGTAGTTTGAAAGCCGAGTTAAACGGATTTGGATAAGCAGCAACAGCAAATTCTGTAGTATTAGCAATTTGTTTAGCAATTCCTCCAGGTGTTGTTATATTACACGAAGCTCCGTAGTTGCCGAAAAATCCGTTTATTTTAGCCGCCACACGAATAGCATAAGTAGTACCATTGGTTACTACAACTCCTGATTGTGATAATTTGAAATTATAGGTTGCTGAATCGTAAACTGTAGTTACTCCACCAGTTATAATTTCAAAACGATAACCAGTAGCTCCTGAAACCGGAGAAGCTGGAATTTTTGTGTCTAATGCTGCTAAAGTAGCACCGCAAAAATTAGGATGTACTTGTGTCGTTGGTACGCTACTTGTAGCTAAAACAGGAGTTGCAACAGAACAAGAAGCACCATAATCGCCATACACACCATTGACTAAAGCAGCAACTCTAATAGTATACGTCATGCCGTATTCCACCACTACACCTGCTTGCGACAATTTAAAAATATAAGACGCCGAATCAAAAACGGTTGTTACACCACCCGTGGTAATTTCAAAACGATAGCCTTGAGCATTAAAAACTGGTTTTGCAGGAATTTTAGTATCTAAAGCGGCTAAAGTAACACCACAAAAGTTAGGATGCACGTTTGTTGTAAGCACTGTATTGCTAGCAAGTGTTGGAGTTGTAACGTTACAAGAAGCACCATAAGCACCCCAAGTACCACCCAATTTTACTGCCACACGTACACCATACGTAGTGCCGTAAGTAATTCCAGGCGTTTTTGTTAAACAAAAGTTGTATTTATTCACATCAACCGTGTTAACTGTTGCACCATTGGTAACCTCAAAACGATATTGTTCATAACCTGCTACATAATCAGCATTGATGTTTTGATCCAAACTTGTTAGAGTTGTACCACATTGGTTGGCTTTTACTTTTGAGGTTACACCACAATTGGTAGAATAATTTGCCATAGCGTCTTTAACCCAATTTGAATTAAAAGCAGCAGTATTTGGGTCGGAGGTAGTTATACACGTTAAGCTTATGTTATTATGACAAGCTACAAAAGCAGCATTGGACAAGCCACTAAGATTTAAAGATGTCAATAAATGGTTTTCGTCGCAATGCAATTCTGTCAATTGCGGAATTACACTAAAATCTAATTCAGAAAGCAAATTGGCGTTACAAGCTACATAATGTAATGCAGACAATCCTGAAAAATTAAGATTACTTAGCTGATTATTTTGAGAATATAAAGTAGTTAACGATGTTAATCCACTTAGTTGCAAAGTTGTTAATTGATTCACATGGCAACCAAGCGTTGTTAAACTAACATCGCCACCAACATTAAGGCTAGTCAACTGGTTATTACTACAATACAAAGTACTTAATGCCGTCATATTGCGAACATCTAAAGTAGTTAGTTGATTGCCATAACAAAATAATTCAGTTAAAGAAGTAAAATCTTTTATACCTGTTAAATTAGTTATGTTTTTAGTACTGACATCCAAACTTGTTATTCCACTAATAGCTGAAGTTAACACTTGATGATCACCGTTAATGGTATCAATACCTAAGTCAAACAAGGCTTGCTCAAAGTTAGCATCTGGAATAGTAGTGTATTGTACAAAATATGGTGCACAAGCCACGCCAGAGGTAACGGCTGCAGCATTGCTCCAATTGGAAGTTGTACCTGTTAAATCAAAATTAACTAAAGTTCCTGTATTATTATTACCACTGCTGTCTGTAAGTGTTGCAACGCCTGAATTATTTGCGTTCACGTTACCTTGATTAAAATGGTAATTTGCCAATAGTCCATTACCTGTACTTTGTACTTCGCAATTCATATTATTTTGAATTTCACCTTGAGTCAAACTTCGGTTCCAGAAACGAACTTCGTCCATGTTTCCGTTAAAATAATTAGATGCATTACCATTAAAATTATCGCAAGGGGCACCTCCTAAATGTATCGTATAATTGTTATTGAGATCAACAATTGGGTTTGTAGCACTAGTGGTATCCAAAACCCCATCTACATAGAGTTTTAAATATCCAGAAGTTCTTGTAACCGCTATTTGATGCCAAGAATTGTCTGTTACTGTTGTTGTACCAAAAATATAATTGTTTGCTATAGCAAAATTATACGTCTCCACAAATATTTTACCTTCAGGGCTAATACTAATGCTCAAAAAGTTGTCAGCATCACAAAAACTTCGCTTGGCTAACAAATATCCGCTTAGCTGCGTTTTTACTTTCATTTCAACAGCAAAATCGCCAGTTCCGAAATTTCCAAGTGTTTGTCCCAAAGCAACCATATTGTTAGTTTGGCTAAAATGTAATGAAGAAGCGGGTTGCGTTACCGTAATGGTCATAGTTGTCGTTATAGCACATTGCCCAGCCGCTGGTGTAAAAGTATAAGTAGTTGTTGCTGTATTGTTTAATGCGGGCGACCATGTTCCTGTTATATTGTTATTAGAAGTGGTAGGCAATGCCGATAAATTACTACCAGATGTAATAGGCGATACGGCCGTAAATGTTGGAGTTATTGTTGAAACACAACTTTTTGTAAAATAAGTTTCAGGTCTGAAATTTGAGATTGATAGAGTAGTACCAACCGTAATGTTTGATTGATACGTTTTAATTCCTCCAGTTAGTAGGGTGTTACAAGATACAATATTGCCAGTAGTCGCTTTTGTACCTGTGTTTTGATAATCAAAAGCAACATATATACTACCACCCGTATAAGTAAATGTGTTTGAACCAGAAAAAGGTATTGTAAAAATACCCGTTGCTGCTGGAATAGTAATATTAGTATTCCGAACCTGAGTCATTCCTGCTATTGATGTATCCCAATCAGTAGTTTTTAAATAGGTAGCGTCGGAACTGTTTTGCATATAAAGCCCAAACGTAGTACTTGTTGTAGGGATATTTTGAGCTACTGTATAAGTAAATCCAATTTCACTTAGCACATCTCCTGCTACAAAACCGCTAGCTAGCATCTCGCTTTGTGTAATAATATAGACCGATCGACAACAGAGTCTAGTGCCTATTGGCGCTCTACTATTTCCAGAAGTTGAGTTATCAGTTGCTAAGGCAACCGTTTGTTGTGCCTGCAACTGCTGCTGACCCAAAACTGCAAACAGCAGTAAAAGAATAATTTTTTTCATACATTTCAAAAGTTAGATTATTGTTGTTACAAAAATAACTTTCAAGATGTACCGCTTACAACCCATTAAGGCATTTCATTAGCCCATTAAGACATTTAATTCCTCTTCTAAGACCTATTTATTGATTATTTCTAAAAACAGAAGGTAAGCTACCAAATCGTTTTTTAAAAGCCGATGAAAACTTACTTGCAGATTCATAGCCCGTCATTTGTGCAATATTACTTATTTTTAAATGACTGTTTTTAACCAATTGATGGGCGAGTAGCATGTTTTTTTCTTTGTGGTACTGAAGAATAGTTAACCCAAAAACCGATTTGAAAATAATTTTGAGTTTTGTTGGCGCTATATGAAGTTCTTTAGCAATTTTATTGATGCCTATAAAAGGTAAATTCAAATGATGAAGCAGCATACGTTCTGCTTTAGCGGCACTAGAGTAATCAAAAATACTCAAAGCAGCATAACTTTGTAGGCGGTTGTCTTGTATTACTGTTGAAAAAAAATTGTTTTGTAACTGCAGAATATCCTCTTTCACATTCTCTATTCCAACAGGAATTTGTTCCATCCGTTTATAAATTTTTTCAAAAAGACTATCTTCTGATGGCACTTGGTCAAGCCAAGTTAAATAGCCCGTTTTAGAAGTAAAAAAAGAGTCCAATTCTGGAAATAGTTTGCTTATATTATCTTGAGCCCATTTTTTATTAAATACAATATTAATAAAGCGTCCCGAAGTATTCTTGTAAAAATACATGGAAACTTTTGTTTTGGGTTTATACAATGTCCAGCATTTACTTTTTAAAACAATGTTCTTTTCTATCGATTTAACTGGAAATTCATAATGAAAAACCGAAAAAGAAAGATAGTAATATTCACTCTCATTATGATCGTCATAAATTGCATTTGCAATAATGTTTTGTTTTACATCAAAGTTATACGACATAACCCAAAGCCCTTCTTCAATCTCTAAATAGTTCATATTCCCATCAAAAAAGTCATTTTCGGTATGTACTTTTTGTTTGTATAAGGTATGTGTGGCTACGGGCAAATTCACGATGGAATCCAACATAAGTTGGGGTGAGTTCGAAAAATAAGGCAATTCAAAAAAACCATCCTTAGATGAAAAAAGAGATTCTTTTATGTAAGCATTATTTTTATTTGTAACCATTAAGGGGTATGATTTTCTATAAATTGGGACAATTATATTATTCAAATACAAATCTATACTGAAACCCATATCAAATAATAGCCAATTAGGACATTATTTAAACCTATTCGGACTTTTTTTGTCGTATTTAATACAGAAAACAAAAGGAAAAGTAGTATCATGAAATTAAGTTTACGAGAACGGTATTTTTAAAGCCATATCTATTCCGGTTAAATGTAAAGCAATTTTATTGAAAGAAGGAGTTTTAATAAATCAAAGAAATCACCTCTTTTAATTACAAACAAAAAAATCCCTTTCAACTCCATTAAGGAATGAAAGGGTTTTTTTTGAGTTTGGAGTTTTTAGTTTTGAATTAGGAGTTTGAAACATACCAAAGAGCTGCAACAAAAATTTTAAAACTCAAAACTCATAACTTTAAGTCTAGTTTTTAACCAAACGAACGGTTTTAGTGTTCACCCCTTGCCAAACCAAAATGGTATAGATGCCAGTAGCATAGTCCTATCCATTTGCTCCTGCTATTCCTAAAAATACTATGCTTTTATGTCTCATCCAGCTAGATGAGCAAGCAAGTAACGTGCTTTTATGTCTCGACCAGCTAGATGAGAAGGCAAGTAACGCGCTTTTATGTACTACTTGCCATTGCAAAAACCCATGCTACAAAGCGGAAATGAGCATGACCCAAAAAGTAAGACACTATTTGGGGCTTATTCACTATAAGTAGGGATTTTTGAATTGTGAATTGTGAGTTACAGGATAAGCGAACACCTCCTACTCTAACCTGCTATTCCTTACTTTCATTTAAAAGGCGGAACAGTAGGGATTGGGAAACAGACAAAATGATGCTGAAAAGCAGTGCTGTACCAAAGGAATCGACATGAAAACCAGAAACTAGTTTGGTAGATAGCAAAATGATTCCTGCGTTGATGACTAACAAAAACAATCCTAATGTAACAAGGGTTACGGGTAGTGTTAGGAGTATCAAAACTGGTTTTACAATGAGGTTCAACAGTCCTAACACAACGGCTACTATGAAGGAGGTTTGAATGCCGTTTTGAAGGACAACACCTTGCATGTTTCGTGCAATAAGTAAAACTAAAACGGCGGTAACTAGAATTCGGAGCAGTACTTTCATTGGATGTGGAATTTACGACTAGGCTTGTTGTAAAAACAAGAGTGTATGTTCTAAAAATGCGGTTGGATTTTCGGCATGGAGCCAATGTCCAACGTTTGGAATGGTTTCAAATTGTGCTTTAGGAAAGTGTTGTTGTATGGCTGCTATATCTGAAGCAAGTAGGTAATTTGAATTGCCGCCCCTAAGGAATAACGTGGGTAAAGTACACACTGCGTTTTCGGGAAGTGCTTCGCCAATTTGGTCTATTTTAGCAGTAAAAACCGCTAAGTTAAAGCGGAAGGACAGCTGATTGGGCGTTTTCCAATAGAGGCTTTTCATTAAAAACTGACGGGTTCCAAAATCGGGAACATAGGTGGCCAATACGGATTCGACCTCATTTCGGGAAGGCTGAAGGGAAAAATCAACTGCGTTTAGTCCGGTTAAAATGGCTTGATGGTGGGGCGCGTAATACTTTGTGCCAATGTCGGCAATTACTACTTTTTCAAACAAATTTGGATGAGAAGTGGCTAGCAACATAGCTATTTTTCCACCCATTGAATGACCAATTATGTTGCACTTTTGAAGCTGATGCAACGAGCAGTACTGAAGTACATCTTGTGCCATTACTTCATAGCTAAATTCGTCGGAATGAAAACTACGACCGTGGTTTCTTAGATCCAAGCAATGGGTTTGAAAGCCCGCCGCCACATAGTGTAATGCCAAAGTTTTCCAATTGTCAGACATGCCTAAAAATCCGTGAAGGATGAGCAAAGGTTTTCCGGTTCCTTCTATTTTTGAATACAACATATTTTTTGTTGGTGTTTGGCTTATTTCAATTTGTTTAAATACATGTTTACTACGTTGTCCAAGCCTAAATACAAGGCTTCGGAAATTAAAGCATGTCCAATGGATACTTCAAGTAAATTGGGTAGGTTTTGTTTAAAAAACTGGATGTTGTCTAAACTCAAATCGTGACCAGCGTTTATTCCTAGTTGTAAGTCGGTTGCCACTTGTGCCGCAGTTATGTAGGGAGCTATGGCATTTACATTGCCTAAACTGTATTGATGCGCAAAGGCTTCTGTGTACAATTCAATCCTATCGGTTCCTGCGGCTTTAGCTCCTTCAATCATGTCAATTTGAGGGTCAACAAAAATGGAAGTTCTAATGCCATTGCGCTGCATTTCTTGTATAACTTCTTTTAAAAAGGAACGGTTTTTAATAGTGTCCCATCCTGCCGAGGACGTGATAGCGCCAATTGCGTCGGGAACTAAAGTTACTTGTGTTGGTTTGCATTCCAAAACCAAATCAATAAATTGGTGTTGCGGATTACCTTCAATGTTAAATTCGGTATGTACTACCGCTTTCAAATCGCGTGCATCTTGAAAGCGAATGTGGCGTTCGTCTGGGCGAGGATGTATGGTGATTCCTTGTGCTCCAAATTTTTGCAAATCGTATGCTACAGTTAACAAATTAGGAACATTACCACCACGAGCATTTCGGAGTGTTGCAATTTTATTTATATTTACACTTAGCTTTGTCATTTGAATACCGCTTTAAAAGTAGGTTAGAAAATTAGTAGTGCAAAAATACAAAGTTAAACGTAGGAGTATTTGTATAAATTTGATTATTTTGCAACAGTAAAAAAAAGCTATATGATTGCTAGTATTTCCAACTTTATTTCCAATGATTACAAGACGCTTAAAGCGTCGGATACTGTTTTGGAAGTTCAGGAATTTTTTGAAGAAGTTACTTTTTCGCATTTTCCCGTTTTGGATTCCGGTATTTATTTGGGCAGTTTGGCAAAAGAAGATGCCGAAAATTTTGATACTGACAAAACCTTACTTGAATACCGATACACTTTAGAAGGTTTTTTTGCTAGAAACACAATGAATTGGCTTGATGTTTTAGAGGTTTTTGCTCGAAACAATACCAATACCGTTCCGGTTTTAAACCAAGAAAACGAGTATTTAGGTTACTATGAATTAGAGTCTATTTTTAAATTTTTTAATGAAACCCCATTTTTAAAAGAACAAGGTACTGTCGTAATTATTAAAAAACCAATAATAGATTATTCGCTTAGCCAAATTGTACAAATTGTTGAAAGCAATAACGCAAAACTATTAGGCGTTTTTGTTTCGGATACGGATGTGGATTCCATTCAAATTACTTTAAAAATTAGTTTAGGAGAAATGAACGCCATCATTCAAACATTTAGACGTTACAATTACGAAATAATTTCAGAACACGATGAGGACAATTACCTGATCAATTTAAAAGAACGATCGGACTATTTAACCAAATACTTAAACTTGTAATCAAAATGAAAGTAGCTATTTTTGGACAATATTATCAAAACGACACCCGCCCAATCATTCGAGATATTTTCATGTTTTTTAATGCAAACCAAATAGAATTGGTTATTGAAGCTCATTTTTTAACCATTTTATATCAAGAAGCAATTGTACAAAAAGACTACAAAACCTTCAGTTCGCACATAGAATTAGACCAAAGTTTTGATTTGTTTTTAAGTATTGGTGGCGATGGAACGATTTTAAGAGCCGCTACTTTTGTAAGGGATTCTGGAATTCCAATTCTAGGAATCAACGCAGGTAGATTGGGCTTTTTAGCATCTGTTCAACAAGATAATATTGCCGAATTTCTACAATTAGTTTTAGAAAAAAAATACACCATTTCTAAACGGACGTTATTAAGTTTAGTCTGTTCAACTCCTAATGCTGAAATAGAAAATTTAAATTTTGCATTAAATGAAATATCTGTTAGCAGAAAAGATACCACCTCAATGATTACTATTGAAACCATTTTGGATGGAGAATATCTAAATTCCTATTGGGCAGATGGTTTAATAATAGCAACTCCTACGGGATCTACGGGTTATTCCTTGAGCTGTGGCGGCCCTGTTTTAACGCCAAATGTTAAAAGTTTAGTCATTACGCCTATTGCTCCTCATAACCTAAACGCCCGTCCATTGGTTATAACCGACGATACGGAAATTAAACTTCGTGTAACGGGCAGAGAAAAACAATTTTTAGTTTCGTTGGATTCAAGGATTGCCACCATTGATCAGGAAACAACCTTAACCATTCAGAAAACACCGTTTCAAATCAACATGATTGAAATTCAAGAAGAGACATTTTTAAAAACGCTTCGTAAAAAACTTCTTTGGGGCGAAGACAAGCGCAATTAGATTTAAACTTTTGACTTTCTGTTTGTGATTTTTTCTTAACCTCTAAGAAATAGAAACAAATAGTAAAAATGAGTGCTAAAGCGTATCTTTGCGTTTAAATTGACTCAAATTTTATATTATGGTTACAGCAGTTGCCGGATTTTCTAAATTATCCAAAGAAGCAAAAATCAATTGGATTGCCTCCACTTATTTTTCTAATCCTGAAGTTGCTAAAACAGTTTTAAAGCAATATTGGAATCAAGACGTCCAACTCCAACAATTACATGACGAGTTTATTGAAAATACTGTGTCAAATTTCTATTTGCCTTTTGGAATTGCCCCCAATTTTTTAATCAATGGAAACTACAAAACAATTCCAATGGCAATTGAAGAAAGTTCGGTGGTGGCTGCCGCATCAAAAGCAGCGAAATTTTGGTCCACTAGAGGAGGGTTTAAAACTACCGTTTTGTCAACTGAAAAAATAGGGCAAGTACACTTTATGTTTGATGGAGAGGCTGAAAAGCTAACTGCTTTTTTTGAAGAAAAGAAGTCGGTTTTTATAAAAGCTACAGAAGCTATTACCAAAAACATGCAAAAAAGAGGTGGTGGTATTTTAAACATGGAATTGAAAAACCAAACTGCTTTGCTTCCTAATTATTTTCAATTGCATGTAACTTTTGACACAAAAGACAGCATGGGTGCTAATTTTATCAACTCTTGTTTGGAACAATTTTCAAAAACATTACAAGAAGAAGCAATGGAATATGCTCCTTTTTCAACTACTGAAAAAAACATTCAAGTTGTAATGAGTATACTTTCTAACTATGTTCCCAACTGCCTTGTTAGAGCTGAAGTTTCTTGCTTAGTTTCAGAATTAGCCGACAAAAATATAGACAGTCCAGAAGAATTTGCCGCAAAATTTGTACAAGCAATTCGTATAGCAGAGGTGGAACCATTTAGAGCTGTTACACACAATAAAGGCATCATGAATGGCGTAGATGCAGTAGTTGTAGCAACAGGAAACGACTTTAGAGCTGTTGAAGCAGGAGTTCATGCGTATGCTTCTAGAACTGGACAATACAGCAGTTTGTCGCATGCTAAAATTGAAAACGGTATATTCTACTTTTGGCTAGAAATTCCTTTAGCATTAGGAACTGTAGGTGGTTTAACATCTTTACATCCATTAGTTAAATTGGCGCTAGAACTTTTAGAACAACCAACTGGACAAGAATTAATGGAGGTGGTAGCAGTAGCCGGTTTAGCTCAAAATTTTGCGGCAATTCGTTCTTTAACTACTACTGGTATTCAAGCAGGCCACATGAAAATGCACTTGAATAATATTTTAAATCAATTTGAAGCTACTTCCGATGAGCGAAATAGTGTTAAAAAACATTTTAAAAACCATACCGTTTCTCATGCTGCTGTGGTTTCGTATATTGAATCATTAAGAAACTAATTTTTATTGTTTTATGAAAGCAACCTTTTACAGTAATGGAAAATTATTGATTACAGGTGAGTATGTTGTTTTAGACGGGGCTAAAGCATTGGCAATTCCAACAAAATTTGGACAATATCTAACTGTTGAGCCTGTACTAGAAAGTTGGAGTTTGGAATGGATAAGTTACAATTCAGACGGTACAATTTGGTTTGAAGAAACACTCCCATTTTCTACTTTAATTCATAAAGAACGTTTTCCAGAATCTCATACAATTAAAAACACTTTAGTAGAAATAATGCACGAAGCCTATTTGTTAAACCCCACTTTTATAACAAAAAGTAACGGTTTCAAAGTAACAACTCAATTAACTTTTCCTAAAAATTGGGGATTAGGAACGTCTTCAACCTTGATTAACAATATTGCTCAATGGGCAAATGTGGATCCTTTTTTACTTTTAAAAAATAGTTTTGGAGGAAGTGGATATGACATTGCATGTGCTAAAAACAATACTCCTATTTTATATCAACTACTAAACAATATCCCCTATATTGAACAAGTAAATTTTAATCCAATATTTAGTGAACAACTTTATTTTTTATATTTAAATCAAAAACAAAGTAGTAAAACAGCTATTACTCATTATTTAAACAAACAAGTAAAAGTTGGTCAAAACATTAGTGCAATAAACCAATTGACTTCTCAAATCGTACAAACTCAAAACGTCACTGATTTTGCATTACTTTTGGAAAAACACGAAGTTCTTTTAAGTAAAATTTTAGAAGTTCAAACCGTAAAAGAAGCTTACTTTTCTGACTTCAAAGGAATAGTTAAAAGTCTCGGGGCTTGGGGCGGCGATTTTGTACTTGTGGTATCAAAAGAAAATCCAAAGGCCTATTTTGAATCAAAAGGATTTTCTACTTTACTTCCCTTTGCTGATATGGTACTTTAACAAAAAAAGCAGCTAATGCTGCTTTTTTTGTTACTCTTTTTCAATAGTAAAATTTCTTATTCTTCTGTTTTTGGTAATTTCTTTAACTTTTAAATACCTATTGTAATATAAATAACAAGTGGGAATTGCAATTACTGTACCAAACAAATCCGCCACAATATCCATCAAATCGCCAGTTCTATCTTCTGTTAGAAACTCTTGTGCAATTTCTATACATACACCCAAAAAAGCTGCTAAAATGATAGATCTTGAAATTGCGTCAACAAATATTTTTTTCTTTCTAGTTGATTTAAAAAACAAAAACCAAACTATTGTTAAAATAAAAAAGAATATTGCATGAACAAGTTTGTCAATATTTGAAATAGAAACATCCGGTAAAGATGACGAATTTATTAAACTGAGAACAGTTATAAATAGTGTCCATAAAAAAGCTAACCAAAAGTTGGCTCTTTTACGCTCCAATAAGATTTTTGTATGACTCATCTGTTAACAATTCAGCTATCTCGCTAGTATCAGCTATTTTTACTTTTACCATCCACCCTTTTCCATAAGGATCCGTGTTTACAGCTTCTGGATTTTGAACCAACTCTTCGTTAAATTCAATAATTTCACCTGACAAAGGTAAGAATAAATCAGATACCGTTTTAACTGCTTCTACCGTGCCAAAAACTTCGTCTTTTTCTAACGTTTGATCTAAAGTTTCTACTTCAACATATACTATATCACCGAGCTCTTTTTGAGCAAAATCTGTAATACCTACTGTTGCAATTTCTCCTTCAACACTAACCCATTCGTGGTCTTTTGTGTATTTTAAATTTGCTGGAATATTCATTTTTTTGTTTTTTATGATTGTTATTATTAATTATTTTAATTTCCGAAACTATAGCGTAATGTAAAGCCACATCTGATATTAGTCATTGGATAAGAAGTTGAAATTACTGCTTTTGTAAAAGAGTGATCGTAAAAGAACATACCTGTTAAGTATTTACTAAACGCATAATCTGTTGTTAATTTGGCAGACCACATTTTTTGACCTCCAGCCAATTGATTGTTGTCATAGTCCAAATGCCTAACAATGGTTTGTGTATCGCGTAATGAAAAATCTATCTTAATGTTTACATCGCTTTTTATAACCCCAGTTGCATTATCAGCTAATGAAGAGGTTATTGTTACATCTTTTATTCGATAACCAAAACCAACAATATACTCGTAGCCCTTTACTTCTGTTAAAAGATTATTATCAAAACTCATTGATAATGCTCTGTCTTTTTTCATTTCAGTTAAAATTTTAAAAGCACCTTTTGTTTCAAAATCCAATCGAACTAACGGGCTAAATTGTTCCACTAAATTAACATTTGATATCAGAGTTTTATTGTAATAATTACCTCCTAAATCTTTTCCATCTGGATTCAAATTATAATCTAAATTGGAACGGAAAGAGTTGATAGTATACGATGCTTTATATGCATGCTGCAACGAAAATCGTTTGAAATTATCTTTAAAGAAGCTATAACGCATCAATCCTGTATATTTTACATTCCAACCTGGAATTGGAATACTTCTAAACGCTTCAAGTGAAATGTTTTTGGCTTCTGTTCCTCTTGATGAGCCTACCAATCCTGTATAAGCAGCTAATAAGGAAGGTAAAAGTACAGCCTGACTATTCTTGCTAAAACCTAAAGGATAGCCTTCTGCATCTAAATTAGATGGATTAGTAATGTCTATTCCTCGGTCTGTTGCAAGTCTATTGGCTATAATAATTCTGTTGGCTCTAAAATCATTAAAAGCACTTGAAGTAACAGGGTCGTCTGTTTTAAAAGCAGTTTTGAGCATTGATGTTGAAATAGCAAAATTACCAGATGTATACGGTGAACGAGAATTGTAAATTCCATTTGTAACATCGTATTGTTCTGAATAGTTTTCAGAATAGGTTCTATTTGCTAATAAATCTATTTTAAGATCTGGAAACAATTCAATATTGGTAGTAATGTTTAAAGTTTTAGTTGTAACTCTGGTAAAGTTTTGGTTGAAATTTGGATAATTTGTTAACCAGCCGTTTTTAGCTGCTTCATAACGAACATCATCTTGTGAACCAAAAACAAATCCTAATGAAGGTCTTGACGAACCTAAAAATCCTAGCCCTGGTAAATAGCCCGGCAATACCGTTCCACTGTTTTGAGTGTAATCAACCTGTATTGTTTTAATACTTGATGCAATTCCTACTAAACCATTCATAAAAAGACTGCCATCATTTACAGGTTGAACAGTTGTGTTTTGAATTTTTTCTCCTGGCTTTGGCGGAAGTTTGTTTGCTTGTGGCTTTGGAGTTGTTTTAGGTTTTTTAATTAATCCAATATATTTATAAAATGAATCCATTCCTAAAGTTCCATTCAACTTATGAGCTGCAGAGTTTTGAATTGAGTTTCCTAAGTTATATGTAATTCCATCGTCTGCGGTAAAAGCTGATAATGCTTGCGAGGCTCTTTGCCAAGAATAATTACCTGTATAAGTGTAATTCGCTTTTACAAAACTAAGGAAAGGGAGTTTGTTTATTGGTAATTCATAATTAAGTACTAACTGTTGATTGTGTTGGTTGGGCTCTCCTATATTCCAATAATCTGTCCAAATTGTATTGGATTGATCGGGTACATTTTGATCGTTTAAATAATTTCGAACAATGTTATTGGAAGAAGCTGTAAAGTTTAACTTTAACGTTTTGGTTAGATTGTAATTAAAACCATATTGATAATTAAACATATAATTTCTTCTGTACAACGGATCAAGTCCCAAACCTTCAACATCAACTTGTCTAAATTGTTGTTTGTTATATTGTCTGTTTATATTTGTACTAAAATTTATAGTTGACGGCATGTAGTTAAAATTAAAATCGCTCAACATTTTCCAATAACTACTTTTCTTGAAAAATTTAGATGTTTTTAAAGGCTCAACTGCTTTTGGTTGAAAAGAAAAAGTATAATCAACAGATGTTTTAACTTGTTGATCTGTTAATTTTTCAATTTCAAAATCATGATGATTTGTTTCATTATAAGAATACGAAAGTGTTAAGTTTTCTGGATCATATAAATGAGGTTTTTTTTCACTTGGTCTATCTTTTCTAACACCAATAAAATTAATGCTTCTACGCTTTGTATAATCAATTGCTCTATCTAATATATTATTCTTATCCGCTTGATTTGGGGTTACATCAATTAATTGTTTCAACTCAATATCTTGATTAAACGGATCGTATTTTGGTGTAATTACTTGTTCTGCTACTCCATAATTAAAAGGCAAATTTATTCCCCATTTTTTAGGCATTAATTTTCCTAAACTTAAATTAGTTACTATATCATACAACTGTAAATCCTCTCTAGAACGTTCGTTAGTACCTTGCTCAAGTGCCCCAAAGCCTACTGTACTCATTTTACCCGTAGCGGATACTGTTGCGAAATCCGCAGCATTAGAATCCATTGTTACAAGCGCAGCCATCCCGCCTTTATTATCAATTCCAGCCATTCTAAGTTCGTTAAACCAAACCTCTCCTTTAATTCTTCCTGTAGATTTGTTTTTTACTCCCACCATTAAGGTTCTTACCAAACCAAAGTTTGGATTACCTTTTATACCCAAAGTAAGCTTATTAATCTTTCCAGCTAAACTAGGATCCATTCTTGGGTCGTCTTCATTTAAAAACCGAACTCCATTAATATCAGGTGTTATGGCGTTACTCATTGCAAGTATTTTAAGCTTGGTCAACAAAGAAAGTGAAAGCTCTATTTGATTGGATTCGGGCCAAATTGCATCTGCTGACGTTGCTGTTGGATCAGTTACTTTTAATGGCAACTCAACTTGATAATAATTTTGTGTAAAATCATTTCCAAATCTTATAAATCCAACCATTTCATCATTAAGTAAAGTAGCAGGATCATTATATAATGATTCGGCATGTAAAAACATTCTTAAATGTTTGTATTGTCGCATGTCAACACTAATATTTTTAAATACTCCACGAGAATCTTTTGGTTCTAACCCTTGATCTGTTACACGTAATGATAGCGCTTTTTCATTTTGTCTTACAATTGTGTTACCACTATATAATTGTTCTCTAACTACTCCTGGTGGTGATACATAAGGAATAGGAACACGATTAGAGTTTTCTTGAACATCAACAGTTAAAATATCTAAATTGGTATGGTCATCAGATGGATCAATATCAATTGGAGTGTTTGCATCTAATGTATTGGTATAACGTCTCCATTCTGCTCTAATCAAATCTAAAGACCCAAAACGGACAGTGATGTCATTTGAAAATCCTGTCATAAACATTCTCATAAACCGAATAGATCTAAAATCTGAAATCCCTCCGACATTGCGTTCTGGCACCGAAATTGGAATTTTATATTGTACCCAATGTGCTGTTGTTGTATTACCATTTGGTAAATTAATTCCAGGTACTGTTTTTTCATCAACAACATATTTGTTTCCAATATGCATTTTTATAGGATCTATATCAATGCTATACTCATAATACGCATTTATCGTATTCATAGTATTGTCTCTATTGATATCTTCAACATCTGGTAATGTTGAATTCCCTCGATTGTTATTAGTTACCGCAACAGGTGAATTTGCTTGAACATTATTATAATTTTTATAGCGCTGTAAAACATCACCCGTAGCACTTAAAAAATATTGGTAATTATCTGCAGCAGGGTCTGCTTGTCCTGCAAAATTAGTAAACGTCTGTGCCTCTTGAGCATCGTTTAAACCGTCTAAACCAACATCTTGAAGCGTTCTATTACCTTCAACACTATCAAAAGTATAAATTAACGACTGTGAAGCAGGTACTTTTCCCCAAACTGAAGGTGAAGTTGGTTGGTTGTTATCTGCTGATGGTAAACCATTTTCGTATTGTTTTTTACCATCCTTTAAAACATCTTCCGAAATTTCACCTAAATTAAAATACAACTTTCCTGTATTTGTAGCAATTGTAGGTTGCCCCGAAACCGCAGGATCTACATACGGATCTAAAACCCAAAATTGAATGTATTCCACATTACTTTGTTCAAAATTTGTTGAACTTAAAGAACGCATTATTCCTCCAAAATTAGATGTTGGATTTGGAAGAATATTTGTGGCAGCAGCAGCTGGATTGAAATTATAAGGCCCTCTTTCTTTTGGATAATAGGATAAATCTAAAGTATTTACAACTGTAGATTGCCCTTGAACAATATCTGTATTTGGAAATAATTCTGTACTATAAATTCTTCTAGATTTATTAAAAGAAATATCATCTTGGTTTCCAGTAACATTGTCTGAATAAAAAGTAGGATCTATGGAATACCAATTTATTCTAGCTCTTTTAAATCCATAATCAATTGCATTATCATAACTTGCTCCAAAATCTTGATATTCATTTGTCCCTTCCCATTTTGGCACACTCGAAAGCGTCCAAGACAAAGCTGATCGCATATCAATTGCACTCTGTGACCCTTCAAAATTGTCAATATAGATTGTTGATTCTCCATTAAATTTATCACCAGTTGGGGTGTCTGGTTTTAAAAATGCAACTTCTCCTTTAAAATTAAAATTTGAGGGAACATCAGTATCTAAATTTGGTAATTTATTAACCATTCTTGTCAAAAAAGGAACTTCTGTAGAAAAATTAGTGTTGAAACCAAAAATGGTATTATTAACAGATTCTTGTCCGTAATTAGATTTTTGGGTAAACGGTTTTTCGGTCATTTTTAGCAAGGTAGCTCCTATTAAAAATTTATCAGAAAACTTATGTTCTATGTTTAATCCCATAAAACGTCTGGTTTGCTGTCCAAAAACCGAATTGTTTTCTACTGAAACTTGTATAGGAGTGTTTGAGGCTTGCAAAGAGGGATCTAATATTTGTACCCTTCCTTGTTGGTAGTTTACCGTGTAATCAATTCCTTCTACAAGTGCTCTTCCTCCAGCAGTTACAACTACTGAACCTTTAGGGACATTTACCGCACCTAATGGAATTCCATCGCCACCAGTTGATTTGAATTTCCCTTTTAACATGAATTTGTTTTTCTCGCTATCTTGTAAAGCAGCCGTTTGAGAAGAACGGTACATACTTCTGTAAACGTATTTTACTTGGTTGGCATTGAATGAATTTGTGGAAAAAGTACTTCCAGTCATTTCATTGTAATCTTCTGTAGCACTATTTCTTAATTTTTCAAATAGGTGCTTTCCAAATGGTTCAACTGTAGTAAATATAATTCTACCGTATTGAGGGTCTACCGTTAAACCTGGAATAAAATCAAAAAATCCATCGCCACCATCTTGGGGGTCATTTGAAGAATTTAATTTATCTATATTAAAAACTTTCAACAAAGGTTTCTGCTCTACATCTGATGGTAACGGTAAAGCTGGATGAATTCCTGAAGCTGGCGCTTGAATAATATAATTTAAAGGAGACGGGTCTGTATATACAATATTAAACTTAAAATCTTGTTGGTTTAACTGAAACGCACCTGGAATTTGATACACGTTTTTCATCATTAAATTCCATACCGGTTGATTTACATTGGTTAAACTACTTTTAAGCATTTTTAAAACCAAACTTTGAGTAACCGGAATACTTGGTGTTCCTGGTGTTGGTGTAGTAATTTGAGTTGAACTTACACCATCATTCGCAAATTCCCCAACTTGAAAAACCTCATCGCCAACAGTATATTGATATGCTACTGCCAAAACCTCATCATTGGCTAGTCTTTGTTGGAGGGAAATATAACCTAATTGAGGGTTAAAAGAGTATTCATTTGAAGTTAGCTTTCTAGCATTTTCAAGTTTAGCATAATCTCTTCCTTCTGTTGGTTTGTGTCCCGCTGCAAAATTCGAAAAACCATTATCGATTGTAGCAACTTCACGAATGCTAGCATTTAAAATTCCACCACCCGCTGTAATTAAAGCTGGGTCAAATTTATTATTACTGTTTTTACTTGGCGTGTCTGGCAATGTTGCTCCAAAAAATGCACCACCTGTATAAAAATTTATAGTATTATCACCCACAATTAAATTATCAGCAAATCCTGTTAATTGCGATTCTCCGATATCTTGTAAAGCAATAATGTTTCTTAAATTATTTTCGGTAGTACTTACTCGATTTTGTTTATTGGTAACCCAAACCTCAATACGTTTTATTTGTACCCTACTATCAATTACCGGATAATTTCGTAAAGCATTATCGTACCGATTTCTGAAGTATTGCGATAAAAAGAAATGTCTGTCAGAATCATAATCCAATCCGTAAATTTCAAAATTTTGTACAGTTCCACCGCCTTGAGAGGTTACTGTTTTCGTTTTAGACTTCTGCTCCGAATAAATACCTGTAATTGTTGTTTTTCCAAATTGCAATTTAGCTTTTACTCCAAACAGACTTTGAGCCCCTTTTATTAAAGAACCACTTAAAGGCATACTTACATTTCCAACTTCAATTTTTTGTAGAATATCGTCTTCGCTAGGTGTATATTCTAATTTGAATAAATTTTGAAAAGCAAAAGTTGATTGGGTATCATAGTTAAAATTAACACCCAATCTAGTTCCTACTTTTCCTTGTAGTCCCATACTTATTTTTTGATTAAAATCAAATGTTGTACTGGAACGATTTCTGGGTGATAATGAAGGATTGTCTTGTTTTGTATAGCGAATTCCAAAATCTATTTCTACAAATCCTGTTGGTTTTACATCTATTGTGTTACTTCCAAAAATAGTTTCAAATAATCCTGAATTTACATAATAACGGGGTAATAAATTCTTTTTTTGTTCTGTAGTTCCTTCCTTTTTACCTTCAATTACGTCATTCTTCTTTTTGAAATAGTTACGAACAGATTCTTTTACTACTAAATCCTTGTATTCTTGAGGTGTTAAAATTACAGGGTAATTTACATTAAATCCTCCAACCGTATTGGTGTAAATGTACCGATCTGTAATTGGGTCATAGGTGTAGGCTTCAACAACTGTAGGTGGGTTTTTGATGGCTATTTTTCCTTTATTGTAACCAATTGTGTCCTGAACAGGTTCTGTTGGTTCGACCTGAGCTTTTGCGTTAAAACATGAAAAAATCAGTAATATAAAAACACTGATTTTAACTATAGAATTATAAGAATAATGATGTATTGTCTTCAAGTATTATAAAATTTTTAAAGCTTGTTTTATAATCGTTTCTACTGAGGCGTCAGGATTTTCTTTTAGTACTTTTTCAATTACTTTTTCTGCTGCTTTTCTAACAAAACCTAAAACCTCCAATGCAGATAACGCTTCTTCTTTATTTGTATTGTTTTGTAATACAGAAACTTCTTCTAAATCGTATATTTTTAACACTTTTTCTTTTAAATCAAGTATTACTCTTTGTGCTGTTTTAGCACCTATCCCTTTGATAGATTGAATAGTAACAACATCGCCAATTGCAATTGCTTGTATAATTTGTTTGGGATCAAGGGATGAAAGAATGGTTCTAGCAAGGTTAGCACCAATTCCGGAAACAGTAAGCAACATTTTAAATATTTCACGCTCCGATTTTTCAACAAAACCATACAAACTATGTGAATCTTCCTTTATTTGTAAAAATGTAAACAATTTGATAAAATCAGAACTAGGCAACAGAGAATAGGTATGCAACGAAATGTTTACTTGATAACCAACACCATTACAGTCTATTATTACTTCCGTAGGTGTTTTTTCAACTAATTTTCCTTGTATGTGCGCTATCATAAAACTATTTCTTAGGTTTTCAAATGTAACAAATTTCTTTGATTATGAAAACACTTATGCTTTTTAGTACTCATTTTTTTAGACTAACTTACTTTTTTTGTCTTTTTCCTGAGCGTCAACTACTGCTACTGCAACCATATTTACCATTTCCTCAACACTTGCTCCTAATTGAAAAATATGAACAGGCTTGTCCATTCCTAACATTATAGGTCCAACGGAATCTGCTTTATAAAGTTCTTTCAACAGTTTGTAAGTAATGTTTGCAGCGTCAAGATTTGGAAAAATTAGCGTATTTACTTTTTTACCTGCTAACTTTGAAAACGGAAATTTATTTTTAAGCATTTCTGGATTTAATGCAAAATCGGTTTGTAGTTCTCCGTCAATAATCATATCTGGGTAATACTTGTGTAAATAAGCTACTGCATCTCTCACTTTACTTGCGCCTTCATTATCCGAAGATCCAAAATTTGAAAAAGAAACCATAGCAATTACAGGCTCCATTCCAAACATTTTAACCGTTTTGGCTGTCATTATGGCGATTTTTGCTAAATCATTTGCACTTGGATTTATATTTATTGCTGTGTCAGATAGAAACATGGGACCTCGATTTGTCATCATCATGTTGGTTGTAGCTACCAACGAAATTCCAGGTGCTTTTCCTATAAGTTGTAGCATAGGTTTTACTACATTTGGATAACTTCTAGAAAAACCAGTAACTAAAGCATCGGCTTCACCTTCTTGTACCATCATTGCAGCAAAATAATTTCGTTCTCGCATCCATTTTTGAGCATCAAGTAACGATATTCCCCTTCTCATTCTTTGACTCCAAAAAAGTTCAGCATAATGATGCCTTCTTTTGTGTTCTTCATCTGTTTTAGGGTCAATAATTAAAACATCTGCATCAAAACCAATTTCAGTTTTCAACTCTAAAATAGTTTCTTTTCTTCCTAACAAAATTGGAATTGCAATACCTTCTTCATAAGCAATTTGTGCTGCTTTTAATACTTCTAAATGATCAGCCTCAGCAAAAACAACACGTTTAGGAGCTGTTTTGGCACGATTCATTAACAATCGAACCATTTTATTGTCTGATCCCAATCGGTCTAAAAGTTCTTCGTGGTATTTTTCCCAATCGTTAATCGGATTTAATGCTACGCCAGAATCCATTGCAGCTTTAGCAACCGCAGGCGCAACTGTCGTTATCAAACGTGGGTCAAAAGGTTTTGGAATAATGTAATCTCTTCCGAAAATTAATTTTGTTTCGCCATAGGCAATGTTTACTTGTTCAGGCACATTTTCTTTTGCTAAAGCAGCTAATGCTCTAACGGCAGCCATTTTCATAGCCTCGTTAATTTTAGTCGCTCTTACATCTAAAGCACCTCTAAATATATAAGGAAAACCCAAAACATTGTTTACTTGATTGGGATAATCCGAGCGTCCGGTAGCCATTATTACATCCTTCCTAGTGGCAACGGCTATATTGTATTCAATTTCTGGAGTAGGATTTGCCATTGCAAAAACAATAGGATCTGGAGCCATATCTAAAAGCATTGCTGCTGACATAATGTTACCTGTTGACAATCCTAAAAAAACATCTGCGCCTTTTAAAGCCTCATGAAGTGACATACCGCTAGTTCCGTTTGAATAGCGTTTTTGTAAATCTGACAAGTCGGTTCTGTCGGTAGAAAGAATTCCTTCTTTATCAAACATAGTAATATTTAAAGGATTTACTCCCAGCAAAACATATAAGTTTGAACAAGCTAAAGCTGCTGACCCTGCCCCTGAAACTACTAACTTTATAGTGGATATATCTTTATTTGCAAGTTCTAAAGCGTTTAATAGCGCTGCCGAGGAAATGATTGCAGTACCGTGTTGGTCGTCGTGCATTACCGGAATATTTAATTCTTCAACCAAACGTTTTTCTATTTCAAAAGACTCTGGAGCTTTAATATCTTCCAAGTTAATTCCTCCGAAAGTAGGGGCTATTGCTTTTACAGTTGCTACAAATTTTTCAATATCAGTTGCATCAACTTCAATATCAAAAACATCAATATCTGCAAAAATTTTAAATAACAATGCTTTACCTTCCATAACGGGTTTTGAAGCTTCAGGACCTATGTTACCTAATCCTAAAACAGCCGTTCCGTTTGTAATTACGGCAACTAAATTTCCTTTTGCTGTATATTTATACACATTATTCACATCCTTAGCAATTTCCAAACAAGGTTCAGCTACGCCTGGAGAATAAGCAAGTGATAAATCGCGTTGTGTAGCATATTTTTTAGTTGGAACAACTTTTATTTTACCTGGAGTAGGTTTTGCATGATACAATAATGCTGCTCTTCTGATACTATCTTTATTCATTTAAAATGGATTTTATTCCGATTTACAAAGGTAGCAATATTGATTTAAGAAGGATAATTTTAAAGATTTTCTTTTTTAGTTTTTGAAAGGCTTGTTTTTTAATATTTAAAAAAGAGTTGCTACCCATTTTATTACAAGTTTAAAATTGATTTTCAATTATCCATAAGCTGAATTCCATTTCAACGTTAATTTAGTTTGTTGCTTGATTGCAAAAAACAATTGAATTTACGATAAAAATTTGCTAAAAATCTACTTTCAAGAAAATACAATTAGTTAAATTACTTTTACATTTGGTCGCGCAAAAAACTATTAAAATCAGGCTTTTTCCGGTTTGTTTTTCTTTCTGCATGCGCGCGTTTTGCATTAATTCTTTTAACAATAACGGACTTTGGGATCTTGGTGGTTTTCCTTTTCTTAGCTACAAATAGTGCCTTTTTAAGTATCTCAAAAAAACGTTTGGTAACCAAATCCTTATTTCGAAACTGACTTCTTTCTTCGTCACAATTTAAAATAAACAGGTTGTCGTTTGTCAATCTGCCTTCTAATTTCAATAGTAAAAGTTCTTTTTCTGTATTATCAAAACCTTTGGAATTTGCGACATCGAAAGTCAAGACGACTTTTGAAGCTACTTTGTTTACATTTTGACCTCCTGCACCACTACTTCTTACGGCTTTATAAACTATCTCTGATTTAACTTTGTCAATTTCCATTTAATGCTGTTGATGATTTGGTTTTAATAAATCGTTTACGGTTTTAACTGGATTAAAAGTAAGTAAGGGGACTTGAACAAAAAGAGTTATCCAGTTTGCCATTGCACCATTCCATAAACCTGGTAATTCATATCCTTTTATTGGAAGTCCATTACTGTTTTTTGAAACAATTAAACCACTGTTAAAATCAATAAAATCAAGCAAATTGAATTTTTCGTTTTTATAATTTTTTATACCACAAACTAAATCTACTGGATTAAAATGTGTTGCTTGGTTAAACAGTGTTGCTTGGTTTTCATTACTTAAATCAACTTGTGACGATTCTACAATTTGTAATGAAACATTCCCTTTTGAATCTTTTACCCAATATGGACCACCTCCGGGTTCGCCTTCGTTAAAAACCATACCACAAACTCGAATTGGACGATTAAATAGTGTGACTAAAGTGGCGATTTTATTCTCTAAAGTGTATTTATTAAAATCATCTACAAGCGTACAATGAAGAGCGTTTTGAGCAAAAAGAATCAACTCGGACAAATCGCTCTCTTGAATGTTTGTATTCTGCATAAAATACAAATAGTCAAATACCTGCTCTTGAATACTCAATAATATTCCTGCCAGTCCTTTTTTATAAAATGCTATTTCTTCAATTTGATTTTGATTTACATTATCAATGTTTTTAATAAAAATCAAATCAGCATCCAAAGCATTTAAATTTTCAATTAAAGCCCCATGACCTCCGGGTCTAAAAACGAGACATCCGTTTTCGTTCCTAAAAGGAGTATTGTCATGATTAACAGCAATTGTATCAGTTGCTTTACTTTGATAGGAAAAATTAGTGTTTATAGTAAGTTGCTTTTCAGCTTCAAATTTATATTTAGTTTTATTAATAATAGCTTGAAATAAATGTTGATGTGCTTCCGAAACTGTAAAATGTAAATTTGCCGTTCCGTTTGAAGCAGCATAGTAAGCGCTTTCTTTCAAATGTTCTTCTAAAGGGGTTACAATATTAGAATTGTAATCATGAAAGGGCAAAACACCTTTGGGTAATTGTGTGTAATTTAAAAATTCGGTCCCAATTAAATAAGTAATAAACTTGTGAATTTTCCTATCCCTGTTCCAATCTTTAAAATCAGGAAAGTCATTTTTAATTTTTTTTAACACCTGTTTGTAAAATGGAAATTTCTCAATTCCAGTAATAAAAATGGCTAATTCAGCATCATTTTTTCTGTTAATGTAGGCGTTAATTGTATCGTTTTCTAAATTAAATGAAATTAAAAATTCACTTAAAAATTTAAACATTCTGCTTGCAGCTCCTGATGCTGGTACAAATTTTTTGAGTTTTAGACTGTTCTTTTTTGATTCAAAAAGCACAGTAAATTCATTAAATGCCGCTGTTGAATACACTAAAATACCATCTTCTTTTATTGCCGGTCTTTCCAAAATTGTTTTTGGTATTCCTTTTTTAAAAAATCGAAGTTGTTGTTCAAGTTTATCTAACGTAATTCCATGATAAAACAATTGTACAAAATCTTTTGCATTTAATCCAATTGCAATTGCTTGTTTGACATCATTAATAATTTGAGTTGCTTTTTGCAAACGTTCCTGCTTATTCCCTGAAAGCACAATATAGGGTGTGTTGTTTTGATGTAGTGTTTTTGTATATGCTGTAAAAATAGCTGTTCTTTCATTTGGTTTGTCGCGTAAATCATCTGCTTGCCAAGGAATATCGATATTTGTTAAAAACACTAGATCGTAAAAATTATTTTTTACTGCCTGATCTAAAATAGGATCGCAGTATTTAAAATAATATTCCGAATATACTTTAGTTACCAAAAGAGTTGTGTCGCAAAAAAGAATTTTATTAGCAACACACAAACGGTCATTTTCCAGCTGAATTTGACCTTTGGCTATTTGTAATAAATCTTCAGGTTCGCAAGTAGTTTGAAAAGTATCCCATTTTTTTTGCAAATAATCCCTTGCAAATTCTGGCGCCCAAACAGTATCAAACTTTATTGCTAATTGTTCCGCCAAAGTTGTTTTACCAGTACTTTCTGGTCCTACAATAGCAATTTTTAGAATTGATGAGGGTTGTTGTTCAAGATATTTTTCCATTCTTTATAGCCATAAAAAGCAATTATTGTAAATAGTATGTATTGTAAACTTGTAAAAGTATACCCTTTTACAAAATACATGGGTATTGAAAATAAGTCTCCTATAATCCAAAGTACCCAATTTTCAATTTTTCTTTTTGCCATCAACCACATTCCTACAAAAAACAATCCTGTAACAAATGTATCTAAATAGGATGTCAAAGTGGTAAATTTATTAAAATAAATGTAAATAAAAACCACAAATAATAAAGTCAATACAAAAATAACAAAAGCTTTTACAACTTCCTTTTTTGTCATTTTCGTAATTGGATAAACCGTTTTGTTATTTCTTTTCCTAGTCCAGAGGAACCAACCGTAAACACTCATCAATAAATAGTAAGCATTAATCATCATGTCTCCCAAAAGCTCCCATTTCCAAAGTAAATAAACGTAAATAAAAGTGCTAATTATTCCAGTTGGAAAAACTAAAATATTGTCTTTCTTAGCAAACCAAACGCTAAGTAAACCAAATACAACAGCTGTAATTTCAAGAAAAATTGCAATTGTTGTGTAATTTGAATATTGATGAAATAAATAATGAATCACTTTTCTTTAAGAATTAAAAAAATTAAAATCTCGTTCAAAAGCAGTACCAATAATTACAAAATCTGCACCCGATTCATACGCTATTTCAATTTCACTTTTTGAAACTATGCCTCCTCCCACTAGTAAAGGTAAAGTCGTGTTTTTTGAAACAGATGCAATCATTTCTATTGGAACCATTTGATTAGCGCCACTTCCTGCTTCTAAATAAATTAGCTTGTTTCCCAACATTTCACCTGCTTGTGCTGTTGCAACCGCTAATGCTATAGCATCTCGCTTTATAGGAATTGTTTTACTAACTTTTTCTACCGCAGTTGGCTGACCACTTGCAACTAAAATATAACCCGTTGAAATTACTTCTAATTTGGTTTTTTTTAAAATGGGTGCTGCTTTAACATGTTGGTCGATTAAATAATCCGAATTTCTTCCAGATATAAGTGTTATAAATAAAATCCCATCGGCAAATTGCGAAATTTGGGTTGTACTACCTGGAAACAAAACAATAGGCAACTTACATTTCAATTTTAAGGTTTGTACAATTTCGTCAATTTGATTGTTTACCACTATTGAACCTCCAACAAAAACATGTGTTGCGGGCGACTCGTTTATTCTTTCAATGAGAACTGAAAATGTATCCCATTTTATTTTGTCAGGATCTAAAAGTACAGCTAGTAACTTTCTTTTTTTGGCTTTTGCCTCAACTATTGTTTGGTAAATTGTAGTCATAATTGTAGTACCCTTTCCATTTAAGAATAAGCATATACTAGTGAAAAGCCTTCAAAATCTTCGTAATAAATATTGTAAACCGTTTTACTATCCTTGAATTCCAAACAGGCAGTTGTTTGTGAAACAGAGCTATCAAAAGGATTGACATATACATGCTCTTTGAAACTTATTCCTGGCTCGTTACAAATTTTAAATACCGCTTCTTTGGCGCCCCAAATTACTGTTATTTGTTTCACATAATCCCATTTATCTTGTTTGTTTAAAAATAAATTTTCACTTTCGGTAACAAATTTATCCGCTATCAAAATGGTTTTTTCTTTGTGTTTTTCAATGTCTATTCCCCCAACAGTTGTACCAATTACTATAGTTGCAAACTCATGTGAGTGTGAAATGGAAATGTGTTTTCCGTCAGTCAAATTTGGCTTCCCTGAAGGATCGTAATACAAATCAAAATCAGAATAACCGGCAATTTGTAACAACTTTCGAACGCTTAAAAACCCTTTTTGATGCGACACCGCTTTCATTCCAAGTAGTCTTTTGGTGCTGTTATCGTTCAATTGTAATTTGTGAGCTAGTTCCTCAACCGTTTCGGTTATGTGCCAAATTAAAATGTGTGTGTTTTCCGAAAAAGCTATTGATTTGTATAGAGGCATTTTAACTAAAAATGGTTTAAGGCTGTTTGTTCGATTTATAAAAGTATTTGTTTCGTGAAAAGAATCTAAATCAGTGTTGAATATTATTTATTTGTTTTTCATCTATTTACAAAATTCAACAAGTCATAAATAGTTTCAAATGTTTTTAAATGACTCACAAATTACTTATTTTTGCAAAAATTTTAAATACAAATATACAATAAATGAGTATAGCAACTATGCCTTTTGTGGCTTACAAAGTTAAAGACATTTCTCTTGCCGCTTGGGGAAGAAAAGAAATTGAATTGGCAGAAGCCGAAATGCCGGGTTTAATGGCACTTCGTGCTGAATACAAAAACGAACAACCTTTAAAAGGTGCACGAATTGCAGGATGTTTGCACATGACAATACAAACTGCTGTATTAATTGAAACACTTATTGCGCTTGGTGCTGAAGTTACATGGTCGTCGTGTAACATTTTCTCTACACAAGATCAGGCTGCTGCTGCTATTGCTGCTGCTGGCATTCAAGTATATGCTTGGAAAGGACTTGATGAGGAGTCTTTTGACTGGTGTATCGAGCAAACGTTATTCTTTGGCGAGGATAGAAATCCATTGAATATGATACTTGATGACGGTGGAGATTTAACAAACATGGTTATCGACCGTTATCCTCATTTGGTGGCTGGTATCAAAGGATTGTCTGAAGAAACCACTACAGGAGTTCACAGATTATACGAAAGAGTAAAAGCAGGAACGTTACCAATGCCAGCTATCAATGTAAATGACTCGGTTACTAAATCGAAATTTGACAACAAATACGGCTGTAAAGAAAGTGCTGTAGATGCCATTCGTCGTGCTACAGATCTTATGTTGGCTGGAAAAAGAGTAATAGTTTGTGGCTATGGCGATGTAGGTAAAGGAACAGCAGCTTCTTTCCGAGGTGCTGGTTCAATAGTAACTGTTACCGAAATTGACCCTATTTGCGCTTTACAAGCGGCCATGGATGGTTTTGAAGTTAAAAAATTAGATACCGTTATTGCTACTGCCGACATCATTATTACCACAACTGGAAACAAAGACATCGTTTTGGGATCTCATTTCGAGAAAATGAAAGACAAAACTATCGTTTGTAACATTGGTCACTTTGATAACGAAATTGACATGGCGTGGTTGAACAAAACCCACGGTGCGTCAAAAGTTGAAATCAAACCACAAGTAGATAAATATACCATTGCTGGAAAAGACATCATTGTTTTGGCAGAAGGACGTTTGGTAAACCTCGGATGCGCAACAGGTCACCCAAGTTTTGTAATGAGTAACTCGTTTACCAATCAAACTTTGGCACAAATTGAATTATGGAAAAACAGTGCTGCTTACAATAACGATGTGTATATGTTACCAAAACACCTAGACGAAAAAGTTGCCTTGTTGCATTTAGCAAAATTAGGCGTTGAATTGGAAACCTTACGACCAGAGCAAGCAGCTTATATTGGAGTAGAAGTACAAGGGCCATTCAAACCAGAATACTACAGGTACTAGTTACTTTATACATACCCCCCTTTTCATTACAACCCAGTTTTTAACCAACTGGGTTTTTTGTTGCACAGTTACTTCCAAAAAAAATACTACTAAACTGTCCAACCGGCATTTATTGTAAGACTATTATTTTACATTAAAATAAAAACATTTTCAACCAGAATACGATTGTCTTTTTGGCAGGCTGCAACATAAAAAAAACATAAAAATTAATTTGGTATCTTTTTTGTCATATCGTTTTGTAATTTTGAATTTTTAAAATCTTAATCTTATGTATTTACTATTAGCTGGTTTAATTATGCTTGTAAGTTGGTTGGTTAGCTCTCGACTTAAAAGTAAATTTGAATTGTATTCCAAACTGCAATTGGAAAATGGTATGTCTGGTGCAGAAATTGCTGAAAAAATGTTAGCCGACAACGGCATAACGGATGTAAAAGTAATTTCGGTTGAAGGGCAACTAACCGATCATTACAACCCAATGGATAAAACGGTAAATTTAAGCGAAGCCGTTTTTAACCAACGAAATGCCGCCGCTGCCGCTGTGGCTGCACACGAATGTGGTCATGCTGTGCAACACGCCGTGGGATACAATTGGCTGATGCTGCGTTCGCAATTGGTACCAGTTGTAAACATTGCTTCTACCTATTTGCAATGGGTTTTAATTGCAGGTATTTTAATGATTAGAACTTTTCCAGGACTGCTACTCATTGGTATTTTGTTTTTTGCTGTAACCACTTTGTTTAGTTTAATAACGTTACCTGTTGAATACGACGCAAGCAATAGAGCCTTAGCGTGGTTAGAAAACAACAACCTATTGACCAACCAAGAACAAGCAGGAGCCAAAGACGCCTTGACTTGGGCAGCAAGAACTTATGTGGTTGCCGCTTTAGGTTCCATAGCTTCCTTACTGTATTACGTTTCCATTTACACGAACAGACGATAAAAAATACACTTCCTTTTTCAACTACAATCCGCTTCAATAGAGCGGATTTTTTTATGACCTAAACTTTAGTTTTAGTCTGATATGAATTTAAAATTAATTTCATTAAAAAAAGAAAAATTTAATTTTTCTCCATAAACATTATAACTGAATTATGAAACACCAATTACCCAGTACTATTTTGGAAATAACAAAAAAACACTTTCTAGTTAAAGTGTTCGCTAAGAAATTGCATTTTTTGGTCAAAAAAAATAAGTGAATAAATACCCATAAATGGGTATTGCACAAATAAAATATATTATATAAATTTGTAACTTGTGAAATACTTATTGTTCTTAAAATAAGTTAACTATAGCTTTTTTGAAATAGAATTATCCTAAACCACCCCCCTCATTAGGATTAAAAAAAAGATAAATTTACAATCATATTAATTAGGCAAGACCTGCAAAGCCGAAAGCGCAGGAATATATTATATACAACCATATTTATGAAAAATTATTTTACAAAAACCAAAGCCCAAAAGAGGCTTTCGACATGGAGGACAGTGGGTCTGTTTACATTTTTAATTATTACGGGAATGCAAAGTGCCAAAGCACAATACACAGCCATTCCGGATGCTAATTTTGAACAAGCATTGTTCGACCAGGGTATTGACACCGTTAATGGAGACCATCAGGTGCTTACTTCAAATGTAAGCGGACTAACAAGTTTGTATGTTTCCAGTAAAAACATTGCTAATTTAACAGGAATACAAGCATTTACTGGTTTGACTAACCTTTATTGTTCCAACAACCTTCTTACGTCATTAAACGTTAGTGGTCTTACTGATTTATCTGTTTTGTATTGTAATGAAAATAAATTGACCTCTTTGAATTTGAGCGGATGTTCATCGCTACAATCTTTAAATTGTAGATATAATTACCTACCCGCGTTAAATTTCAGCAATACTCCAAACTTGACTTATTTAGTTTGTGGTAGTAATAAATTTACTTCATTAAATGTAACTAGTTTAACAAACTTAAATTTTTTAAATTGTAATTATTACCACTATAATGAAGGTAGTTATTTAGTATTATATGATCTTTTTAATAGCGATACCTATATCTCGGATACTTATACTTCTCAAAACAACCCTTTAACAACATTAAACGTAAGTGGATTAACCCATTTAGAAACACTTTGGTGTAGCAATACAATTTCAAGTTTAAACTTGAGTGGGTTAACAAGTTTGTTTGATTTTCATTGTCAAAACAACATTTCTACAATAGATTTAAGTGGCTCGACTAATTTACATATTGTAGATTTATCATCCAACCCATTAACAACATTAAATATTAGTAATTTAAATAATCTAACCGAATTGCAATTAGCATTTACTAATGTATCAAGTCTTAATGCTAGTGGATTGATTCATTTAACTACTTTAACAGTTCAAGATTGTCCTTTAACTAATTTAAATGTTACGGGTTGTAGTGCATTGGTTGATTTAAATTGTAGTCATGCAAAATTATCGACTTTAAGTCTAACGGGTTGCAGTTCTTTACAAACACTTCAATGCGCGGACAATAAGCTAACAAGTTTAAATTTAAGCGGATTATCTGCTTTAAAAACACTGATATGCGGTAATTGGTATGATGTACCAGGAAGCAGAAATCAAATTACTAGCATTAATTTTACAGGAGCAACAAGTTTGACATCAATAAGTTGTGAGAAAAATTTACTTTCTACTTTAAATCTTTCAGGGTTAACTAATTTAGAATATTTAGATTGTCATAATAATGCAATTACAACGTTAAATTTGACAGGGTTGAATGCGTTAGTTACCATAAATTGTTCTAACAATGTAATAACAGTTTTGACCCTACCTGGCACAACATCATTAACTTCTTTAGAGTGTTATAATAATCAGATTTCTGCACTAACTCTTTCTGGATTTGTTAATTTGGACAGACTAAATGTTGAGTCTAATTTATTAACTAGCTTAGATTTGAGAAATTTAACAAACTTAAATTATATGGGCGCTTCGAATAATTCAATGCTATTTTGCATTTCTACAGATAATGTAAATACAGCAAATGCAAATCCGAATTGGACAAAAGACGGTACTACAAATTATTCAACAAATTGTAATGGCTATATTCCGACTTCAAAAGTTAAAGCCAATCAATGTGGTACAACTTTAGCTACTCTAGATGCCAACATCAATGCTGATTATGTGGTAGGATATCAAGCGTATCGATTTGAAGTTAGTAATGGAACAACATTTAATACTATAGAAGTAAACAAATACAACTTTAGTTTAATACAAACACCTGGTATTACTTACGGCACTACGTATGGTGTGCGAGTTGCAGTAAAAATGGGTGGTACTTGGGGAACTTATGGTGCTTCTTGTAATATTACTACGCCTAATTTAGTATCTGCAGCAACTTTGCCAACTATTCAAATATTAGCCGCAGATTGTGGTACTACTTTGGCAAGTTTAAGTACGCCAATTCATGCAAAATGGACTTATGGTGCAGAAAATTATCGTTTTGAAGTATCAAACGGAGGAACAGTTACAACCTACGATTCTCCTATTTATTATTTCAACTTAACTAAAATTACAGGTGCTGTTTATGGTACTACTTATTCAATTAGAGTCGCGTATAGCAAAAATGGTATTTGGAGTGATTATGGTACATCATGTTCAGTAACTACACCAACTTTAAGTTCAAATATAATTCCAACAACACAAATTCATCCTAACTTTTGCGGTGCCACTTTAGCGGCTTTAGATACTAAAATACCTGCGTCACCAATATATAATGCTACTGGCTATCGTTTTGAAATTTCTACTGGTGGTGTAACAACGATTTACGATTCAACTACCTATAATTTCAAATTGTCGCAAGCGGGAGTTGTGGTGACTAATGGTACTACTTATGCTATACGTGTAGCAGCATTAGTAAACGGTGTTTACGGCAACTATGGTGCTTCGTGCAACGTTTATACACCGGGAGCAACTGCAAGAGAATTTGCTGCTTCTACTGAATTTGCTGTTGCTGCTTATCCAAATCCATTTAACTCGACTTTCAAACTACATGTAACTGCATCCACTGACGAAACAATTTTTGTAAGTGTGTACGACATGATGGGGAAACAAATCGAGAATAGAGAAGTTAACGCGTCTGAAATTGAAAATGCAACAATTGGACAAGACTACGCTAATGGAATATACAACGTGCTTGTTTCGCAAGGTGTGAATACTAAAACCGTTCGTTTGGTTAAGAACTAAACTTAAAGTTATGAGTTTTGAATTATGAGTTTTTAGTTGCAGCTCTTTGGTATGTTTCAAACTCCTAATTCAAAACTTTAAACTATATAAAAAAGTGGAGACCAGAAACCACTCAAAAACGGAGCGTAGCCGAAAAGCTAAATGAGTAGGAAAATAGTAAATTATTAAATTATGAATATTTCATCAAAAGTGTATCAAAATGTCGCAATTGCTTTTATTGTATTAAGTTTTTGCTTTATTGCTTTAAAGTTTAGTAATTATTTAGAGGATTATCCAAGTTTGAATTCAGAATTAAAGCCAATTGGTATTTCACTTGCTCTATTAAGTATGGGCTTTTCAGCTTTAGCAAAAAGAAAGAAAGCAAATGAATCAAAAAAAGAGTAATACTAACTAATAAAAAACCATTATGAAAAAACTGAACTCGAATCAATTAAATGTAATAACTAAAGTTTTTGCTGCATTAACATTAATTACAATGGCACTACAAGTTGGATTAGACTGGAAAAACTGGATAGAACATCCATATATGCTTTGGTTGCCTTTGCTATTTATGTTTATTTCTGTCATAGTATCACAAAAGGCTAAAAGTAAAAAAGAGGAAGAAGATTCCTTTTAAGCAGAAATAAATAAAAACGATTTGGATATACTAATTTAGCTTGGAGTTAGAGTTAAGAGGTAGGCTGAAATTTGAAAGTCAGAATGAAGTAAGTTTATGGAAATACGAATTCATTATTTATAATTCAAAAGTTCTATTCATCTTGAATCCTTCTCGTCATTGCGTGAAATAAAGCTATCAGGTCGGGTTGGAAGATCAGTTAATCGACAAACTTTACTTATAAATAAAAAGCATAGTATTTTGAATTCAGAGAAACTGCTGATTTGAAATAAGCTTTAATAGTACTTTATCTAGAATTAGTTGTGCTATACCCATTTATGGGTATAGTACAACTAAAAAAAACTTCCGAGATTTACAAATTAGGAAGCCTTAAAAAAAAGACAACTAGCTGATAACTAAATTTTCTGACGGATAGTGTAAGTTAACGCTAACAAACATTTAAAATAAAAAAAAGTGGAGTCCAGAACCCACTTTAAAAAACGGGGCGTATTCGAAAAGCCTTATGAGTAGTAAAAAAATATAGTAATTATGAAAAAAACTATTTTAAAAATTTCAATTCGACTAGCTTGTTTTGGAATTTTATTGTCGGGAGTTCTCGCAAGTGCTCAGGCAACGGTATGGTCTAAAGACCATTTGGAAAGTGCCGGTTTTGATGCTACAAAACCGAATTTTGTTGCAACAGTGAATGACACTGTTTATGTCGCAGGACACTACAAGTCTGCTATCAATGTTGGTCAGTCCATTTCGAATTTGGGTGGATCAGATATTTATTTAATAAAATACGGTCCATCAGGAAATGTGCTTTGGGCTAAGGGATTTGGAGGAGCAGCTGATGATACTGTAAATGCAATAACTACGGATGCTACGGGTAATGTCTATTTAGGCGGTACGTTCAATTCAAGTACCATTGCATTTGGAGCTACTACACTGAATGCTACAGCAACCTCACTTTTTGTTGTTAAAATTGATTCGTCAGGAACTGTTGTATGGGCAAAAGGAAGTACCCATCAAACGCTAAATCATGATGCAATAAAAGCAATAGTGGTTGATGCTACTGGAAATGTGTATGCTGGTGGAGATTACAGTGGCGGTGTGTTGAAATTTGATTCAAATAGCTTAACTAACACAAATTCAACTTCGGATTTTTTTATTGAAAAATTGGATCCGTCGGGAGCGCTTCAATGGGTTAAAAGTTTTGGAGGAAATTTAAAAGATAATCTAAATGGATTAGCCATTTCAAATGATAATATTATTGCAGTAGGTTCTTTTGATTCCAGTTCTGTTACCTTAAACAATGGTTTAACGTTAACAAACACTACTAATTCTTCTGCAGCACCTTTTAGTGATCTATTTGTAATTGCTTTAAACTCGAATGGAATAGCGCAATGGAAAAAAACTGTTGTCGGAGACAAACTCGATGTTGCTAAAGCAGTGGCAACAGATACTACAGGTGCTATTTATGTGGTTGGTAGTACAAAATCTAATTCTCTAAATTTAGATAGTATTACATTAAACAACACAAGCACCTATTTAATGTCCTATATTTTTAAATTAAACGCCTCTGGTGTTGCTTCATATTTTAAATTAGGCGATAGAAACTCTTTGGATGCTGTTTGTGTAAATTCCAATTCCAATATTGTTTATGCAAGTGGAAGATATAACCCAAATGGGAATTTATATAATAATATTGCATCTTCTTTTGACGCTGCAAATTTAACGCCTAAAGGACATTATTCCTATCATTCGGATAATGGTACTAGTGTTGGACCTAATGGTTTATATAGTAATGCTATTGCAGTAGATGCAAACGATTATGTAATTTTAGGCGTTTTTGGAAAAGATAAAACTAGCATTTCTAAACAAATTAGAGTTTACACTGTACCTGCAAATAATGCAACTATTGCTGTTTTACCAACAGACAACGCTACCACTTATTTTACATCAGCAATTGGTGGCAGTCCTTTAGCTGTATCAGAAACAATAACAAATGGACAAATTTTATTTGCCAGCTCTTCTTTAAACAACAGCAGCAGAAATGCTATATTGATTGCTTTTTCATCAAGTTCTGGTTCTGGTTCTGGTCCTGTTCCTGTAAGTCACACATATTATGCTGATAGTGATGGTGATAGTCATGGTTCTACTACATCATCTATTTCTTCATTTTCTGAAACACCTCCTACAGGGTATGTTTCAAATTCCACCGATTGTGACGATACGGATGCAACAAAATTTAAAACATACTACAAATACGAAGATGCTGATTCTGATGGTCATTTAAAATTAGTTTCAGCAATTTGTGCTGGAGCAACTGCTCCTACGGGTTATTCAGAAACACAAACTGCTGATGATTGTGACGATACAAAAGCATCTATTTATCCGGGGGCTAATGAAATTACAAATGAATACATGGACTTTAATGGATTTGACAATGATTGTAACGGATATGTAGATGATGCTAAAATAACAACCACATCTATAACAGCACTTACCAATTATATCTATTGTCAAAAAGTTAGAAACGCCCAAAGTTATAAATTCTATGTTACCAATGATTTCTCGGGTAGTTCTTGGGAAATTGAAACAACAGATCCTAAAATTAAAGTAAGTGAATTAAGCGGATCAAGATATGTATATGATGACTGGTTTCGTGTAAAAGTGGCATTAAAAAGAAACAATGTATGGATGGACTATGGCCCTCGTAAAGATGTTTATACACAATCTGCTCCAACAACATCTATAAAAGGGAGCCAATGTGGGGCTACTTTTCCTAATACAAATCAAACCATTTATGTTAATCCTGTATATTTAGCGGATTCCTATAAATTACAATTGGATACAGAATCGGAAATGGTGTATTATGACATCCCAAATGGAGATTCGCAATTTTTACTTAATAATCTTCCGGCTTCTGAATATAATATTTATCATATAAGTGTAGCATTTTTGCAAGGGTATAAAGTGTTTGGTTATTTTCAACAATGTGACTTAAATATAAAAAGCTCTACAACTGCAATCACAACTGTAATTACAGGTGCTAATGTAACCACTCAATTAACCAATTGTGGTGCAACCTTAGTATCAATGCCACAATCTATTTATGCTGATTTTATATCAGGAGCTACTAGCTATAAATTCTCGGTTACAGGTAATGGAATAACTGGAAGTCAGGTGATAGAGACTCCAAACCGTTTCTTTTCATTAACCTCACTTTCTACAACTCCAATGTTTGGTACAACTTATACCGTTTCTGTAACCTGTCTATTAAATGGAGTTTGGTCAACAAGTGGAGCAGCTTGCACGGTTACCACTCCAGCTCTTAGCGGAGGTGTATCTCAATCAAGTATAACTACTCAAATGGTATTATGCGGGACAACACTAGTTGCTCTAAGACAAAGTATATATTGTGTAGGGGTTGATGGCGCTACAAAATACAGGTTTAGAGTTGGTGGCGTAAACGGACAAGTTATTGAAACTCCAAATCGCTTTTTTAACCTTACGCAAGTGGGTGGGCAATTAGGAACCACTTATGGGATTGAAGTTGCTGCATTATTAAACGGTTTATCTTGGACCTCTTATGGTTTATCATGTAACGTAACTACACCTCCCTTACCTAGTACAGCAAGAGAAATTGCTGCTTCTAACGAATTTGCTGTTGCTGCTTATCCAAATCCATTTAACTCGGCTTTCAAACTACAAGTAACTGCATCCACTGACGAAACAATTTTTGTCAGCGTGTACGACATGATGGGGAAACAAGTAGAGCATCGCGAAGTTACTGCGTCTGAAATTGATAATGCAACAATTGGACAAGACTACGCTACCGGTATCTATAATGTTTTGGTTTCGCAAGGTGTGAACACTAAAACCATTCGTTTGGTTAAGAACTAAACTTAAAGTTACGAGTTTTTAGTTGCAGATTTTAGTCTGTTTCAAACTCCTAATTCAAATCTAAAAACTCCAAACTCAAAAACCCCTTACATTCCTTTATGGAGTTGTAAGGGGTTTTCTATTACAATTGAATTTGTCGTTCAATTTGTTGTTCTAACGAAATGAATGTTTCTGTTCGGGAAACACCTGAAATGGGTTGTATTTTTTTGTTTAACAATTGCATCAAATGGGCATTGTCGCGGCAAATTATTTTTATAAGTATAGACCAGTTGCCTGTTGTGTAGTGACATTCCAAAACTTCTGGTATTTTTTTCAGTTCTTTAACAGCTTCCGAATTGCTTGATGCTTTGTCTAAATATATGCCTACAAATGCCATGGTGCTGTAGCCCATTACCTTGTTATTTATAACAAATTTTGAACCTGAAATGACGCCTGATTCTTCAAGTTTGCGCAATCTTTGATGAATGGCTGCTCCAGAAATACCAATTTTGTGGCCAATTTGAAGTATTGGTTTTCGTGCATCTTCCATTAATTCTCTCAAAATTTCTTTGTCAATGCCGTCAATCTCAATATGGAGTTGGTTTATTTTCATGTTGGTTCAATGTGATTATGAAATGGTAAAATTACTATTGCATTAATTTCCGGATAATTTATCTGGATTGTAGCCAACATACGGCATTTCTGTTTCGTTAAAAACCACTCCAAATTGTTCCAATTCACTCAAAATCGGTTCGTAGATTTCTTTAGTAATGGGTAATAAGACACCTCTTGCTTGTATATTGTTATTCAAAATTTGCAAAGTTGCCATTGCTACTGGAAGTCCAACGGTTTTTGCCATAGCTGTATAGGTTTGATCGGTACCAATACAAACCATTTTAGAATCTATTTGTTTGCGTTCACCGTTTAATTCGTATCCAAATTTATGATACATTACAATCATGTCTTTGTCGTGGGGCTGTAAAGTCCAACTGTCGTTTAAAATTTTTTCTAAAATTTGAGCCGGAGTAGCATTTGGCAAATCAACTCGTTTAGTAGCATTAAATAAATCGAGTTCCAAAAGCTTGTCCCACATTACATCATCTTGTTCGATACCCAGTTGTAAACGTGTTTTCATTTCAACCGAATCTGAAGGCGAATACGGTAAGAACAGGTTAATAAAATCGCGGTAGGAAAGGTGTTCCGAATCGTCAATTGTATAAGTATCGTCAGTCATACCAAGTTGTACAAACATGTTCCAAGCTTTTGAAAAACCTACTTTTCTTATGGTGCCTCTGTATAGGGTTAGTACCTCTGATAGTCCGTAAACGTTTCGGTATTTCAATGAATCGCGATTGGCGTATCCTTCAAATTTTCCATATCCTTCTACTTCTAGAAATTCGGTTCTTCTAAACAATCTGTTATACGGAATGTATTTGTACTTTCCTTCTTGAATGAATTTAGCAGCACCGCCTTGTCCGGCTAATACAACATTTCGAGGAGCCCATGTAAATTTGTAATTCCACAAATTAGTATCCGATTCAGGAGCAACTAAGCCGCCACAGAAAGATTCAAACAAAAGCACTTTACCGCCTTTTTGATGAATTTGATCAATAACTTTCATAGCGCTCATGTGGTCAATTCCTGGGTCGAGACCAACTTCATTCATAAAAACAAGGTTGTTGGCCTTTACTTCGTCATGTAATTCCTGCATGGCATCGCTAATGTAGGAAGCAGTTACCATGTTCTTTTTAAATTTCAAACAATCTTTGGCCACTTCAATGTGCATAAATGCCGGTAGCATTGAAATGACAATAGTTGCTTTTTGAATTTCGGCTTGCCGCTGTGTTACATTATGAATATCAAATGCAATTGGCGTTGCATTGGGATGGTTGCTGCATTTTTTTTGAGCTAAAGCTAACGATAAATCGGCAATGGTTAAATGTAACTTTTCTGTAACTGCTTTGTTTAACAAATACTGAATTAAAGTTGAAGCTGATTTTCCTGCTCCTATAATAAGAATGTTTCGCATAATATTTCAAATAGAACACAAATGTACTAATTTGTTGGTTTTATGAAAGGACAATAGTAGAAAAGCTTTAACTTCTCTGTTAGTTACTCCTTTGTCGATTACAAGCGCATCTTGTTTTTTGTAAAAAAACAAGCACATTGAACAATTGCCTGTTTTTCTGCAAAGAATAAGATTAATCTCAATGTGCTTCTAGCCAGTTTTTTCCAACACCAATTTCAACTTCTAATGGAACATCCAGTATAAACGCATTTTCCATTTCATGTTTAATTAATGGTTTGATTTGCTCTAATTCCGAAAGATGCACATCAAACACCAACTCATCATGCACTTGCAATAACATTTTCGATTTCCAATTTTCTGAGGTTAGTTTTTTGTGAATATTTATCATCGCTATTTTGATAATATCAGCTGCCGAACCTTGAATTGGAGCATTAACCGCATTTCGTTCAGCACCGCTTTTTACCATCATGTTCGCCGAATTGATGTCTTTTAAATAACGACGTCTTCCTAAAACCGTTTGCACATAACCGTTTTCTCTTGCAAAATCAACTTGATTGCTCATGTAGGATTTCAACTTTGGATAAGTTGCATAATACGCATCAATCAACTCAGCACTTTCTTTTCGGGAAAGCGATGTTTGATTAGAAAGTCCAAAAGCAGAAACCCCATAAATGATTCCGAAATTCACAGTTTTAGCATTGCTACGTTGTTCTTTTGTAACTTCTTCTAACGGCACATTAAACACTTTTGCAGCGGTACTTCTGTGAATATCTTCATTATTTTGAAATGCTTTTATCATGTTTTTTTCACCAGATAAAGCGGCGATAATTCGAAGTTCTATTTGCGAATAATCGGCAGATAATAACGTGTAATTTTCATCACGAGCAATAAATGCTTTTCTGATTAATCGACCACGCTCTGTACGAATCGGAATGTTTTGTAAATTTGGATTATTAGAACTTAAACGACCAGTTGCAGCAACTGTTTGCATATAATCGGTGTGAACGCGACCTGTTTTTTTATCGACTTGATTTGGTAACGCATCGATATAAGTGCTTTGTAATTTTACCATTTGACGCCAGTCCAAAATATCTTTCACAATTGGATTGTCATTTGCCAAATAGCTTAAAATTTCTTCGCCAGTGGCATATTGACCGGTTTTAGTTTTCTTTTGTTTCGCTCCGCCAATTTTCATTTTGTCAAACAACACATCGCCCAATTGTTTTGGTGAAGCCAAATTGAATTTCTCGCCAGCGGTTTCATAGATTTTTTGTTCTAATTCTGAACTCTCTTTTGCCATTTCCACCGACATTTCTTTCAAGAAAGGAACGTCAAGATTGATGCCTTCCAATTCCATTGCCGCTAAAACTGGAATCAACGGAATTTCGATTTTTTCAAATAATTTTTTAGTCTCGGCTTTGTCTAAAATCGGACTGAAATTTTGTTTCAATTGAAACGTTACATCAGCATCTTCAGCAGCGTATTCTTTGATTTCTTCCAAAGCAACATCGCGCATTGATTTTTGATTTTTACCTTTTTTGCCAATTAATTCTTCAATTGATTTTGGAGAATATTTCAAATACGTTTCACTTAAAACATCCATATTGTGACGCATATCTGGATTGATTAAATAATGCGCAATCATGGTATCGAATAATTTTCCTTTGATTTGAACTCCGTAATGTGATAGAATTTTCAAATCATATTTTATATTTTGCCCAATTTTTTCGATAGATTCGCTTTCAAAAAAAGGCTTGAATTTATCTACTAAAGTTTGTGCTTCTTCTTGGTTTTCAGGAAACGGAACGTAAAAGGCTTTTCCTTTTTCAAATGAGAATGACATGCCTACTAGTTCCGCATTCAAAGCATCAATTCCGGTAGTTTCGGTGTCAAAACAAACCGAAGTTTGATTCATTAAATTTTGCAAAAGCAATTTCACAGGCAAATCACCTTGAATAATTTGGTAAAAATGTTCAGTGTTTTCTAAAGTTGCATAATGAGAATGTGATTTTTCTTCGCCACTTTCTTCATCCGAAAATCCGAATAAATCAAATTGATCTTCGTTCGATTTTTTGGCTGGAGCTTTCTTTGCAGGTTGTGGTGTATCACTTGAAGTACCATTACCATTCGTGTCAATTTCGTCGTATTCTTTTCCAGTTCCAAAATATTTATCAAACTGTGCTTTCATTTGTCGGAATTCCAATTCTTGAAACAAAGCATCCGTTTTTTCTACATCGGGTTTGGATAATTCATAATCATTAGCGTCAAACGTAACAGGACAATCGAGTAGGATAGTAGCCAATTTTTTTGACAATAATCCCAATTCGGCATTAGCTTCAATTTTATCTTTTATCGCCCCTTTTAGTTGATGCGTGTTGGCTAGAAGATTTTCCATCGAACCATATTCTGCCAAAAATTTCTTAGCGGTTTTTTCACCAACGCCTGGCAATCCCGGAATATTATCGGCGGCATCCCCCATCATTCCTAAGAAATCTATCACCTGTAATGGATTGGTGATTTCAAATTTTTCTAATACTTCAGGAATACCCCAAATTTCAATGTCGTTACCCATTCGAGCTGGTTTGTACATGAAAATATTTTCAGAAACTAATTGCGCAAAATCTTTATCAGGTGTCACCATAAAAACTTTGAAACCTTCTTTTTCAGCTTGTTTTGCTAATGTTCCAATCAAATCGTCAGCTTCAAAACCCGCTTTCTCAACAATTGGAATGTGCATCGCTTTCAACAATTCTTGAATGTAGGGTACAGCAATTTTGATGGCTTCCGGAGTTTCGTCACGATGCGCTTTGTATTCTTGATACATTTCGTAGCGGTAATCACTACCGCCTTTATCAAATGCTACGGCCAAATGATCTGGTTTTTCACGTTTGATAACATCCATCAAAGCGTTCATAAAACCCATAATGGCAGAAGTATCCATTCCTTTAGAATTGATTCTCGGATTTTTTATAAAGGCAAAATAGCCTCGAAATATTAGTGCGTAGGCGTCAAGAAGGTAAAGTCGTTTTTGTGACATGATTCATTTATTATAAAGTTATAGTTATTGTATTTTGGTTTACTATACAATAGTTGGTCCGTTCAGGATATCTTTTGATTTTTAATTTAATCATTTAACTAAATATTTGATGTATTCATGAATACTAATTTTTATTTTGAATTGCTCACACAACAGCAAACGCTATAAATTACTGCTTTTATAAGTCCGTTTTATGAACACCTCCAATAGAAGCATTCAATATCAAAACAGTTTCAATTCAGAGTAAAAAAATTGAGTGCTTTTCATTAATAATTTGCTTTTTATTTCTCTTAAGTGATTTTCATGTTAGTTAATTTCTTGATAACTTCCTTTCCATTTTCCATTTACTCTCTTAAAAAAAGAGTTCAACTAATTAATAACAAAACAATTAAAACAAATAATTTGTGATAGATTTCACTACAAAATAATTTTTATTTTAGTTTAACAAAAATAGTTTTTTCTTTCCATAATCTATTCTTTTCTTTGTTGAAGTAAAGAGAATATATTTGAATTCAAATTGTTTTTAAAAATAGTTTTAGCTTTATCAAAATCAAAAGTTTCAAACAATCAATCACTTAAAAGGATGTACCACACAATTGAAACGTTATTGAAATGTTAAATTTTTAACGATAGTATTATTCTTCATTTTAAATTCATTTTACCTTACTATATTTGCTGAAGTAAAAAATCAATTATTAATTATTAAATTAAACATTATGAAAAAAGTATTATTGTTAGCTGCTTTATTTTTAGGAACAACTGCTATGGTAAACGCTCAAACTGAGCCAGCAAAAGACGCTAAAAAAGTAGAGAAAAAAGAAATGAAAAAAGCTGAGAAAAAAGAAGCTAAAAAAGCTGACGCTGCTAAAGCTGAAGCTAAACCAGCTGCTGCTGCTCCAGCAAAAAAATAATTTAAGCTTATTAACTAGTATTTAAATATTAGCTTAATAGAAATTATTAGAAAAGACTGTCTTACCGACAGTCTTTTTTTTGTTTATAACAATTTCAAAACATATATCTTATGCATTAAATAACTATTTTTGCATAAAAAAAATTGATTCCTACTGAAAATATTTTCTCTATTTCATCGCAAAAGCAATTTGAAAAAATGGCGTTGCAAGTATTTAGACATCAATATCAGCATAACAAAGTCTATAGAGATTTTTGTACTTTTTTAAAAGTAGATGTTCAAAAAGTTAAATTAATTTCTCAAATTCCCTTCTTGCCAATACAATTTTTTAAAACGCATACTATTATTTCTAATAGCGATGATGTTCAACAAATTTTCACTAGTAGTGGTACAACAGGGAGTACAAACAGTCAACATTTAGTTACAGATATTTCTCTTTACTCAAACAGTTATTTAAGAGCGTTTTCTCAATTTTATGGAAATATAGAAAACTATGTAGTTTTAGCTTTGCTTCCATCCTATCTTGAACGAGATGGTTCTTCTTTAATTTATATGGTAAATGATTTAATTAAAAAAACGAATCAGCCTGAAAGTGGGTTTTACTTGTATGAGCACAATCTGCTTGCTGAAAAATTGATAACTTTAGATAAATCCGGACAAAATTGCATTTTAATTGGTGTAACTTATGCCTTATTGGATTTAATTGAAAATCATGAATTTCAATTAAAAAACACAATTATTATGGAAACAGGTGGCATGAAGGGCAAACGAAAAGAAATGATTAGAGAAGAACTCCACGAACTATTATGTAAAGGATTTGGAGTACAATCTATTCATTCTGAGTACGGAATGACAGAGTTGTTATCGCAAGCCTATTCATTAGGTAACGGAATTTTTGAATGTCCTGATTGGATGAATGTTGTAATTCGAGATACAGAAGATGCTCTTTCCTTTGCTGAAAATGGTACAACAGGCGGAATAAATGTAATCGATTTAGCAAATATCAATTCTTGCTCCTTCATAGCTACCCAAGATTTAGGAAAAAAAATCAATTCAAATACATTTGAAGTTTTAGGAAGGTTCGATAATTCTGATATTAGAGGTTGTAATTTAATGGTTTACTAAACTTTTATACACAAAAAAAGCAGCTTCAAAATACAAGAAGCTGCTTTTTTTTATTTGATTTTTAAACTATTTTTTGTCAGAAATATAAACTTTTGCGCCTTTTTCGTTTAAATAGTATTTCCCGCCTTTTGGACCTGTATATACTTTTTTCCCTTTAAATTCACCTGTAACTTTGTCTTCTACTTTTGTAACTGTTTTTGAAGTTGTTTCTTTTACTTGTTGTGATGATGCTTTTACATCGCCTTTTGTTTTTTCTGCTTTAACTTCTGCCGATTTCTTTTTTTCTTTTGCTACATCTACAGCAGCTGCTTTTTCTTTTTTGGCAACTTGCTGTACTTCTTTGCTTGCATTTTCAATGGAAGGTGTTTTAACGGTTTGCCCAAAAAAACTGTTTGAACAAATTAAAACTAAACTTAATAAAAATAATTTTTTCATACTACTGATTTTAAATGTTATACAACTATAATATCAAAAATCAAGCCAAAAATTTACCCTTTTAAAAATATGCTCTAAGTTGAACATTTCCTGTGTGAATCGCCTGACTTGTTTCGCTTTTTCTTCCTTGGTAATTTACATTTAAATCGAGGTATTGTGTCAGCTTTTTTTGAATCATCAAACGCCAAGTAGTATTTTTACCTGCTTGTAATCCTTCAAGCATTTGAAATGCAATTGGTGATAATTCATTGCCCAAAAAAGCATTTTTGTAAAAAGATACTTCTCCATTTGCGCTAAATTTCTTAGAAGTCGAATACAAAAACGAAGCTCCAAACCTACTTTGATTTAACAATTCAAAATTTCCTATGGTGTTGTGCTTGTTTTGAAATTCAAAAAATAAATCTATACTTGTGCTTTGCGTAAACAAATAGGAAATTTTAGGCGCAATTTGGTAGCCTTTTAAATTGAAATTTCTACTGGTATAGTTTTCAGAAATGGTTTCCATTTGAATAGTTTTGGAACTAAAACCAAACAACCATGTTTTTTGAACTAAATGTGCATATTGAATTTGATGGGAACTGCTTGTTGCTTCTACTGCTCCAACCGACAGTAGGTTCTTGGTTTGATTTCTTAAAAAAGTATACGTTACTGAATGTTTTTGTTTGCCTCTGTTGTAAAACAATCCGTTTCTAAAAGCTGCATTTATACCTAAAAGATTATCCGTGTTTTGACTAAAAGGATTCAAATCGAAATTACTTGAAGTTCTCGCTATTTTCCGATCCATAATGAACGATGTTTGGTTATAAAAATAGGATGCTATTCTTTGAAATCCACTACTGTTTTGCCATTGAATAGGGTCAATAATCAAAGATTGTGACAATTTGTTTTGGTGTGTCTTAATAAAATTTTGATTGGGTAAAAACACTCTAATAAATTTTGCCTGATCTGGAAAAGGAGCTACTTCAAATTCCTGAAGTTCTTGTATTCCGTTGTTATTATAGTCGTTCCACATATATACTCCTTGACCTGCTGCAACTTCAACATAAGTAAATTGCTGTTGGGCGATTGTTCCTGAAGTGGTTTCAAACGCTGTTGTGGTTTGAACAAACTGATCAAAAAAACGTGTAGTATAAAGCAATCTAGAGTTGAGCGAATTTTCGTTTTTTAGTAATGGATTTACAAATTGAAGAGTTCTGTAATTTACAAATAAGGACAAATCACTGGTCGTGTTTTTTATCAATTTTGATTTTATATAATACGAATCAGAAGTATTTACTCTTGTTAACGAACCATTTTGCAAACTGTCATTTAAGCGTTTTAAAAAACCTGTTTCAACAAAAACTTTTGTGCTATCGCCTCGTCCTAAAAAGCCGCCAAACTCTGTAAATTTTTGACTTAAATTAGATAATTGTTGCGACGAGGTAAGTTGTTCTTTGTTGTTTTCTAATCGAAAACTTGTTCCTACCCAATTTTTAGTGAAATGGTATTTTACTCGTGTTTGATTTCTAATAAATTTAGAATTGGAATAACTACCGTCACTACTTAACAAACTACCATTACTTTGAATAGTCCAATTTTTGGGTCTGATAATTCCATCAAAAACATGTCTATTTCCCGAAAAACTTTCGGAAAATTCAAGCTTTTCAAACTGGTATAAAAGTTTACCATTATTTGGCAATGTTGCTGAAAGTCCCGAAATCCAATAACTTTGATTGCCTGAAAAGGTTGTTAAATTCCAATCTCTGTTGAACTCAATTGTGAATAAACGTTCAATGGTTTTAAAATTTTTCTGTACCAATTGATAATTTCCAAACCAATCCACTTTCCATTTTTTTGAAAACAAGCGTTGTTTAAAATTTAATTTACCCGCCAAACCCTGATTATCATTGTCATCTATTGATGAATATAAATTTTTATCGTTGTTGCTTATTCCTAATTCAAAATCAATTGTTGTTTTATCAGAAGGATTTATGTGCCCCAATAGCGTTGCAATTTGGATTTTTGTTGGCGGAACCAATCGTGTTATGGGTTCGTAACTACCTTGTTTTACACCTGCTATTGGCGCAACATATTGGTAAATTTTACCTACTGCCGAGGCATTTATCAATGAATAATTGCCTGAAAAGTTACCAACAAAACTAAACGTAACATTGTACAATTCGTCGGTTGAATTTGTGGAATGTTCAAAATAAGTTACTCCATTATTAGTGATTTTTTTATACAGAATTTTAGTAGCCGAATAACTGTCTAGATAGGCAGAAGGCGCAGTCATAAAATCAGGATTGTCTCCTGCTAAGGCTAAATTTTGTACCTGTTCAGCTGACAAATTTTGTTGCAAGGGTTGATTTTTAACATCGCTTTCGGAGTAAATAAAACCACCTAAACTCCATTTTTTACTTTCATGAGTCACGCCACCATAGGTTACAAAACGGGTGTAATTGCGATCTGAATACTGATATTCTATTGCAATTCGCATTTCTGAAGTAATGGGGTAAAGCGTTGTGAAACGGATTTCACCTGCATTATAATCTATAACATAATCATTGCCTTCTCCCCTTTTTAAAAGCATTCCGTTTACATAAACGCGTTCGGAACCCGAAATGACCAATATATACAACTCTCCATTTTGCCCTTTTAATTTGTAGGGACCTTGATTGCCTTCTTGTCCTACAAACGTACTTTTAGCATATTGCCCTTTGGACAATGCGGCGGCGGCAAAAACAGTTGTTTTGTTATCCTCGGATCCAAAGGCAAAAGTGGTTGAAAGTCCTTGTAGCTTTTTGTTGAAATTTAAAAACTTTGATTTTCGATTTTCTAAAAATAAATCGCCACCTCTAACGCTCCAATTGGAACTGTAAAGTTCTAAAAATATTTGGTCAAATTGATCCAGTTTTTGTGAATAACCACCACTCTGTAAAGGAATATTACTATCTTGTATGGAAGCTCTTAGTGAAACTCTTTCAGACAATTTTCCTGTAATTTGCAAATCTAAATTAGAATTTACAACAGCGTTTTGATTGTTACCTATCGAAATACCTCGTGTAATACTTCCTGAGGTATTGAGCCCGTCAAAGGGAGTGACTTTCCTGAAATTGTCATCCGAAATTTTATATAATTTGGAAGAACTATTAGCAGTTACGACCCTACTGTCGTCGTAAATACTATATTCTTTGGTTAAAAAAAGTGGGTATTTTAAAAACTTCACTTTTATACTGTCAATACTACTGGGAAGGGTTTTGTGTAAAACTAATGTGCCTTTTTTAAAATCAATATGATAATAAATACTGTCAAGTGGTTGGTTGGACTGATCTAAAACTTTAAAAAACAAAGGATTTATACTGTTTTTATCAAGCGAAATACTGTCAAAAGTAGCTGCCATTTTTTTGGATTGATAGAGTAAATGCTGTTCTTGTGACTGTACAACAGCACAAAAAAACAAGACTAGCACCAAAATCAGTTTCTTCAACATATTTACTATAACTCTATTTCATCAAAAGTAGTATTATTTTTTAAACTGAAATTTCTGTTTTTAATTTTGTGATTTAAAAAAAGCCTATAGTAAAACATGAACTTGTTACCGTATTTAGCGTTGTGGTTAACTCCAAATACATTTACTGGCAATGTGCTGCTATTGGAAAAACAACCCAAACTAAAGACTGCCTTTTGAGTTACAAAAAGTTTGTTTTATAAAAAAACTGTTAATTTTACTACTATTTAACTTTACATCACTACATCACTTTTCTTTAAAACACTTATATAAGGACTCTTAAAAACAGCACTAAGCACATTTAACGATTGGTTTTCAGTTTTAGCCGTTAAAAAATAGGAATTGTATAGTTTGTTTATGCAACTAAGCGTAAATTGATAAAAAATAATAGTTATTTTTATCAACTATGAAAAAATTATCGTTATGAAACTTTATACAAAAAAAATTAATTCCACTATATTAGTTGGATTGTTAGTACTTATTAGCATTCCTTTTTCATTTGGACAAAACATTTTAACCAATGGTGGATTTGAAAGTGGCGGTAGTGGCGTTGGATTTATGGTTCACGATTATACTTTAATCAATCCATTAACGGGTACTAGCAATCCTGGTCAATACGCACGAACGACCAATCCTAATTTGATGAATAACAACTATTTTTCTGGTGGCGATCATACTACTGGCACAGGAAACATGTTGGTTTTTGATGGAGCAAACATTGGTAACAAATTCTTTTGGACAACGGGAAGTACAGGAGGAGCAATTGGTGGCTTTACCGCAGGAACAACTTATACCTTTAGCTATTGGATTAAATCTGTTTCCAGCCAAGTAACGGATGCTTCAAGCCAAGCTAATATTGGTGTGTTTTTTGTAAATGCAAATTTTGTCAATCCTTCCTCGTTAAACAGTCTTGCCCCACTTCCAAGTGAGGGATGGAAAAAAGTAAGTTATTCTTTTGTAGCAGCAGCTAACAATGTGATGGTACGTTTAAAAACAATTAATTATGGCGCAATTGGAAATGATTTTGCAGTTGATGATTTTTCAATTGTAGCTGGTGCTCTTCCTTTTTCTGGTTCTTTTACATCGCAAAATCCAACGTGTCCAAATGTTGCCAATGGAAGTATTTCTGTAGCTGTGTCTGGCGGTTTTTATCCCTACAGCACATATAATTTAACGGGTACCTCCACTCAATCCAACACAACTGGCATATTTACTGGTTTAAGTTCAGGAACTTATGCTGTTTCTGTAAGCGATTCAAGTGGTGCGACTTATACGCAACAAAATATTGTTTTAGCCGTTCCAAATGATTTAGTTGTTAGTAATCCCGTAACTATCTGTGCTGGTGAATCAACTACTTTAACTGTTAGTGGTGGAGTAGCTACGTTTGCATGGACTTCAAGCCCAAATGACGCCTCCATTAGTAATCCAAACAGTCCGAATCAAACTGTAACGCCTTTGTCAACTACCACTTATACTGTAACTTCTGGCACTTTATCGTCACCAACAAACTTGGTAGTTAATGGCGATTTTTCTTTAGGAAATCAATCTTTTACAACAGACTACAACCAGGTTGCCAATCCAAATCCATTTGGCGTACAATCTTCATACGACATCGTTACTAACCCTAACGCTTGGTTTTCGGCGTTCTCATCCTGTGGGGATCATACAACTGGAACTGGTGCTCTGCTCGTTGCTGATGGCTCTACGGACCCTTCAGGCACTATTCGGGTTTGGTGTAACGCCACTCCAATAACTGTTTTGCCAAACAAAGACTACACTTTTTCTTACTATATTGCCTCTGTTTCTGTTGATAATCCAGCAAAAATAGAAGCGCAGATTAACGGTGTTGTTCTTGGTACTGCTGTTACTGCTCCAACCACTACTTGTCAATGGACGCTTCAATCGTTTACATGGAATTCAGGAACAAGCACAACTGCACAAATTTGCTTATTTGACAAAGAATTTAACAGCTATGGAAACGACTTTGCGCTGGATGATATTTCACTTGTAGAAAAAAGTACGTGCTTGTATCAAAAAAACATTGTGGTTACCGTTACTCCTAAAACAACACCTACTTTTACTTCTCCAAGTCCCATTTGTAGTGGAACTTCAATGAATGCACTCCCTTTAACTTCCTTAAACGGTTTTACAGGAACATGGTTGCCCATTTTGAATACAACACAAACTACAACCTATACCTTTACACCAACACTTGGACAATGCTCCAACACCGCTAATCTAACAGTTACTGTTAATCCGTTGCCTGTTTTTTCAATAACTGAAGGCTGTAATGGTGCTAACTATACTCTTTCCGCATTATTGACAGATACTACTTCAACAGCTACATTTAATTGGTTTGATGCACAAAATAATCCATTGCTAACGGATAGTGCTATTGTTATTACCAATCCTGGATTGTACAAATTGAAAGTAACACAAAATGGGTGTAGTAATGACGTTACAAAAAATGTAGTCAGTTGTTTGTGTTTGCTTCAAAAAGGAATATCGCCAAATAACGATACCAAAAACGATTATTTTGATTTAGCGACTTTGAATGTAAATGATTTAAAAATTTACAACCGATATGGAAGTTTAGTCTATAACAAAGCCGCTTACAAAAACGAATGGTACGGTCAAACCAATTCTGGTTCAGAATTGCCTGATGGCACTTACTATTATGTAATTGACATTGAGGGTGCAGCAGCAAAAACAGGTTGGATATACATTAACAGACAACTTTAAGTATTTCCTTTCCCTTTTTTTAATTACAATTAGTTGTTCTAAAAAGCCAAAGCCTTTTTGCTCCTTTAAATTTTATACAATGATCTTCCTTAAAAAAATTACTATTTGTTTGTGCCTACTAATTACTGTAACTTCTTTTGGGCAATTGGGTTTTTGTTCCGGTAGTAAAGGCGACCCTATTTTTAGCGAAAATTTTGGAAATGGTACAAACTATGGCCCTGCTTTACCAACGGGAACTACAAATTACACCTTTGTAATTGGCAACCCAAATGACGGTAGCTACACCCTTTTTTATAGAACCAATTTATACAATACTTGGCATTATGCTTTGGATCATACACCTGATGTAACCAACGGGACTAATGGAAAAGCTTTAATTGTAAATGCTAATGCCAACACTTCGGGAGAATTTTACAAAAGAACGGTTACTGGTCTTTGCGTGAACACTCGTTTTGAGTTTTCTGCTTGGTTATTAAACGTTTACAATCCAAGTTCCGGATTTTGTGGTGCAAGTGAAATCCCTATCAATGTTCGATTTGAAATTTGGAACGATACTGAAACCACGCTTTTAGGCTCTGGAAATACTGGAAACATTATGGGGACTTCGACTCCTAATTGGCAGCAATTTGCATTGGTTTTTACTACCACTAATCAAACCTCTGTGGTTTTGAAAATGAAAAACAATGGTTTGGGTGGTTGTGGCAACGACTTAGCCATTGACGATATTGAGTTTAGATCGTGTGGCGATTTAACCACCATTTCCAGTTCTTTAACCCCAACCAGCAATTATAGTTCTTGTGGGAATGTAGCTTCTTTGACACTTCAAGCTGCTACTTCTGGTGTTTCCACGTATTTTTACCAATGGCAATCAAGTTCAAATGGATTGAATTGGACAGACATTTTAGGTGCTACTGCTGCTACTTTCACAGCCGTAAATACTAATGTTACCACCTATTTTAGAACAAAAGTAGCGCAAGATGCTTCTAATTTAAACAACAACTTTTGTTCCACCCTATCTAATGTGTTTTCAGTAACAATTGATGCGCCTAATAGTAGTCCTGTAAGTTTGGGTGACAAAGTAGTTTGCGGCGCTGGAACTTTGCCTAGTTTGGCCGTAACAGCTGGAACTGGCACAACTGTCAATTGGTACGATGCTGCTATTGGTGGTAATTTACTACAATCGAATGCTACAACCTATACCCCATCGGGACCGGGAACGTTTTATGCAGAGGCTAGTACGTCGTCTGCTACTTGTGTTAGTGTGAGAACTCCGGTAACTTTAACCGTAAATGCACCAACGGCTTCAATTAGTGGCAACACCACCATTTGTAACGGTTCTACAGCTACCCTTACAGTGACAGGAACGGCAAACGCCACAGTATCGTATAGTACAAACGGTTCAGGGAGTCAGGATCTTCTTTTAGATGCAACGGGTAGTGCTTCCTTTGTAAGTGGTGCTTTGAGTTTGAATACCACTTATTCGCTTTTGTCGTCTACTTTGAATGGGTGTTCGCTTTTATTGAACAGCACTGTTCAAATAATTGTGAATCCAAGTCCTACTGCTACACTAGCCATTGCCAATCCGCCTTGTGTTGGCACTAGCACAGCTATTTTGTTTACTGGAACTCCAAATGCAAGTGTTGTTTATACTGTTGACAATGGCCCTCATCTTACCTTACAGTTAGATGCTTCTGGTTTGGCTTCCATTAGTAGTACTGTGCTATTCAACAATATGGTTGTTACTTTAGTAAGTTGTACCTCTACTGGAAGTTCTAGTTGTACTCAACTTTTACAACAGCAATTGACTGTTGTTCCAACACCTTTGCCGACTGCACAAATTAGCGCAAGCCAAACTTCGGTTTGTAACAATCAAACGGCTGCACTAACTATTACGGGAACACCTAATAGCATGGTTACTTACACTGTTGGTTCTCAATCACAAACGGCAACTATAGATGGTACGGGCAGTATTTCTTTTAGCAGTTTGCCTTTAACAGGAACTACGGTTTTTCAATTGCAAAATAGTAGTTTACTTGGTCCGTTGGCTTGTAGTCATTCCTTGAACAGTTCTTTGCAAGTTACGATTCGTCCTACTCCTACGGCTAGTTTTACGGGAAACTTGGTTTATTGTGCTACATCTTCGACTGCTATAACGTTGCACGCTACCCTTGCTGGAACGGTTTTTTCTTGGACTGCTACTCCAAATAATGTGACTGGAGCATCGGCTGATAGTGGTAGTTTTATTAACCAATCTTTGGACACAAACGGTGCATTTGACGGTACGGTAACCTATACTGTTACGCCTACGTTTAATGGTTGTTCTGGAGCGGTTTTGCCAATTGTTGTTCAGGTAAATGCGTTGCCGTTACCTCAGCTTTCAGATGGAGTAATTTGTTTGAATACCGCTGCTCTACCCTATTCGTTAACTACTAATTTAAGCGGTAGTGCGTTTTCGTTTGCCTGGTATTTAAATGGTGCTTTATTGCCTAATGCTAGTACCAATAGTTATGCTGCTTTTCAAATTGGTACGTACGAAGTGGTTGCTACTTCGCTTTCGACTGGGTGTGTATCTGCTCCCGATGTTGCTCAGGTGACACAAACTGCTCAGGGTACAGGGTTGTCTATTTTGCAATCGGAAATGTTTAGCAGTGATCCGGTGGTTACTGTTACTGTTATTGGTGGTAGTGGTCCGTTTTTGTACCAACTGGACGATGTGGCTTTTCAGACTTCTAATGTGTTTTATGATGTAGCTATGGGAACGCATGCTCTGACAGTTATTGACGGGGCTTCTTGTACTGATTTAACGGCTAGTTTTACAGTTGTTGCTTATCCTAAGTACTTTACGCCTAACAACGACGGAATTAATGATACTTGGAACATTAAAGACGTTGGGGCTACTGCTGCTATTTCTATTTTTGACCGTTATGGCAAACTGATTAAACAAATTAGTCCTTTAGGAACGGGATGGGACGGGACTTACAATGGTCGGGAGTTGCCTTCTGATGATTACTGGTTTTCTATTGATTTTATTGAAAAGGGGATTGCACGCACGTTTAAGGCTCATTTTGCTCTTAAACGCTAATAGGCTTTTTTGAACAATTTGGTTGCTGCAGTAGCGGTTTTTTGTGGTTAGTGTGTTTGAGCCAGATGTTGGAACTAGCGAGATTATTGCTTGTTTGTTTTGTTGTTCCATTCTCTTTTTAACATTGCGAATTGTAATTCACTTCCCCATTTTCCTTTGAAGAATATGTTTTCTATAAAATGTCCTTCTTGTCTAAATCCTGTACTTTTTAATAAGTTGATTGAAGCAGTGTTTGCTGCATCTACAATTTCGACTACTCGGTGTATTTCTTTTTGTTCAAATAAAAATGTTACAATACTTAGTACGGTTTCTTTTGCGTAGCCTTTTTTTTGATTTAGGGGTGAAATTGTTATTCCTATTTCTGCTATTTTTGTGTTGTACTGGTCGAGTTTTATGGCGCAGTCGCCGATGAGTTGTTTTGTTTCTAAATTTTCTATTCCGTACTGTACCCATTCTCCTGCTTTTCCAAAATGCTTTGTGGCGTTGTCTTTGATAAATTCTAGGGCTTGTTGCCTTGTCATTACATCAAACCCTTGGTATTTTGTGACTTCTGGATTTGAACGATAAGCATGAAAATTGGTTAGGTCGGCTTGTTTGAGATGTCGAATTTTAAGTCGTGTGGTTTGTAGATTGAGTTTTTCCATTGCTGTAATTTGTTGCTCCGTAGTTTTGTTGTTTTTAACAAATATATACAATTTATTGGTTTTATGAAAAAGGGAAACGCAAAGTTGAGGGTTTGCGCTGTTGGGATTTGTTGGGGCGGTACGGATGTACTTTGTTTTTAAGGACTATTTATTTAACAATGGTTCTCGATACATTTTTTGTTCCGTTCTACTTCACAAAAAACACTCGAACTGACGGGGGTTGGGGTTGGTTAGGTGCGAGCAAGATGCTGGGATTTTTGGGGCGGTACGGATTGCAAATCTGCGCTATCGGGTTGTTTTTTGTGCTGTTTTTTTTGCATATATGGTGTATTTTTATGGTTTTTTAATTACTATTATAGCTTTTTTGTGTTTTTTTCATTCTATTATGTTGTGTTGTGTGTTTTTTTGCTGATTTTTTATTTTGTTAACATAGAGCAGGACTCGCGAGGTCAATGTCATTAAGTCAAGAAGTTATATTGTTTAAAATCAAGTAAATAACTTACTTTAAATTTTTTAATAAGTAGTAATTTTCGTATATTTATACTGTATAATTTATAGTTTTATGTGTATAAAAAAAACTCTTTTTTTGTTTTGGAGA
>CANGIF010000004.1 GCA_947453885.1 Flavobacteriaceae bacterium
AAATACAACTTCTTTTCGCTTTTCCTAATCTTTTTTAACCCTTTTTCTCAATTTATTTTTAAAACTCTGATTGGGAATCCTATAACTGTTAAGCTTTTCTTATCTTTAGTCAAATTTACTTGTCATTATTAATGTTTGTGACTCGTTTTCGAGGGGTGATGGATTAAATTGAATATTTAATCAAATCGAATAGCTTTTACTGGGGATATTTTTGTGACTAAATACGATGGTATTAACAAAACCAATAGGCAAATGACTATTGTTCCTATGTTGAGAAAAAATATAGATTGCCATTCAATATAAACTGGTGCAACGCTGACATAATAATTTTCTGGAGGAAGTTTGATTATACTAAATTTTAGTTGAATATACAAAATTAAAAGTCCAATTAAATTTCCCCAGAACAAACCTTTTACTATCAAATAAAAAGCGTTATAAATAAATATTCTTCTAACGATCCAATTATTTGCTCCAATTGCTTTTAAAACTCCAATCATTTGTGTCCTCTCTAATATTAGAACCAATAATGCAACAACCATGTTTATAGATGCTACAATAGTCATGATTATAAGTATTGTAATTATATTGAAATCAAATAATTCCAACCATTCAAAAATATTTCTATATTTTTCCAAAATAGTTTTGGTGTCTAAAGTTGAAGTTGTTGCTTTATATATTTGATTTCCCTTTAATTTAATGTCATCAAAATTATCAATAAAAACTTCAAAAACACCGATTTGATTTGGTTTCCAGTGGTTAATTAATTGCAAATGTCTAATGTCTCCAAAAATATAAGTTGCATCAAATTCTTGAAATCCTGAATTATAAATCCCAACAACTTTAAAACGACGAAGATTAGGCAATCCATTATGATTTTCTTTCATAAAAAAAGTATTGAACTTACTGCCAACAGTGATATTCAATCTATTTGAAATATATTGAGAAATTAACACTTCTTGATTCAATGATGCTTTTAAATTAGGTAATCGACCTTTCACAAGATATTCTCTTAAATTATTCCAATTATAGTCAAGTCCAACTCCTTTAAAAATAATTCCTTCAAAAGAATTTTCTGTACGAATTATTCCAGCCTTAGTGACTACTGCTTGAATATGACTAATACCTTCAACATTTTTGAACTTGGGATAAAATTCTTGATTAATAGATAATGGAGTTGTACTTACTTGGGACTGATTGTCATCGTAATTAGAAATAATTACATGTCCGCTAAAAGCAGCTATTTTTTCTCTAATTTTTCGTTGTAATCCAACTCCAGTAGCAACAGATACAATCATCATTATCATTCCAATAGCAATTGCAGCAATTGCAATTTTTATAATTGGCGCAGATATACTACTTTTATGGTCTTTAGCAGTTATTAATCGTTTGGCTATGAAATATTCTAGTTTCAATAATTTGGATTGTATTAAAGGCAAAGATAAAGAAAGGTTTAAAGTTTAAAGTTAAAAAGTTAAAAGTTTATGAGAAAATATATTTTAACAACAATTCTATTTTTATTAATTACTTCTTGCAAAGGTCAAAATAAGTTAAAAAATGAAAATCGAGAGTCGGAAGTTAAACTATCTGAATCTAAGATTGATTCTACAATTATAACTGGTGCTGAAAGATACACTGTTTATCTCCCAATCTTAAAAAATAAAAAAATTGGAATTGTTACTAATCAAACTGGAGGAATTCACAAAAAAGGGAGAATAATAGTTATTAATGGGGGAGAAGCTGAAGAAGCAGATCAAAATATTTCAATTGTTGATTTATTATTAAATCAAAAAATTAACATTACTAAAATCTTTGCACCTGAACATGGTTTTAGAGGTACTGAAGACGCTGGGGAACATGTGATTGATGGAAAAGACGTGAAAACTAATTTACCAATTATTTCTTTATATGGAAACAATAAAAAACCAAAACCAGAACAATTAGACGGAATTGATGTGATGATATTTGATTTGCAGGATGTTGGTGTTCGTTTTTATACTTATATAAGTTCTTTACATTATATTATGGAGGCATGTGCTGAAAATAACATACAGTTACTAGTTTTTGACAGACCTAATCCAAATGGAAGTATTGTTGACGGTCCGATTCTTGAAAAGGAATATAATAGTTTTGTGGGAATGCATCCAATTCCATTGCTTTATGGAATGACGATTGGAGAATATGCTAGAATGATTAATGGAGAGCACTGGTTAAAAAATGGAATTCAATGTAATTTAAAAGTAATTCATTGTTTAAATTATAAACGAGAAATGATTTATTGTTTACCTGTAAAACCATCTCCAAATTTACCAAATGACCAGGCAATAAACCTATATGCTAGTTTGTGCTTATTCGAGGGAACCAATGTAAGTGTTGGAAGAGGAACAGAAAAACAATTTCAAATATATGGCTCACCATTTTTAGCTAAAAGTAATTTTAGTTTTACACCAATACCGAATTTTGGAGCTAAAGAACCTGTTTTTAAAAACAAATTGTGTTATGGTGAAGATTTGACTACAATTCAAAAAGTTAATAAATTAGAATTGAAATGGTTAATTAAAGCGTATAATTCAACGTCCGATAAATCAAAGTTTTTCAATGATTTTTTTACCAAATTAGCTGGCACGAAAAAACTACAACAGCAAATAGAAGCAGAAGTTTCTGAAAATGATATCCGAAAATCTTGGAAAAAAGATTTAGAGGAATTTATGATTATGCGAATGAAATATTTAATTTATGAATAGGAATAAAAAATAAAAAACTAGATCCACTTTGGGATATATTACTACAATATTAATTTCTTCTTCATTACTTCAACAATATTATATGCCGCAGGACAAATTGAAACATTTTTTAGAGTTAAATCAGAAATTTGATGAAATTTTTTTCTATCTGTATGTGGGAATTCTCGACATGCTTTTGGACGAACATCATAAATAAAACACTTGTTATTTGATTCTAAAAAAGAACAAGGTACACTTTGCAAAACATAATCCTTATCTTCATCAATCCTTAAATAAATTTCAATAAATTGTTGTGGTTTTAGCTTTAAATATTTAGAAATTCTCTCAATATCTGCAGAAGTAAATAAGGGACCTGTAGTTTTACAACAATTGGCACAATCTAAACAATTTGTCTTTTTAAATTCTGAATCATGTAAATCTTGCATGATGTAATCCAGATTTTTAGGTGCTTTTTTTTTCAACTTATCAAAATACTTTTTATTTTCGATATGCTTATCTTTGGCAAGTTTTCCTAGTTCGTTTACTATTGCTTTCAAGTTAAAAGTTTTAAAAATGAACTTCAAAGTTAAACAACTTTTAACCTTAAACTTAATAAAAATGTTAGATTTATTCGGCAAAGCAATATTAGATTATCAAATAAAAAACAAATCGGAAAATTTAATAACTGAAACTTCAATATCTGAAGCAGATGAAATGGATATCTCCTATTTATTTCGAACCTATAATGAAATGCCTAAAATTGAACAATTGGCTTTAGATCTAACTAAAGGAAAAACACTAGATGTTGGATGTGGTGCTGGAAGTCATAGTTTGTTTTTACAAAATGAAAGAAAAATTATCGTAAAAGCAATAGACATTTCTGAAAATGCTATAAAAACATGTAAACTTAGAGGTTTGGAACAAGCCCTTTGTCAAGATGTATTAACAATAAACTCAGAAAAATTTGATACTATTTTACTTCTAATGAATGGAACTGGAATATTCAAAAAAAAAGAAATGAGTATAGATTATTTAATTCATTTAAAAAAATTGCTTGCAGAAAATGGACAAATTTTAATTGACAGTTCGGACATAAAGTATATGTACACTAAAACTAAACTAAAAAAAATGACTAAAGAAAACAAGTATTATGGCGAAATAGAATTTACAATTACTTACAAAAATAAAACAGGAATACCATTCCCATGGCTATATCTAGATTGCAATACATTTAAAAAATTATCGGAAAAAGTAGGATTTAAATTTGAAGTAGTGCAAAAAGGAACACATTTTGATTATTTAGCAAAACTATCCATATAAAAAAAGAGCTACCTTTCGATAGCTCTTTTGTAATAATAAATTTCAATAAAAACTAATTTCCTAAAGCAGGGTTACCTTGTAACCAGAAAGGAGAAGTTGTATTAATAGTAAACACATCTGCTGTAGAAACATTTGGTACATTAGCTGAATTTGCTACATATTCTGAACTTGCATAAATCAAACGATAAGGTTTACGTAATCCAGCAGGAGCTGTTGTTGCTAAAGGCGTTACTGGGTAACCTGTTCTTGTATAATCTATATAAGATTCAACACCATGAACTCCCATTAAGGCAATCCATTTTTGAGTCATAATAGCTTTAATTTTCAAATCATCAGTTGTTGAAGCAGTCCATCCCAAACCTGGTTTAGCACTAATTGAAGTTCTGTAAGAAGCAGCTGCAGTAGCTGCTGAAGCAACTCCTAAACGTGCAAATGAAGCGTCAATACCTGTATTAAAATTAGAAGAAGCACCTGAAAAAATGGCTGGATAACGAACCGCAGCTTCTGCTTGTAAAAATGCTGATTCTGATAAAGTCATTACAAAACCATTGTTTGAAGCCATTAACTCTAAATCAGAAATAAAAGCTACAGGCTCAGGTTGCGCAATATAAGGATTAAGTAATCCATAACCCATACGAGCAGGAGTACCAGATGAAGGAACGTCAACCAAATTACTTCCTTGAGTTACTCCTTTTAAAGTACCTCTAAATAATCTACCAGCTCTTGCGTCTGCAATTCCAGGATAAACAGTTCCTGATCCTGGAACTACATCTGTACCATTAGATGCAGCATTGTTTCTTAAAAATTTATACGCATGACCAGACATACAAATAAAAGTCCAATTTTGAGTAGCTGTTCCACCACTATAAGCAAAAGTATTAAAGAATGGATTTGCTTGAGCAGCAGTTGGTGAAACACCAGCATAACCAGGATTAATTGTTACATCAGCAGTTACAAAATTTTGAGGTAAAGTTGCTAATTTAGAATCTCTATAAGTAGCTACAGCACCTGTTGAATTTGACATTCTTAACAACATTCTTAATTCAACAGTATTTGCAAATTGTGTCCATTTTGCCATATCTCCACCTAACATCGTATCAACAGCAGCAATGTCTTCTACTTTTGCTGGATCAGCATTAGCAATCAAAGTACGTGCTTGTTCCAATTCAGAAATTAGTTGTCTGTAAATAAATTGATCGTCATTATAAGAAGGAGTTGTATTAGCAGTACCTAAAAATGCAGTAGTATAAGGTGCATCACCATATAAATCTACTATGTATTGCATGTAATGCGCTTTACATATTTTAGAAACAGCAATATAATAATCATAAACTCCATCAGGATTTGGATATTGTGAAATCAACTGAAAGTTGTTTACTCCTCGGTATAAACCATCCCAAATTCCGTTATAGAACGTATTGTTAATATTTAATTGATATTCATTAGCAAACCCACCTGTAAAAGAAGCAACGTTTGCAGCCCAAGAATTCATGAATACATTCCCCAATTCATTCATAGTTGTAGCTTGTGTTCTGAAAGTATTGGTTTGAGCAGCTGAAAGCAAATCTTTTGGCTGTAAGCCACTATAAGTTACTTGATTTGGATTGGTGTTTACATCCAAATAGTTATCGCACGAAAACAGCATTGCAGCTACTAACGGCAGTATTAATTTAAATTTTTTCATTGTTTAATTAATTAAAAGGTTAAGTTAAGACTAAATCCATAAGTTTTTGTAGTTGGATATTGCCCTACATTAGCTATCCCTTGTGCATTACCAGTAGTGTTAGAAGCTTCAGGATCTGTGTATCCTTTGTTTTCTTTAGCTAAAAGTACAAAAGGATTTCTAGCATTTACACCAAAACGTAATGAAGTTAAGTGTATTTTTTCAATCATTTTTACAGGTAAACTGTAGCTTAATGCTAACTCTCTTACTTTTAAAGCAGTACCGTCAATAACTAAAGCTTCTCCTGTATTTGCAAAATTATTAGAATAATAATTCAATACTCCAGCATAACCACCACCATTTACCATAGTTGTATTAGCTGTATAAACTGGTGCTGCAGCAGTACCTGTGTTTTGAACAGAACCTGGGAATAAATACCCAACGTTTCTATCAAAGTTAGCTGAATCTTCTAAATGACCTGACCAAGCTAATTGACGCATAGTTTCTGAATATAATTTATTACCAGTTCTGTAATCTAATACAGTTGTCAATTTAAAGCCTTTGTATTCGAATGAGTTAGTAAAACCAAGAATGTAATCAGGTGTTGATTTTCCTAATTTTTGGAAAGTTGAAGTTGTTAATGGAATTCCGTTAGCTCCAACTATAACATTCCCTTGAGGATCTCTTTGGTAAGCAGTTCCTTTTATAGAAGGAAAATCTTCTCCAACAGTAGCAAAAATACCAACAAATGTGTTAGACTGTAAATTTACTTCATCAACACCGTTTGCTAAAGAAACTACTTTAGTTCTATAAGTAGTATAACTTCCTTTAATATCCCATCTGAAATTATCTGTTTTTACTGGATTTAAACCTAAATCAATTTCAAATCCTTTGTTTTGTAAATTCCCAACATTATCTAACATACTTGAAATTCCTGATGCAGAAGAAGTTGTTTTTCTAGTAATCAAATCTTTAGTGTCTGATTGAAAGAATGATCCTTCTAAAGTTACTCTACTTCCTTTAAGGAAACCTAAACTAAAACCAAACTCTTTAGTTGTAACATATTCTGGTTTAATATCAGGATTAATTTGAGAAACATTGTAAACATAAGAATTCAAATTTCCAAATGAATATCCTGTACCTTGAGTACCTGGAGCGTCATACGTTTGGTAAGCAGAAACTGCTGTTGTATTACCTGTAATTACGTAACTAGTATTTAATTTAGCATACGTCAAAATACTGTTCTCTTTCAAAGCTGAAAAAGCTTTTGTTGGAATAAACGACACCCCAATACTTGGATAAAACTGTGATGTTTTAACTACAGATGTCTTTTCGTATCTTGCAGTAGTATTTAAAAACAAATAATCCAAGTATGAAAAATCAGCATTTACAAAAGCAGAAACTCGTCTTGTTCTTGTCCATCTATTGTCTAATTTTGAAGAATTGTTTGGAGAAATGAACTGACTTGGTGTAGCCGACTCAGTAGTATTATTCAAAACTCCGTTTAAAACTAATAGATTTTCAGGATTGTAAATACCGGCTTTATCAATTCCAGTACCACCCACTGTAGTGATTTTAAAGAAACGATCTTCTAAGTTACTACCTACGTTGAATTTAGCACCAATTTTATCTGTCAGTTTGTAATCAAAGTTAACCAAAACTGTACTAAAAATATTTCTTCTGTAAATGTTACTTAAATAATAAGATGAAGTAATTCCACTTCCTCCTAAATCTGCGTATGTCATTTGAGATGCACCTCCATAAGTATATGGAGCTGTAAAATTATACCCATAGTTAATATTTGTAAAACCATCATTATGGTAATCACTAGCTGTATTTGTTAATTGTACATTTCCTAAATAACTTACATCAATATTTTTATTGATTTTATAACCTAGATTAGTAGATCCTGTAAAAATATCACTGGCATCGTTATATCGCAAGTGCTCTCTTTTCCAATAAGGTGAGCGGAAATAAACAGTCCAGTGATGTACGTTATCACCTCCTGAATACTGATCAATTGGAATATTTGAAGCCGTTTGTAATAAATCAGAATACAAATCACTTTCAGTTTGTGTAGCATTTTGTGCAGTGTAGTTAACATTAGCATCTATACTAAAGTTACCCATTTTTTTACCTGCTTTTAAAACGAAAGAGTTTCTAATTAAATTATCCCCTGCAACTACATACTCTGTATTTTGTCTGTTGTAATTAAACAAGACATACCCATCTTCACCACCAGCATTTAAGCTGAATCCATTTTGTAAAACAGTTCCAGTTCTGAAGAATTTTTTGATATTGTTTTGATCTCCTACCCATGGAGCCATAATAAACTGTCCGTTAGCTTGAGGCAATCCTGTTGGTTGTAAAGTTCCTGCATACAAAGGATCGTCAAAAGCTGGTCCCCAACCTCCATTTTCAAATGGAACGTGGTGTCCTGGATTTCCAGTACCATCATCAAATCCATCGTCTGTTGCCCAACCTTGTCCGTATCTAGTTTGACGAGTTGGCATAAATGAAATGGTTTCAAAATCAATAGAAGAATTTACAGAAACATTAAGTTTGGAATTTTTAGATCCTTTTTTAGTTGTAACAATAATTACACCATTCGAACCTTGTTCTCCATATAAAGCTGCTCCTTGTTGTCCTTTTACTACGTTTACAGATTCAACTATCTCTGGAGACAATTGTGCTAAAATAGCAGCGGTAGAAATAGCGTTATCTATAACTACTAAAGCTTCTGAATTCCCTGTTAACGAACGTGTACCTCTTAATACAATTCTAACTGTTGGTGTAATACCATTACTTATTGTATTAATTTGTAAACCCGAAACTTTTCCAGTTAAAGACTGAACCACATTTGGATTTGCAGCTTGGGTAAGTTCTTTTGCCCCTACCACTTGTTGAGCAGAAGTTTGAGCATTTTTACCTTTTTTAATACCCATTGAGCCCACAATTACAGTTTCCAATTCTTTTCCTGCAACTGCTAAAGTTACTTTGTAAGAATTTGACGATCCAACTGTAACACTTTTATCAGACATACCTATAAAAGATACGACTAATACATCTCCTACTTTAGATTTAATAGTAAATTTACCATCAACATCTGTTTGGGTTCCTTTTGTTGTGCCTTTAACTACAACATTTGCACCTGGTAGTGGCCCTGAATTATCAGACACTACTCCTGTAACAGTTTTCTCTTGAGCAAACGAAAACTGCATTGATAACGCTACTAAGAGCGTAAAAATCCATTTGAACTTTGATCTCATATTATTTTTATTTGAGTTAGTTATTGTGCAAACTTCTTAATAATTTCTTAAATAAACAAATATTAGTCCGGAATAATACAATTTATTTATGTTAATAAAACTGGCCAATTAAATCACATATCACAAAGAAGTTATTCAATAGATGCTAATAATTGCAAAAGGTTGCGTCAAAAAGTATATTTTTGCTAAAATTAATTTAATGTTAAGCCCTAAATTTTCTGATTTTCTACTTGAAGCTGGTACAGATGAAGCTGGAAGAGGCTGTCTCGCTGGGCCCGTTACTGCAGCAGCAGTAATTCTTCCTGATTTTTTTATTAATGAATTGTTAAACGACTCCAAGCAAGTAACTGAAAAAGTTAGAGAAAAGTTAAAGTCTATATTAGAAGAACAAAGCACTGCATTTGCCGTTGCACACATAGAATCTGAAATCATAGACGAAATCAATATACTTAATGCCTCTATAAAAGCTATGCATGAAGCACTAAATAAACTTGAAGTTCAACCTACTTATATAATAGTAGATGGTAATAGATTTAAACCTTTCCAAAACATTCCATACAGTACTATAATTAAAGGAGATTCAAAATTCATGAGTATTGCTGCCGCTTCCATTATAGCAAAAACGTATAGAGATACTTATATGAATACCATTCATGAGGAGTTTCCCATGTACAATTGGAAACAAAACAAAGGCTACCCAACTAAAGAACACAGAGATGCTATTAGAAAATATGGAATTACAAAATACCACCGTTTGAGTTTTAAACTACTTCCAGAACAATTGAGACTTGAATTGTAGTACAATTACATATAAGTACATTCAAACAAAACAGCAAAATGTTTAAGAATTTTTGATTTCACCTCATCTTCATCTACAGTTGCTACTCCCAACTCGACATTTAAAGCGGTTACAGCTTTTCCTCTAATACCACAAGGAATGATGTTGTCAAAAAAACCTAAATCAACATTTACATTTAACGCAAAACCGTGCATGGTTACCCATCGTGATGCTCTAACGCCCATAGCACATATTTTTCGAGCAAATGGAGTACCTACTCCTAGCCAAACGCCTGTTTCGCCTTCGCTTCTTCCGCTTTCTATGCCGTACTCTGAAAGCGTTGCTATAATAGCTTCTTCGAGTAATCGTAAATATTTATGAATGTCTGTGAAGAAATTTTCTAAATCTAAAATAGGATAACCTACAATTTGTCCAGGACCGTGATAGGTAATGTCGCCTCCCCTATTTATCTTATAAAAAGTAGCTCCTTTTGATTCTAATTGCTTTTCGCTTAACAATAAATTACTCAAATCGCCACTTTTACCTAAAGTATATACATGTGGATGGGTTACAAATAGAAAATGGTTTGAGGTAGCCACTTGAACTTCCTCTTTTCTATTTTGAATTTTAGAAGTGACAATTTGATTAAAAAGTAATTCTTGGTAATCCCATACCGTTTTGTAATCCTTTACTCCTAAATCTTGAAAAATTATATTTTTATTCATAACGACCCCCATTTTAAATAACAAAAGTACAAAAGTTAAATGGAGATAAGGATTAAAAGGTTTCTTGGATTGTTAATTATTAAACTTCGACAGGAAATAATGAGTTTACACAATCTAATGACTGCTCCCGACTACTCCCAAAAAACGCGTATTATTTCTCGCCAATACCACATTTCTTGACAAAAAACGCGCGTTGTTTCATGCCGCAACTAGATTCCACAGGAAAAAAAATAGAGAATTTTTAACTGCTGCAAGATTTCTTGGGAAAAATATGAAGAATTGCTTAAGCTCGCTAGATTGATTTGAAATTTAGGCGTCTCAAAAAACATTCTTATTATACAATACCTATTTATATTTATATTTGCAGTCTAAAAACAGAATCATGCAGCTTTCGGAACAAGAAATCATTAGAAGAGAAAAACTTTCCAGTCTTAGAGCACTTGGAATTAATCCTTATCCAGCCCCTTTATTTCCAGTAACTATTACTTCCAAACAAGTAAAACAGCAATTTGAAGAAGGAAAAAAAGTAGTCATAGCAGGTAGATTAATGAGTGTTAGAGATCAAGGAAAGGCTTGTTTTGCTGAATTACAAGATAGCGAAGGTCGCCTTCAATTGTATTTTAACAGAGACGTTATTTGTCCTAATGAAGATAAAACTTTATACAATCAAGTTTTTAAAAAACTAACTGATTTAGGCGATTTCATTGGAGTTGAAGGCGAAATGTTTACTACAAAAGTTGGTGCACAATGTATTAGAGTTGATACATTTACTTTTTTAAGTAAAACCTTGCGTCCCTTACCTCTTCCAAAAGTAGATGAAGAAGGAAATGTACACGATGCTTTTAATGATGCTGAATTGCGTTATAGAATGCGGTATGTGGATTTAGTAGTTAACCCAAATGTGAAAGAAGTATTTGTTAAAAGGAACAAATTATTCACCGCAATGCGAACTTTTTTTAACAATGCTGGTTATATGGAAGTAGAAACTCCCGTTTTACAAGCCATTCCTGGTGGGGCTGCTGCACGTCCATTTATAACGCATCACAACAGTTTGGACATTCCGTTGTACATGCGTATTGCAAATGAATTGTACTTAAAAAGACTAATTGTAGGCGGTTTTGATGGTGTTTATGAATTTTCTAAAAACTTCCGAAACGAAGGAATGGATAGAACGCACAACCCTGAATTTACAGCAATGGAAATATATGTAGCCTACAAAGACTACAACTGGATGATGGAAATGACTGAAAATTTACTTGAATATTGTGCAAAAGAAGTTAACGGAACTACAGAAACTACTTTTGGTACACATAAAGTTGATTTTAAAGCTCCGTATGCTAGAATTACAATGACAGCTGCAATAAAACAATTTACCGATTTTGATATTTCTGGAAAAACAGAAGCAGAATTGTTTGAAGCTGCAAAAAAAATGGGAATTGAAGTAAATGAAACCATGGGAAAAGGAAAATTAATTGATGAAATTTTTGGAGCAAAATGCGAAGGAAACTTCATTCAACCTACTTTTATTACTGACTATCCAAAAGAAATGTCCCCACTTTGTAAAGAACACAGAGACAATCCAGAATTGACCGAGCGTTTTGAATTAATGGTGTGTGGAAAAGAAATAGCAAATGCCTATTCGGAATTAAATGACCCAATTGATCAAAGAGCTCGTTTTGAAGCCCAAATGGTACTTGCCGCAAAAGGCGATGACGAGGCTAATGGGATCATTGATGAAGATTTTCTAAGAGCATTGGAATACGGAATGCCTCCAACTTCTGGTTTAGGAATTGGTATGGATAGATTGGTGATGTTTCTAACAAACAACCCTTCTATTCAAGAAGTACTTTTCTTTCCACAAATGCGACCAGAGAAAAAACAAGTGGAAATGACCGAAGACGAGAAATTCATTTTAGAACTTTTAAAAGCAAATCAAGGAATTTCAATTGCAGGTTTGAAAGAGAAAGCCAATTTGAGTGGTAAAAAATGGGATGCTGCAAGCAAAGGAATTGCCAAACATGGCTTGATGAAAGTTGATCCTGAGACAAAAATTGTTGCGTATTTAGGGAAATGAAAGTAGGTACTTTCCATCTTTAATAGAAGTAGAAAAGGAACTCAAATGAGTTCCTTTTCTACTTCTATTACAACTGATAATTCAAATTAAGTCCAAAGCGGTAATTGGCTTTTACATTGCCACCCGTTAGATTTTGATTTATAGGAAGCATTGCATTAATTCCTAATGAAAACTTTTCGTGACCCACTTCTAGTCCAAATTTACTGAAAAAGATATCACCTTTTGTACCAATAACATCCTGTTTTACTTGTTTGTTTGAGGCATAAACTTCGCCTGCAAAACCCATTTGCGGGACTAATTTGATGGTTTCTAAATCCCATAAATAAAACAAAGTACTGCCGTAATTGAATTGGTTGCCAAATTGGTATAGCTTTTGATTTTCTGTTTTAAAGGTATAACTCAAAGCAGTATTCAAACCAAGTTGTTTCCTTTTTATGACATATTCTGAAACTAATAAATAATCCCAACTTCCAGTTCCTAATTGAAAACTTGGGTTTAAAGTGCCATTATTTGAGGTACTGTATGCTCCTGTTGGAGCTTTAAATCCGCCACCCAGTTGTATTTTATGAGAATAAATGGTAGTGCTATCAATAGTGGTTTCGTGCAAAGTATACATACCCATAAGAGTAAGGTCGCCAAATCCAGAAATACTTTCATTTCCTGTTGCTAAAGCCCTGCTGTTATTGTGATAAGGCAACAAAGCCGACAATTGAATTCTTTTTGTAATTGGAATTCTCGACCAAAGTTGTAGTGTATTGAAATTCTCGTCTATCCAAGGTGAGTTGTTGAAAATACCTTCCTTAGTTGTGTAACTTTGGTAAACGTACCGAACCCCAATAAAATTGTTGTTCAACATGGAGCTAAATCCCATACTTCCTCCATTTGCAGAACAACCACAAGCATCACAATCGTCTTCGACAATCATTCTGTATTTGAAAAAAGGATTAGAAAAGTGAAGTGTGTCTTTTACAGTTGCGTTCGCAAATTGTATGCTAATCAAACTAAGTATAATAACTATTTTTTTCATAATTAATTTTATTCCGAAAACCGAGTATCTGTTAAATACTGATTGTCTGTTAATGTTTTTAAAAATGCAATAATTTGTGTTTTTTCAGTTGATGATAGTACTATTCCTAAAGTCCCATTTTGATTTAAAACAGGATCCAATGTTACTGAATTCGCAACTGCATTTGAATAATGATTTAAAACAGCCTCTAAAGTTCCAAATCGACCATCGTGCATGTAAGGTGCGGTAACTTCAACATTCCTCAAACTAGGCACTTTAAACTTATAATAATCCTGTTGCAGTTGCGTCAAACGGTACCTTCCTACATCGTTAACCATAGGATTTACAGTTAAACCATTATTTCTAAAGGAATTGTCCGTAAACAAATCTGTCGCATGACAAGTAGCACATTTGGCTTTAAAAACAACATAACCCGCCAATTCATCAGTGGTTAACGTGCCGCCAGGTTCATTCCTACGGTATTTATCAAATCTAGAATTAGCTGAAATATTCATCACCATGAATTGCGATAAAGCTTTAAACATGTTTTCAGTATTGATTTCTTTGTTAGAAAATGCCTGACCAAATAACCGAACATAATTCGGATCGGCTTTCATCATTGCAATTATATTTGCAAAGTTTCCATTCATTTCTATGGCACTTAACAATGGAATTACAGGTTGAAAATCTAAATTGTCAGCAGCACCATCCCACATAAATTGAGTTTGAAATGCCATGTTTTGAATCGATGGTGAATTTCGAGTTCCTGAAGCGTTATTCACTCCATGACTCACCGTGTGACCATGGTGTGTAAAAGCATTTTGTTGAATATGACAAAAACTACAAGAAATATCGCCATCCGAAGACAATCTACCATCGTAAAAAATCTTTTTTCCCAATTCAAATCCCTTTTCAGTTGGAGGATTTTGGCTAATGTTATACGCTAATGGTGGAAAATTTGAAGGAACATTCAACTGTAATGGAACAGCAATATAGACTTCATCTTTAGAACAACTCCACATCATAGGCAAAATGAACAAAAGTGTATATTTATTTTTCATTTTGAATACTTTTAAAAAAAGAAGCTGTTTGAATTAAAATAAAAATCAAACAGCTTTCTTTTCTTTTAATTAGGATCGTTATGAACGTGTTCTACAGAAAACATATTCACCAAATTAGCAGAAATTAAAGGCAAATCAGCCCCTCCCATAATCATTGCTCCCATTCCCATACTGTTATGAGCAGTTAAGTTGATTTTGTTAGAGCCGTCAATAATTTGTGACAAATCAGTACTCAAATGAATTTGTGGTGTAATATTTGTTCGAACCAAAGCACTGCTAGGTAATGCTAATGAAATTTCTGTGTAATTATAATCAGTACCTGTTTTACCCGTGTGAATCATGAAAGAAGCATCTGTTGTTACAGTTGGTGAAGTAAATGTACCTTCAAAGGCTAGAAATTTGAAACCTGAAGCCCAACTCCAAGTCATTCCAGCATTTTGAGCAGTTGTCCAAAAATTTGCTATACCCGTTTGCCCTAAATCGTATTGCGCTTGGTCAACTCCTATTCCAAATTTAATTGATTTGTAGTTGGCAGCAGGAATATTCGACAAATTCAACAACAAACTTGCGGGTGTTGCCTCGTCCACAATAAAATAACTTTGTGCTTTTGGATAAGTAAACGTTGTTCCATCTTCTCTTGTTAGTTCTATATTACTAACAATGTATTTAATGCTGCTTATTTTTAAAACTTCATTTTGAGATGTTGGAACAGTTGCGCTGCCTAAAACTAAAGCATTGTCTGCAAAACCATTTTCGAATTGTACTTTTAAGTTACCACTACCTGTAATTGCATTATCGCTTTTACTACAAGAAACCAAAGAAATTGTAATTGCTACAATAGCAATCATTTTTAAAATTAAATTTTTCATTTTATGTTTAAATTAAATTATTGAAATTGAAATATAAGTACTACTATTTGCTTTCAAAAGCATAATGCAATTGAAAACAGGTACTCATTTAAATTGATATAATTTAAGCTAAAGTAGGTGGATGAAAAACTGTACAACCGTTTAAGTAATGGTAACGATTGGAATATTTATCTGCAATTCGTTCTTTGTATATTTGGAAATGAAGTGGCAATTCAAATAAAGTAACCTCTTGAAAAAACATAACTTCAAAGTCGTTTTCCAATGTTTTTTTGTTGTTTTGAATTGGTTTTTCTTGTTCAGCTTCTTTTGCCAATTGTTTCATTAAATGACATTTACCATTACAATGTAACATTGGCTTGGCTTTATTGACGCATAAATTTTTAGCAATATAATCGTAATTAACAAAGTACTCTACAACTGGAAAAACCGGTTTTAGGAAGATAAATAGTGCAACTAGTACGAGTACCTTTTTCATTACAATTTTAAATTCTTTATTTCTTAGACTAAGAAAAAGAGAATTACTTGCGTTTTAGTCGGCAAATATAATCATTACAATTGAAAATGTTATGCTTTTTTATTTATGCTGAACAGTCTCTTATTAACTAAATGTCAATTTTAATAGTAGCATTTGAAATTAAACAATTCCTTAAAACCCTTATCCCTAATAGGATTTAAAAAAAGACATTTAAAATTTGTTCATTAGTAGTATTTTAAGTATTATTGATTTCAAATTAATCCATTTATGAAATTTTTACACTTAAGTTTATTTCTATGTACCTATTGCATTATGGCACAAACAAATTATACAATAATTGGAAATTTGGCTGAAATAAAAAATACTGAACTTGCACTTAGAACCTATAATTTAGACAAGTTGGAAACCCTTTCTATTACGAAAACGAATGACAAGGGTGATTTTAAATTGGAATATCCAGAAACATACAGTGGAGCGGCAGTAATTGAAATTAAAGGAAGTAAAAGTGTAATTGTGCTACTAAACAAAGAAAACTTTGAACTTTATTGGAATACCATTCAAGATTATTCCGCTTTAAAATTTGTAAATTCGTTTGAAAACAACTCCTTTACTTCTGGCATTGAATTGTATCAAAATACCTCAGCAAAATTAGCAGGATTAAACTATTTACTCCCTTATTACGCTCAAAATAATGAAAAAAGGAACTTTTTTTTAGATGAAATAAAAGCACAAAACAAAAGTATTGCTTCGTTTTTGAATACACTACCAAAAACTGCTTATGTAAATTACTATTTAAAAATAAGAAAACTTGTTGCAGACTTAAACAATAACAAAAAAATAGCTGTTGAAGATAAAAGTAGTGAATTTGAAAATATTGATTTTACAGATCAAAAGCTTGTACATTCTGGGTTGTACTTTGAATTGTTAGATAACTATTTTATTTTGCTAGAAGAAAATACCGATTCAGAATTTACAAACATAAAAAAAAGTGTTGCCATTGTACTTCAAAATTTAGATAAAAATGCAACTCTAAAACAAGCTGTTGCTGAGCATTTATTCAATCATTTTGAAAAAAGAAGCCTAACCAAAGTATCTGAAACAATAGCATTAAACATGCTTTCCGACACAAGTTGCAAATTAGACAGTAAACTAGAAGCACTTTTTGAACAATACAGAAAAATGGCAATTGGAACCAATGCACCAAAATTAAATTTAGTGAATTGTAACCAACCCAATCTAAAATTTGACAATATCAATTCCAACTACAAATTACTTGTCTTTGGAGCAAGTTGGTGTCAAAAATGTACTGAAGAATTACCAAAACTAAAAACATTTTATACCTCTTGGAAACAGAAGTATAACTTAGAAATTATTTTTATTTCCTTGGATACAGAAATGGCAACCTACAAAGAGTTTGTAAAAAATTTTCCTTGGATTTCCAGTTGTGATTTAAAAGGATGGGAAGGAGCCGCAGCACGAGAGTATTTTGTGTTTGCTTCTCCAACCCTGTTTTTAGTAGATAAAAAAAATACTGTTTTGCTCAAACCAACAAGTCCCGAACAATTATCGAGTTGGTTACTTTTAAACAAAAAATAACGTTTGAATTAAAGTCAACATTACTTTATTTCTTGTTTACTTTAGTTTGCTCACGCTATTTTTAATGCTTGTTTTAGTTCTGGAAATGATAGTGCTTGAAGTTCTGATTTATAAAAATCCAACTGACTAATAATTGCTTTTCGACTGGCTTCAAAAAAAGAAGTTTCTTCAAATAATGTTTCGTAATAAGCTATTCCTTCAATTAAATTGTTCTTAAAAGCAGTTATTTTTTTTAATTGTGGAGCTGTAATTTCTTCAGTAAACGAATTAATATCTTTCTTAAGATAGTTTACATACATTTTTAATTCTTTTATAAAAAAATTAGGTCTATTTATGTTTTGCATCACATTGAAATTCCCATAAATATGTTGTACCATTTCACTTAAAGTAACTTCTTTGTCAAAATAAGCCATATTTGGACCAGGACAAATGACAACGCCTTGTTCCTGTCCTTTAATTTTAATGTTGTTTTCCAAATAAGAAGCATTTGCCAAACCAACACAAAGACATGATTTTTCCATAATAAGCGTCTTTTGTTTTTCTAATTCTTCAACGGAATACATATTAGCATTTGTTTCTAAATCCTCCATTTTTATATCCTGGTATTTTTTTGATGCGGTACAAATTCCTTTATTGTCAAACTCTTTACTTAATGCCAAGAACCTTTTAGGACAGGAACTTCCTGCTTTATTTTCTTCAATTCTTTTTTGTTTAAACAATTCGTTAGTTGTTCCCTTAAGCGTATTAAAAGGTACTCCTAAAGGTGAAATATTACTCAAATACAAGTCTTCCTCCTTTGCATTTAACAAAAGTAATCTAGTGTTAGCATCAACAGAAGTAGCTTCTGGAACTGCTAAAAAAGGTGTTCCCCAACCCACTGAATCTACGTTGTAGTTTTCAATTAAAAATGCATGTTCTTCAGCGGTCCCTACTCCGCCTTGAACAGTTATTTTTAAATCCAATGGTTTTTGGGGAACATTAAACCCTTTTTGTACTAAAGCTTTTATCATCAATTCATGAGCCGAATGTATAAGTTGTTCCTTTTTTTGTTTAAATTCTTCTAATATGGGTCCTAGTAAAAAACCATCAGTAGCAAAAGCATGCCCACCACAGTTTAATCCAGATTCTATTCTGTATTCGGAAACCCAAAGTCCTTTTTTAGCAAAAAAGTTACCTTGAATCATTGCTGATCTAAAGTCACTAACTTTAAGGATAATTTTCTTTTTCAATTGATTATTTTCATCAGGAAAAAACATAGGAAATTGTTCAAAATAGCTATACAACCTTGGGTTCATTCCAGCTGATAGAACCACAGATGCATCTAAATTACTTTCTGAAAAGCCTCTCAAAGCAGCATGTGCATCATTAAATTCAACGGGTAATTGTTCGTCTTTAATAAAATTGTCTTTGTCAAGTTTTGTCATGATGTTTACATCAATACTTCCTGGATGTAATTGTTGCTCAATATATTTTAACAAGGAATCTTTTACTCCTTTTCCATCCTGATATAATTTTTCTAAACCCTCTTTTACTTCCGACTTGTTTGGTAAAATAGCTATAAATTGTGCCAAAGTAGCTTTGTTTTCAGCTAATTCAATTTTAAAAAGCTCAAATTTTTCTTTAACAATTGTATCTACTAAATTCAAATAAGCGGTAATGCGCTTTGCTCTGTAATCGTGGACTTTCTGTGTTATTTCATGATAAGGAATATTGAATTTTGAACTGTAAAAAGCATTCATTTTTTCTATTAACTCGTCGTCCATTATAGAAATAACAGACGAAATACCATATTTAGCCACTCTAATTGGACTATCAATAGTGTAAGAAAGTCCCATTACTGGAATATGAAAAGTGTGTAATGAATTTGTGTTGCTCATGCCGTAGGAATATAATTATTTAATATGGCAAATTTGCGTAAAATAGGTGGTTTAAAACCTGATAAATGTCATGTGATAGTAATATGAAAAACAGCAATTTTGATACATGAAAATTTGGATAACTATTATTAGAAAACCTTCTTGAAAAAACACAATGTTTAATAAACGCATTGCGTAAAATTTAATATTTCAAACTTCATAACCTCATTTTAATGAAAACTATAATAGAACCTTTTAGAATAAAATCAGTAGAACCACTTTATTTCAACACCAAAGAAGAAAGAATCGCTATATTAGAAAACGCACATTACAATGCCTTTTTAATTCATTCCAAAGATGTAATTATTGACTTATTAACAGATAGTGGTACAAGTGCAATGAGCAGTAATCAATGGGCTGGAATCATGAAAGGAGACGAATCTTATGCTGGAAGTCCAAGCTTTTTTACATTTGAAAAAGCTATTCAAGAAATAACTGGCTTGCCTTTAGTTATACCAACACATCAAGGTAGAGCTTCCGAGAAAATTCTATTTAGTATTTTGGGAGGAAAAGGCAACTATTTTGTTAGTAATACCCTTTTTGACACAACACGAGCAAACATAGAATTTTCTGGAGCAGAGGGAATTGACTTGCTTTGTGAAGCAGGTAAACATCCTGCAATTGCTGCGCCATTTAAAGGAAATATGGATGTAGAAGCTTTGGAAAAATTTATAATCGAGAAAGGAGCCGAAAACATTCCGCTTTGTATCATTACTGTCACCAATAATTCAGGTGGAGGTCAGCCTGTAAGCATGCAAAATATTAAAGATGTTAGAAAAATTTGTACTCACTACAACATTCCGCTTTTTATTGATGCATGTCGATTTGCAGAAAATTCCTATTTTATTAAAATAAGAGAAGCCGGATATGAAAATGTTTCTGTTAAAGAAATTGCCAAAGAACTTTTTTCCTATTCTGATGGATGCACAATGAGTGCCAAAAAAGATGCATTTGCTAATATTGGCGGCTTTCTAGCGATGCGAGATGAAAAATTAGCTCAAAAATGTAGAAACTTACTTGTAATAACTGAAGGATTTCCAACTTATGGTGGATTAGCTGGAAGGGATTTAGAAGCTATCGCAATTGGTTTAAATGAGGTTTTAGATGAAAACTATTTACATTATCGAATTCGAAGTATAGCATATTTGACTGAAAAATTAGTTGAAGCAGGTGTACCTGTAATGCAGCCTGCAGGAGGTCATGCGGTTTATATAGATGCCAAAGCATTTTTACCCCATATTCCAGTAAATCAATATCCCGGACAAGCATTAGTAGGTGCATTATACCTAGAAGGTGGTATTAGAGGGGTAGAAATTGGTTCATTAATGTTTGGCAAATATGACGAAAACAAACTACTTATTCCTGCCACATTGGAGTTAGTTCGATTAGCAATTCCAAGAAGAGTGTACACTCAAAGTCATATAGATTATGTTGCTGAAGTTATTATAGAGGTGTTTCAAAATAAAGAAAGTATTAAAGGTCTTACAATAACTGATGAAGCAGAATTTTTACGTCATTTTACCGCAAAACTAAAACCAATATGCAATAGTTAAAAGGTTATGTTAATATCTTTTCAAAATAAATAAAAGTTAAATTTAAATAGCCTAACTACAACTATTACAACCATTAAAAGTAATAGGTAAGTAAAACAATCTTTAAGATAAAACACAATATCAAAATAAAAGTTTAAATTCCATTTTATGGATACAAAAACACTCAAAAACAAGATAATTGCTCTAAAAAAAGAAAAAAATGCGGTACTTTTAGCCCATTATTATCAGGATCCTGTTATTCAAGAAATTGCTGATTTTGTTGGAGATAGCCTAGGATTGTCAATTGAGGCTTCAAAAGTTGAAGCAGGCATAATTTTATTTGCTGGAGTACGTTTTATGGCTGAAACGGCAAAAATTATTAATCCTACAAAAAAAGTAATTTTACCAGATATAAATGCTGGTTGCTCATTAGCGGATTCTTGCCCAGAGGATGCATTTCAAGAATTTATAAATGCACATCCAAACCATGTTGTAATAACATATATTAATTGTTCCGCAGCAATTAAAGCTTATAGTGATGTTGTATGTACTTCATCAAATGCTTTAGAAGTAGTGGCGTCAATTCCTCTTGAAACTCCAATAATTTTTGCTCCTGATAAAAACTTGGGCAATTACATCAATCAAAAAACAGGTCGGAATATGGTGCTTTGGGATGGCTCTTGTGTGGTTCATGAAGCTTTTTCGTTAGATAAACTAATTGCAGTTTACAAGCAACACCCTGATGCCGTAATTATTGCACATCCTGAATCAGAAATGACTATTTTGGAGAATGCAAGCTATATTGGTTCAACTGCTGGAATGATACATTTTGTAAAAAACAACAAAAACACAAAATTTATTGTAGCTACTGAGGCAGGAATTTTATATAAAATGCAACAAGAAGTTCCAGATAAAATTTTAATACCTGCACCTGCAATAGAGAACAACAGCTGTGCTTGTAGTGAATGTAGTTATATGAAATTAAACACTTTGCAAAAAGTATACACTTGTTTAGTATCAGAATCTCCTGAAATAGTTGTACCTGAAATCTTACAAAAAAAAGCTTTAATTCCAATTCAACGAATGCTAGCACTTTCTAAAAAATGATACATGCTAATTATTTAATTATAGGTTCTGGAGTAGCTGGACTTTCGATAGCATTAAAGTTGGCTGAAAAATTTCCTGACCGAAAAATAGCCTTAATTACAAAAGCAGCGGAAGACGAATCAAACACAAAATATGCTCAAGGTGGAATAGCTATTGTTTCAAACAATAGTAAAGATTCCTACAAAAAACACATTGAAGATACTTTAATTTGTGGAGATGGTTTGTGCAATCTACAAGTTGTAGAACGAGTTGTAACTGAAGGTCCAAAAAGATTAAAAGAACTAATGGATTGGGGTGCAAAATTTGATAAAGACAGAACAGGTGTGCTTAATTTAGGTATAGAGGGAGGTCATTCAGAAAACAGAGTAGTGCATCATAAGGACCAAACGGGACAAGAAATTGAACGTACTATTCTTCTACAAGTGCATACTAAAAAGAATATAACCGTTTTTGAGCACCACTTTGCACTTGACTTAATTACAAGAGAAAACCATTGTTATGGTGTATTTGTATTGAATCAAAAACAAAATAAAATTCATAAGTTCATTGCAGATTTTACTGTATTGGCTACTGGTGGAATTGGACATTTATATGGACATACTACAAATCCTAAAATAGCAACTGGTGATGGTGTTGCTATGGCATTTAGAGCAAATGCTAAAATTAAAGACATGGAATTTATTCAATTCCATCCAACTGCTTTGTATACCAAAAGCAAAGGAACTTCTTTTTTAATTTCTGAAGCAGTTAGAGGTTTTGGTGCATATTTAAAAACAAAAAACGGACATCGATTTATGTTGGATTACGACACAAGAGGAGAGTTAGCTTCAAGAGATATTGTATCTCAAAGTATTGATTTGGAACTCAAAAAAAATAGCGAATCTTGTGTTTACCTTGACTGTACCCATTTAGATAAAACAGCTTTTAAAAAACATTTCCCAATGATTTACAAGCAATGTAAGAGTGCAGGAATTGATGTATTTAAAGAATGGATTCCTGTTGTTCCTGCTCAGCATTATTGTTGTGGAGGAATTGAAATTGCTGATGATGGATCCACTTCAATTACTAATTTACTAGCTTGTGGCGAATGCTCCTGTACTGGATTACATGGTGCAAACAGACTTGCATCAAATTCCCTATTAGAAGCTCTGGTGTATTCAGATGCTATAGTTCGTTTTCTTATTTCTAAAAAAAATGAAAAAGTAAAACCTATTAATGGAATTCCAACGTTTAAAAATACTACTACTTTAAATAACAGTTTGAATCATATGCTAAATTTTACTACAGAACTTCACTTTATAATGCGAAATTATGTTGGTATTGTAAGAACTGATTCCGATTTGACTAAAGCACATCATCTGCTAATTGATAAAAAAAAGGAAATAGAAGACATTCTAAAAACCAATAAACAAAATAGTAATTATTGGGAACTTCTAAATATGACAACTGTTGGAATTCTAATAATTGTCCAATCTTTGAAGAGAAATGAAAACAAAGGTGGTTTTATGAAAATTAATTAAAGTATCGCTAACAAAAAGCACTATTTTTGTTTCTATTTTTTAAAACACAGAAATGTTATACCACATAATACATAACTTATCGGGAATTGTTATAGTAATCAGTCTATTTGCTAAGGTTGCTTTACACATTTACTTAGAAAAAATGAATTTTAACTATTTTGGGATAATGTCCATTATTCAAAATCCATTCCCATATTTTGTTTTTTACAAAAATACCGTGGACAACGAGTATTCACTATTAAAAATAGTGTGTAACTTGAGTTTAAAAATTGGATATAGTGCTTTAATATTGAATGTCGTATCAGGATTAGAATTTCTTTAAAGACATTATTATGGATTGGATAGTAAAAAAATATATTATTACTATTATTCATAGTTTGTTTTTCTTTAAAAAAAGTTTCCTGTTAAACCAATTCAATATATTTGTGTCTTAGTATATATAACCTTAATATAAATAAAAATGAAAAAATTATTGTTAGCGGTAGTATTAGTTGTTGGAATTGCAACTTTTGCACAAGAAAGAAATGAACAAGATGGTAAAGAAAAAGGAGAAAAAAGAGAACGTATGACTCCTGAACAAAGAACACAATTGCAATTAAAAAAAATTACAATTGACTTGAAATTGAACGATTCGCAACAAAAAGAAGTTGCAAAACTATTAAAAGATCGCGAAACAAAAATTGAAGCTATGAAAGCAGAACGACAAACAGCCAAAGAAAGTGGAAAAAGACCTTCAGCTGACGAGCGATTTGCTATGAAAAATAGAATGTTGGATGAACAAAAAGAGATGAAAGATAAATTAGCTAAAATTTTAAATCCAGAACAATTGGCTAAATGGGAGCAAAAACAAGCAGATAGAAAAGATAAAATGCAAGAAAGAATGGATAAAAGAAAATCCAAAATGGAAAATCCAGACAATAAATAAAAAAAATTTTGATAGTAATAATAAAAAAGTTACTTTTGGATTATTAATCTATTAAAATTTTATTGTGTTATGAAAAAAATAATTGCAACTTTAACTTTATTATTGGCATTTAGTGTTTCAGTTAATGCTCAGGCTAAAAAAATGTCAAACCAAGAACTAGCACAAAAAGACGCAATAGCACTTTGTGACTATTTGAATATTCAAGGATCGCTAAAGGCTGATTTTGCTAGACTTTTCGAAATGAAATACGAAGTTTTCAACAATCCAGAAGCTTCTATGGAGCGTAAAATTGAATTAGCACGCATCATGAAACTAAAAATTGAAGCTTCTTTAGACGGAACACAATTAGAAAAGTTAAATGTGAAAAAAGATTTTTTCATGGCATTGACTGGAGAAAACCAAATTGCAGAAAAAAAGAAATAAAATTTTTTTCTTTTAATAAAAAATAGAGGATGTATCGTATGACATCCTCTCTTTTTTTTTTTTGAATTGAATTCAAATTTCTAAAAAACCAACTCAACAATAAAATATTGGTAATAACGAATTCTAAATTTAAATACTTTATCTTTTTATCAAAAGCTATGCTTGGAATAAAAAATTGTGCTAAATTTCCTATAATTCTTTAGAAACTGAATCAATTACTGCTATTGTAAAATCCAAATCTTCATAAGTTAATGCGTCTGTAATAAACCAAGTTTCATAAGCAGAAGGAGCAATATAAACACCTTGGTTTAACAAACCATGAAAGAATTTTTTAAAACGTTCGTTGTCTCCTTTTTTAGCAGTTTGAAAATCCACAACTGCAGCAGTATCAAAATGAACTGAAATCATGGAACCTACACGGTTTATAGTAAACTCAACATTGTTTTTTGCCAAAACCGCATGTATGCCTTTTTCTAAATAGGCAGTTTTAGATGACAATCGGTTGTAAATTTCAAAATCCGAATTCAACTCTTGTAACATGGCTAGTCCAGCGGCCATTGCCAAAGGATTTCCAGATAACGTACCTGCCTGATATACTGGTCCAATTGGTGCTAGATAATCCATTATCTCTTTTCGTGCCGCAAAAGCACCAACAGGAAGTCCACCCCCTATAACTTTACCAAAACAAACAATATCTGCCTTAATGTTAAACAATTCTTGCGCACCTCCTTTTGCTAAACGAAATCCTGTCATTACTTCATCAAAAAGTAATAATGCGCCATTTTCTGAACACAATTCTCGCAATGCTTCTAAAAATCCTGGTTTTGGTGGAATACACCCCATATTTCCGGCAACAGGTTCAATAATTAAGGCTGCAATTTCATCTGGATTTGCTTTGAATAAAGCTGCAACGCTTTCTAAATCATTATAATTAGCTAACAAGGTGTCTTTTGCTGTACCTTGCGTTACTCCAGGACTATTCGGAACTCCAAAAGTACTGGCACCACTTCCTGCTTGAATTAAAAACGAATCGGAATGTCCGTGGTAACAACCTGCAAATTTTATAATTTTATCTCGATTTGTAAAACCTCTTGCCAACCTTATGGCACTCATACAAGCCTCTGTTCCAGAATTTACAAATCTGATTTTATCTATGTTTGGCACCATCGAAATTGCCAACGCTGCAATTTGTGTTTCAAGCTCTGTTGGCATTCCGAAAGAAGTTCCTAATTTTACTTTTTCAATTATAGAAGCTACTACAGGTTGATGAGCATGTCCTAAAATCATTGGTCCCCAAGAATTTATATAATCTATTAGTCGGTTTCCATCCTCATCATACAAATAAGCTCCTTTGGCACTTTTTACAAAAACAGGTGTGCCTCCTACTCCTTTAAAAGCTCTAACAGGTGAATTTACACCTCCTGGAATTACTAAATTTGCTGCTGCAAACAATTGACTACTGCGTTGGTATTTCATTATTTTATTTTTAATATTTGACCTACTGAAATTGTAGTATCGGTAAGATTATTTAATTCTTTAAGTTCTGTTACAGTTGTATTCGTTTTTTTTGAAATGGAATACAATGTGTCCTTTGGCAGAACGGTATAAGTGTTTGATGAATCATTTACTACTACATTATTTGTATCAGTTGGAACTACGCTAACTGTTTCAATACCATTTGATGATGGTTTACTGTTTGAATTGTTCCGATCGAATTGTTCCAAATGGTACTTTTCAATTAAGCCAATTAATTTATCTGGATATTTTGGATCGGTTGCATAACCCGCATCTTTTAATCCTTTTGCCCAACCTTTGTAATCGTTTTGATCTAATTTAAAAAGACTTGCATACCACTTTCTGTTAACTAAAAAAACGGCATGGTCTGAATACGATTGGTTGGGATCGGCATATTTTCTAAAACATTCTTGAGCTGTGTCGTCATCATGCAAAATACTGTCTCCATTCCAATCTTTATGACATTTTATTCCAAAATGATTATTAGCTTGAACGCTTAATGGACCTGTTCCTGCGCCTGATTCTAAAATACCTTGCGCTAAAGTAATACTTGCAGGAATACCGTATCTACTATTGTTTTCAATGGCTATTCCTTTAAATCTTTCAATGTAAGCTAAGACTATTTCAGTAGTAACTTTAACTTGAGTAGTAGCTGTTAGTGTTTGAATTTCTGACGAGTTTGCTCCTTTTATTGTGCTTGAATTGGTTGCTGTACTTTTTCCTGATTGGGTATCATTAGAACTTTTTGAATTGTATTTAGAGTGTTTTTTAGTGTTTTTTACAGTTGTTTGAATATACGGCTTTTGGGAGCCACAACTCACTAAAAAAAGAATAGAAAACAGGATGAAAACTTTTTTATGCATAAGTGTCAATAGTGTTTAAATTTTTGCTTTTTAATAATTTGTTCATTCCTTCTATTCCTTGTAAACCGCCGGTATGAATCATTAAAATTTTTGATTTCGGCGGAAAATATCCCTTTTCAATTAAATCAATAACGCCATAAGCCATTTTTCCTGTATAAATTGGGTCTAATGGTACTTTGTATTTAGAATTGAAATTATTTATAAATGCAATCAATTCTGGGGTTACTTTTCCATATCCACCAAAATGATAGTCTAAACATAGCTCCCAATTGGAACTAGTGGTTAAACCCGCTATTTCTTTATTTAAAAAATCGCCTTTTAGTGCAGGGAAACCAATGATCTTTTGATTAGAATTAGTACTATTACTAATTCCTGTTAACGTGCCACCTGTTCCAACAGCGCAACAAATATAGTTAAATTCGATATCATTTGGGGTTAAAATTTCTTGACATCCTTTAATTGCAAATGCATTTGTTCCTCCTTCGGGTACTAAATAAAAATCGCCATAAAGTGCTTGTAAACTAGCTATAAAAGATGTTTCTGTTTTTGATGAATAGACTTCCCTAGCAACAAAATGCAAGTGCATGCCGCATTTTGTTGCGAACTGTAAAGTAGGATTTTTATGGTGGTTATAGGCTACTTCTTCACCTCTAATTATACCAATAGTTTCAAAATTGTACTCTTGACCAGCATAAGCTAATGCAGCAATATGATTTGAATATGCACCTCCAAAAGAGAGTATTTTTTTGTGTTGTTCTTTTTGGGCTTGCAGCAAATTGTATTTGAGTTTTCTGAATTTATTCCCAGAAATATAGGGATGAATTACATCTTCACGTTTGATATAAAGTTCAATTTCGTTATTAAAACACCGAATATGTTGATTGAAAACTTCCAAAAAAATTCTTTTTTACAAATTTAATCTATACAGTCGTTCCTTACAATTAATTCGTAGAAAAAATAAGCTCAATTGTCAAAAGTTGTGTCATTAAAAAATAAATATTTATATTTGAAAAACTAATTGTAAATAAAATAACTATGACAATAAATTGGATAGCAATTGTAGCAGCGGCTTTTAGTGCGCTAATTGTAGGTTTTATATGGTACAACCCAAAAGTTATGGGAACTATATGGATGAAAGAAGCTGGGTTAGATGAAGAAAAAATAAAAGGAGGAAACATGGCTGCAGTTTTAGGTATGGCGTTTGTGTATTCTTTTTTTATTGCATTGGTATTACGTTTTTTAGTAGTGCACCAAACAGGCGCTTTGGGAATGATTGGTGGCAGCGAAACTAATGCACTCCCTTCATATACTGCGTTTATGGCAGATTATGGAACAGCATTTAGAACATTCAAACACGGTGCTTTACACGGTTTTCTAACTGGATTGCTGTTTATAACTCCAACAATTGGTGTCAATGCATTATTTGAAAAAAAGAGCGTAAAATACGTGTTGGTTTCAGGAGGATATTGGACAATTACATGTACCGTTATGGGCGGAATTATTTGCAGTATGATTTAAAAGTAAAATTAAGTTTTTTTTATTATATAAAAAACTTTAGCTCTCAGATAGGCTAACTTACAAAACTAGGCGAATCATTTTTTCTAAAATAGACAACTAATGAAAATTATCTTAGATTATATTTTGCAATTTGTAACGCTTGACAAAGCCGAGATTGATTTATTCACTAGCTATTTAACTTCAAAAAAAATCAAGTCTAATCAAATTATTTTCAATAAAGGCAGTGTTTGCAACTCCTTATTTTTTGTGGTATCTGGGGCTGCAAGATCTTATTTCTTAAATAACGAAGGAATGGAATATACTTGGAAATTTCATTTTAATGATACAGACGCTACTTTTGAAAATTTGTTTTTGGTCGATTATCAAAGTTTTTTAACTCAAACTCCCTCTTTTCTCTCTTTTGAAGCTATAAACGATTTAGAAGTAATTGAATTGCGTTACGAAAGCTTGTAACTTTTGCTTAAGGAGGTTCCAAAAGCACAAGAAATTACTCGTCGTTTTTCGGAAATGGCTTACCGTTTTACTCATATAAAAGCATTTAATTTTCTAACAAAATCGGCTAAAGACAGGTACTTGAACCTGCTTACAGAAGAACCCTATTTATTGAATAAATTTCCACAATATTACGTTGCGTCCTATTTAGGAATTGCGCCACAAAGCTTAAGCCGTCTTAGAAAAGAAATTACATTGAAATAGTTTTCTTAACAAATGTGAATGAAATTCATGTTGTAGGAAGTTACTTTTGCATCATAATAAATCTAAATACATATAGAAATGGAAAATGTAGCACTAATTACAGGAGGTTCAGGCGGAATTGGTTTTGAAATTGCCCAACTGTTTGCAAAAGATAAGATAAACGTTGTTCTAGTAGCAAGAAGCCTTAACAAATTGCAAAAAGCAAAACAACTAATCGAAAACCAATTTGGTGTGAAAGTCTATATTCTCGACACCGACCTTTCGGTTTTAGAAGGACTTGATGGCATTAAAAATCTTTGTTCCAAAAACAATTTAAGAGTAGAATACTTGGTCAATAATGCTGGTTTTGGAGATTATGGCGCTTTGGTGGACCGCAGCATTGAAAAATACAGAGAAATGATAGGGCTTAACATTTCAATACTTACGGAACTGACCTATTATTTTGCAAAAAAAATGGTCTCCAATGGTTCAGGAAAAATATTAAATGTAGCCTCAGTGGCAGGCATTCAACCAGTGCCGAATTTAGCAGTTTATGCAGCTTCAAAAGCGTATGTCATCAGTTTTACAGAAGCATTGCATAAAGAATTAGAACAAACAGGCGTAGCCGCAACCGTACTTTCGCCGGGAGTAACTGAAACAGGCTTTATGGAAAGAGCCGATATGGCATCAGCACAAATTTATAGAAGTGGTGTCATGAAAGCAGATGCAGTTGCTAAAGCGGGCTACAACGGAATGATGAAAGGAAAACTACAAGTAATTCCGGGCTTCAAACATAAACTAATGGGGCTGCTATCAGGTATGACACCATCAAGTCAAATGCGGTTAACTATTTCGGCTTACATCATGAAAAAAGCAAAATAATAAACAACAACTACGATGAAAAAAAGAACACTTACCGTATTTTTAATACTCGCACTAGTCATAAGTGCAACAGCACAATCAAAATCGGATGCCATTTTAGGACTTTGGTTGACTCAAAACAAAGAAGCTAAAATAGAAATCTACAAAAGCACGACAAACCACTATTTTGGAAAAATAGTTTGGGGTAATAAATTATATGAATCCGATGGCAAAACATTAGTAAAAGATGTTAAAAATGAAGTTGAAAACCTCCGAAAACGAACTATAAAAGAGCTAGTAATACTTTCTAATTTTACCTTTTCAGATGGTACATGGTCAAGGGGCACAATTTACGACCCAAACAACGGAAAAACCTACAGTTGTACTATAAAACTAAAAGACGACAAACTAGAAATTAGAGGCTATATAGGCATTTCGCTTTTTGGCAGAACTGAAATCTGGACACGAACGAAATGATACTGGAAAGAAATATTATTCAATTCTAATGCTGAAGAAAACTATATAACAAAAGCCGAAGAAAAAGTACAAAGTACAAAGTAATCACAAATACAATTACCAACAACTACATACCTTTTCAATTACAACAAACCCAACAAACTTGAAACAAAAGCTGCTTTCCACAAAAGGACAAGATAAACCTCAACTTAATAATAAAAAAGCGCAGTCGAAAAGTTGCATCCCCTCGCTACTGCGCTCTAATTGTCAAAGTGAACTATTTATTTAAATGACGCTTATGGGTTCACTCTTTTTTGTATTATGTATTGTAAACAAAAATTTATTTTGTTTAAACTGATTGTTTTTTAAGCATTTACTCTGTTTTAATGGCTATGGGAAGGTTGTACTGTGTACGGACTTTCTCGCCACCAATACTGCCCGGTTTCCATTTTGTTTGTAAAGCATTCAAAACTCTCACGGCTTCTTTTGCTAGTCCATAGCCTGGGTCTCTTAGTACTTTTACACTGCTCATGGAACCGTCTTTTTCTATTATAAATGACACATAAATGGTTAGTGTTCGTTCTAAATCTAGTTCAGGCTTTTCAAAATGAGTGCCAACATAGTTGTAAAAATTGGCTATACCTCCCGGAAATTCTGGCAATTTGTCCAACTCTAAAGTAGTTTTGGGTGAGTTGTCTATAGTTGGCAAAACAGCTGTATTTGTTGTAGTAGCTGTACCTTTAAATTCACCATTATCTGGGTTGCCAACTGTTTTGTTGGTTGCGTTTACCCATTCGCTGTTTTTAGGAATTTCCTCAATTTCAGCAGGTAATTTTGCTACTACTAAATGAGCCAAATTGGTAGGAATTTGAGCGTTGTCAACCGTTGGGGTTGCTTTAGGTTCGCTTTTTTTATTTTTCGGAGTAGCAATTGAAACAGTAGCAATTTTAATTACTCGATCAATTGGAACATTGTTTTCAACTCCATCTGTTTGGTGTACTGAGTTAGCCAGCATAAATACACCGCCCAATCCAATTAGAATTGAAATGCCTAAAAATAAGGCAATAGCACTGGTTTTCGGGCTTTCATAACGCAATTGGTAGGCGCCATATTCTTTGTTTTTGTCTTCAAAAACAACATCAATCCATTTTTTTTCAAAGATACTTACGTTTGACATGATTCAACTATTTAAGGGTTAAGTAGCACTATTTCATGAATTTCTTTTTAAGTTTTTAAATTATACTAAACGCATTATTAAGCAACATAATATTGTAATAAACACCTTTTTTAACTTATAACGTGAGTTATTAAAGTTAAGTATAGATGCCATCAAACTTTTTTGTTTTTTTTATGTATTGAAGCAAATGGAATGAAAATCGTACTTAATCCAAACTTTTAAGTGGAACTTCTTCAAAAGCATTGATTTTATCCAAATGAAGCAAGGTTTTATCGTCGTTACTACTTCTGGAAAACATGGGCAGGTATTTGGCACCGAAAATAATTTCATTAAATGTGTACGAAGCTCTTTTGACAACTTGGGAACTGTACATGTCGTCGTAGGCTTTTAAGAATACTATTATTTCTCCATTTACAGTGGCAAAATGTTCTTTAGTAAATTTATAAAGTGGACTATTTTCGGTAATTGGATGAACGATTGTCCAACTTAAGGTTAACGAATTTACTTTGGAAAGTTCTAAATCTAGAGCGTAAAATTTATTTACATGTTTTCCATTTTCTTCTATAACAAGCCCTAAAGTAACTTTTGCTTCGGCTTCTGAAAGATTTGTGTTCTTAAATGGCGACAATCTAATTGTCAATGCCGTTCCGTCAAGATAGGGTGCAATTAAAGCATTATGAGCAAATTTAATATGTGCTTGGGGTTTGCTAAACCTACCGTAAAACAAACCTGTAGCAATAGCGAAACTAAGCAATCCAAACAGTGCTTCTATGGCTGCAACAAAACTTGTAAGAAAACCACTCGGACTTATATGTCCGTAACCTACTGTTGTAAATGTTTGTATGCTAAAGAAAAAAGCTTGTCCGAACTTTTCTGCTGTTGTAAAACCAATCATGCCTTTCAAATGTTCAACACCAATAGCACAATAAATTGAGGCAAAAATCAAATTGGAAAAAAAATAAAAGAAAATGACAATTACCATAAATTTCCAACGTGGAATGTTGAGCATGGTGTGGAACCAACTGATGCTATCCATAAAACTAATTCCTGTTTTTTGAATATTGGCTTTACCATTTTTATTTAGAAACCTACCTCCATAACTTGAAGCATTGGTTCCAAAACCAGAATCACTGGTAATTTTAGCTTTACTGTTTATTTTTTTTAAAAAAACCAATTTATTTGGATTTAGAAGAATTGAAACGTATTAAAAAACAATCAAAAGTACCGAATAACGTTACTTTAGGATTGAAAAGTTAGCCATTTTTTACCAATCTTTTCAAAATAGCCCATTGTTTTAGTGCATCACGGGCTTCAACAGCTGGATAACCTAACATTGTTTTTCCAGCTGGAATATCGCCTGTAACTCCTGATCCAGCTCCAATTATCGCTCCGTCGCCTATAGTTGTATGGTCTTTTATGGAAGCACTTCCACCAATTATAACACCATTACCCAAAGTTACAGAACCAGCCAAACCACTATTTCCTGCCATGATACAAAAACGTCCTAATTTACTATTGTGACCAATTTGAACTAAATTATCAATTTTACAGCCATCACCAAGTACCGTTGAGCTAAACTTACCTCTATCTACACAAGTGTTTGCACCAATTTCCACATAATTACCAATTATTACATTACCAATTTGAGGGATTTTAACCAAACCTCTTTCTGAACAAGGTCGGAAACCAAATCCATCAGCCCCTATAGAAGCGTTAGGATGTACAATACACCCTTTACCTAAATGACAGCGTTCTCTAATGACGCTTCCTGACCAAATTACGGTTTCATCGCCAATTGTGCATTCGTCTAAAATGGTAACATTAGGATAAATAGTAACATTTTCACCCAGTTGTACTTTTGGTCCAATGTAACAGCCTGCTCCTACTCGGGTCCCTTTTCCAATAACCGCAGTTGTATCAATTGTTGCTGACGGGTGAATTTCAAAATTAAATAAAGGCGTTGGTGGTGCAAAAAGTTCTAAGACCTGCGACATCGCCAAATCGGCATTTTTAACTTTAATAAAAGCTCTATTGTCTCCTGGGAGAATTGAAATATCTTCGTTAACTATTGCGACACAAGCTTTAGAAGTTTCCCAGAGCTTTTCGTATTTTTTATGTCCAATAAAAGAAATTTCGGTATCGTTGGCAACTTCAAGTTGTTCGGGAGCTGTAATTGAAGTGGTAACGTTTCCTACAATTTCACCTTTAAGTACGTGGTTAATTTCAGTTAAAGTATATGTTTTCATTTATTTTTGGTTTGGTAAATTGGTTTAATCGAAACAAATTAAGTAAAAAAAAAATGTTATTCCTAATCATGTTCCTTTACTTTTAAATATTGAATTATGTCAAGTAGCTATTTAACTACCAACAATCAAAACAACAATAACTAATTATACTTTGTTCCAATATTCCTTCAAAACTGATTTGCGCCCAATTGTTTGAGTAATTGAATCATTAGTTAAGTTCCATCCTCTGGCTGGCGAGTATTCTCTGCCATACCAAATCATTTGCAAATGCAAATCGTTCCAAGTATTTTCAGGAAAAAGTGCTTTAGCGTCTTTCTCTGTTTGTACAACATTTTTTCCGTTAGATAAATTCCAACGGTACATTAGTCGGTGAATGTGCGTGTCAACAGGAAATGTAGGAATTCCAAATGCCTGACTCATGACTACACTTGCTGTTTTGTGTCCAACAGCTGGTAAGGCTTCAAGAGCATCAAAACTTTGTGGCACTTTGCCATCATACTTATCAATTAATATGTGCGACAAACCATGAATTCCTTTAGATTTCATAGGCGAAAGGCCACAAGGACGAATTATTTCTTTGATTTCTTCGACTGTCATTTTAACCATATCGTATGGGTTATCGGCTTTTGCAAAAAGCAAAGGTGTAATTGTATTGACTCTAACATCAGTACATTGTGCAGATAATAACACTGCTATCAAAAGCGTATAAGGATCTTTATGGTCTAACGGAATGGGAATTGATGGATACAGTTCCTTTAATTTTTTGAGCACAAAAGCCGCACGTTCTTTTTTGGTCATTTCTTTTTTTTATTTTAATTTGAATGTCAACTAAAACCACTTTCTTGTAAACAAACTAATAAGTGTATTGGGACTAATAGTAACTATAAACCGTACTTTTTGACTGTAATTTGGATCGGCAATGTCCCATCCATTAGAAGAGTAAACAGGGAAATACAATTCAAAGTAATCGGTTACTAAATTCAATCGGACACCACTATCATAAACAAATTGGGATGTACTGCTTTTGTTTTTATAAAATGCAATGTCGCCATAAAATTCTACCCAATTCCAAACATTAAAACTACCGTTAACTGCCGTTATCCATTGATTGGCGTAAGCACTTGTCATTCGGGTTTTAAAACCTCCTTCGGCGATAATTAATTGACGACTAAACAATCCCGTAGTTTCGGAACGCCCAATATAATTGTAGTCAAACAAATAATCAGTTGGACGATCGAGTGCAAAACTAAAAAAGTCACTAGCTGTATTTCTGTATAAGAAATAGCCTCCAAAAAAGCGTAAATTAAGTTGCCTGTTTGAATCAAACAACCTACGGTATTCTATAGTTCCTGATAGTTTACCAAATTTTGATGCCAATTGTAAATTAGAACCATAACGAAACGATTTTGTAATTTCTGTGTCGTTATTACCATATCGCAAATCAAAAATCGAGTAATTTTGGGTGTCGTTAGTAGTATAATAAATACTTTGTTCACGACCAACAATCACTTGTCTAACACTTATAGATTGGCGCTTGTTGTTTCTAAAATCATTTTCACGAATGCTAAAATAAGCAAAGGGCGTAAACCGATAGTATGAAGCATCTGGTGCATAATGTGAGACCAAACCTGAAATTCCAAAACGAGAATTGTACAACCTACTCTCTCGATAATTTTGATTTAAAGACAACGCAAAACTTCCTGTTAAGGATTTTGTAATGGTTGAAAACATTGGGCTCACATCAAAGTTAAAAGGTTTATCGAGCAATGTTCTGTTGTGTAACCGCATACCTAAGGTTACTCCGTCGTATAAATTATAGCCAACATCAGGAAAATAAATAATTTGATTATAGTTAGGATCTTCAATGTCTTTTAGAAAAACAAACTTATACGGACGATTTGAAAACCATCTGCCCTTTAACGATTTCCAGTTGTTTCGTAAATTGTATTCTGGCACTTCGTTTTGATAATTCAATACAAGTTTATCAATATTATTTCGATTAAATGTAAAAGTACTGTCATTTTTAATGTCGTCTAGCCATTTCTTAAAAACTATAGTCGACCCTTTCAATCCGTAAATAGGTATAGGAACATTTGCATGTGTTTTATTTTTAATTGTAATTACAACACTGTCGGCTGTTTTAGAACTAGTACTGAATTTGTAGTCTATTAAATTTCGGGAATTGACAATAGTTTCAAAAAACCAATTTACTTTTTTTGTTGTGTTGTTCTTAATTAAATGCTCAAAATCAATACTAGTTGTTTGTTGATTATTGTTTAACTTCCAAAATTCTTGAATACTTTTAGGTACAATATCCGCTTCCAAATAGGAATTTAAATACTTAAAACTTAATCCAGCTCGATATTTTCCAGCAATTTTCTCATTGAATTTAATTAAACTTGTTTTTGGATTTCCTATAGGTTGATCTAAATTTTTTCGTGCCATTAGCATATAAAAATAGCTGTATTGTTCGTTAAAATCGAGGTTTATTACTTTAAAACTTTTCAGAATTTTAAGCTTTGCAACACTTCCCATCATTTTACTTTGAGGGTAATATTCGTCCATATATTGCATCATATAGAACATTTGAATACCATCAAAAATCCAATTGTCTTTTCTTGGATCTAATCGTAATCCGTTTTTTAAATAATTATTTAAATAGGTTTTTAAAAACTTTACTTCAAAAGTAAAATCATCAGTAAATGGACTTAAAAACCAAGGTAATTGATTTAATCCATAAACTGGATTTCGATCATAATCTGCTTGTGATACAGTAATTTTTTCAAAAGGATATTTACCAATCTTCTCAGTTACAAAACGCGTAATTTTATCAATAATTAATGCCTTTTGGATATCTGATAAACGGTTTTCATTTAAATTTAAGAGCAGGGTAACATCGTCATTTTTGTAACTTAAAAAATCAGATTTTGATTGTATGAAAAGACTAAAAGAATTACGATTTGTACCTGATAAACTATAGGTCCAATATGGGGCTTTTTTGTCTAATGCCTTTTCATTCAAATCGGAAACGACGACTGTATTTTCAGCTACTTTTATATGGATTTCGAAATCAGAATTACCATTTGTACAATCGTCAATATTGGCATTTTCGTAGGTTACAAAACGATGATTTTCATAACGAGCTGGTGTTAAAAACCAATCCTTCAAATTCATATCACCGGTTTCTGAATAGCCGTAACTTGTAAATTCAAGGTTTGGAACTTTAACCAAATAATTAATTTCAAACGTAATTTTTTGATTAGGCAAAAGCACTTTATTTAATTGGAGAAGAATTAAATCAGTAGCGTTTTGAAAACGAGTCCATTTTATTTCTACATTGTCAATATCAAAAACACTAGAAATTTGGGTGTTTCCCCGCTCTTGTTCGGTTGCCAAATGAAAAGTTCTTGTAAACTCATCAGAAAATCGTTGTGCTAAAAGCGAATTTTTACTAGAATAAGCGTTATTCCAGTCATTTAAAACAATTGATTGTAGCGTATCTGTAGATTGATTGTAAAAAGTTACAACTTGTTTTACAAGAAGTTCTTTTTTTTCATTGTTTACTTCTACATCCATTTTAGAAAAATGTTGAGCCCAAGTAGTTGTATAACAAACCAAAAAGTAAACGATTAAAACGTAGGACGTATTTTTCAATGAAAAATTATATTGAATTTGAAACAGATTAAACCTCCCGCAATTTAGTATTTTTTATTGAATTCAAAAATTGAAATTTGTTTTAAAATAATCAGGTATAGTTTGTTATTTTGAATTAAAACTGTTTTATATTGTGTTATTTGTGATTATCACCGTTTAAATTAGCATTTAAATTGGCATTTTTCCGTATTATTCTGAAATATTGCTTTTTTATATTTAAGTTACATTTGTATTAAATACTTTATAAATGAAAAAAATAACTATATTTTTCCTATTGTTTTTAACAATTTCTAGTTTTGGTCAAATTGTAATAAATGAAATAGATGCCGACACACCAGGTTCTGATATATTAGAATTTATTGAACTAAAATCGGCAGTTCCAAATTTTTCTTTAAACGGGTATGTACTCGTTTTTTTTAACGGTGGTAGTACTTCGCCCTATTCTGGAATCACAAGTTATTTTACAATTGATTTAGATGGTTACACAACAGATATAAACGGAATAATTCATTTTGGAAATCCAACTGTATCGCCAACACCTGCTTCCATTTTTCCTATAACAACTATACAAAACGGGCCGGACGCAGTAGCCTTATATCTGGGGAATGCAACAGATTTCCCTAATAATACTAATGCAACAGCTACTAATTTAATTGATTCTTTAGCTTATTCCAATAGTGCATCCACTCAACCATCAGCTTTAATGTCCATTTTTGGCATAACCGTTTGTACAAATGAAAACCAAACGTTGGCAGCCGCTACTAAATCTATTCAAAGAAAAACTGACGGCACGTATGAGGTAAAAACTCCAACTCCTGGTGTAAATAACGATGGTAGTGGTGTTATTTTTAATTATATTTCCGTAACAACTGATGCCACAATTTACAGTGAAGGGCAAAATTTAATTATTACCTGTACTACTTCACAAGCAGTTTCTAATTCGCCTTTGGTGTTAACTTTTAGTTTAACAAATGGTTCATTTAATGCTTCCGATTTTTTAGGAAATTTAACAATTACAATTCCAGTTGGTGCCAGTCAGAGTTCATCAACTATTCAACTTTTAAACGATGGAATAAATGAGGGAGACGAAGAATTGTTAATCAATTTTACTACTCCAAATAGTAGTTATTTATTAAATAACAACAGTATTATTATTCGTGTAAACGATAGTAATTTTAGTACTTTACCTTTTGGCACTCCATTAAATCCTACTTATGGGAATATCTCAAGTACTGCGCCAGTAGGGTATTATGCTTCAATAGAAGGTTTGTCTGGCGCAGCCTTAAAACAAGGTTTACAAAACATAATTGCAAATCCAACTTTAGTTCATGGGCATCAATATGGTGATTTATATGAAATTTTAAAAACTGCGGATCAAAATCCAGAAAACAGTAATCAAGTTTGGTTGATATATACAGAACAGCCTCGTTCAAAAATAGATTACCAAACAGGCAATAGTATTGTTGGAAAATGGAATAGAGAACATATTTATTGTCAATCAAGAGGTGGTTTTGCTGATGCAACTTCAACAAATGCTCCAGGAATTTCTGTTTGGAATCCTGCCGGACCCGATATTATTGCTACAGGTCATAGTGATGCTCATCATATTAGAGCGGTTGACGGTCAAGAAAATTCTTCTAGAAACAACAAAAATTATGGAGTTGATTATAATGGTCCAACAGGAAGCACAGTCAATTCTTGGAAAGGAGATGTTGCTCGTGCATTATTCTACATGGGAGTTCGATACAACGGATTAAGTGTAATCAATGGAAATCCAGCAGATACAATTATTGGTCAAATTGGCGATTTAGCTACATTACTACAATGGAATACGCTTGATCCTGCTGATGATTTTGAAATGAATAGAAATAATTATATTTATACATGGCAAGTCAACAGGAATCCTTTTATTGACCATCCTGAATTAGCCTCATACATTTACGGTTCTAATTTTGGTCAACCATGGTATTCTAACTTATCAAATACTTTTTTTTCAAAAGAAAATGTGGTAGTCTATCCAAATCCAGCAAAAGATTTTGTTACTATTTTAGGTTCAGATCAAAATAGTTATCAAGTAGAAATATACAATGCAACTGGAAGTTTACTATTTAAAAATACTGTTTTAAATGATACCGCAATTCCAATTTCTTTCCCAACTGGTGTTTACACTTTTAAGATAGTAACATCAAATACAATTTTAGTTAAAAAGGTATGTGTTGAATAATTTTTCTAATAATATTAAATGTGATAAGGGGTGATAATTTATTTACAAAAAAAGAACATTTGATTATTTCAAAAAATCAAATGTTCTTTTTAATAAAATTGTAATTCAGTTTACAGTTCAAAAGCAACCGAAAAAGTAAGGTTATTATTCAAATTTGAAATCATGGCTCTATCAATCATCCCTTGTGAAAAAAATTGTAATTGCGAATCACGTTTTGAATGTGTGTATGCTAAATCAAGTTTTGTATGACCAAAATTATAGCCTAAACCAGATGAAAACCCTTTTAAATCTCCTACTGTAGTTTTGTCAACATAAGGACTTTGTTCATAACGATATCCACCTCTAATACTCCATTTTTTTACTTTTATTTCCCCTCCTATTTTAATTTCTAACGATGAACTTAATAAACTTGCCATATCAGAATTGACTATTGTAAATTGGTTCGCAGGTTTAAATTTAAGACTACTATAGTTTTTGGAACATAGATCAATATTCAACATTCCTTTTTTTCCAAAAACATATGCCAAACTACCTGAATACTTACTTGGTGTTCTTAAATTATATGGATCATATACTACAGTAACTCCTGGATTAACATTAGCTCCGGACAAACCCACATTTGGAGGCGTTCCGTACCCAAAACCATTGCTACTTAACGATTGTGTTACTTCATCATTTAATCGATACCAAGTTGGTGAATCGTAAGCCAAACCAAGTCTTAAACCTTTGTAAATTTTAAAAATAGCACCTGCTTGAAAAGAAAAACCACTACCATAGGTATAAAGTTTATTGCTAAAAAGTAAATTTCTAACTCCAGTTGAAGTACTATTGTTATTACTTTCATAAAAATTAGTTTCTTGAGTATAATCGGTAAAGTGAGAGTTAAGATTTATACCAAAACTCAACCAATTTTGATATTGAGCAGCAGCATTAAAAACCAACTTTCCGTTATACCCTTTTGAATAAAAAGAATTTTCTTGTCGATAACTTCCTCCTCCTGGAACATTAGATACATAAGTTCTATTATTAAAATCATTGTAAGTGCTCGAAGGATTGATGATATAACCCTGATACCCTAAAAAAGCTTGTTGAGCTCCAAAATTATTCAAATCTTCGTAATAACTGTTTTGCAATGTAGACAATGAAATTCCACTTTGATTTGCATAACTAACAAAGTAGTTGGCAACTGAAGCTTTGTGGCTTATTCCATCACTGTTATAACCTGCAGAGTAAACTGAATTATTTAAATTATTGGTATTGTCATAATTAATTGCAACTGCAAATTTTCTCCAACCGCTATTTTCATCATAATTTTTAAACACAAAAACAGCACCAAGTTGGTTTAAATCAACAGATCCTTTATGATCTGAAGTATTTGTGCCAAAATAATTTGAATTATTTTTAACGTTATAATTACTTAAACTAAATCCTAACTGATTGTTTGCAAAAATTACAGATCCAGCAGGGTTAATGCCAATAGACGATAAATCACCACCCAAAGCACCAAAAGCACCACTCATTGCTCTAAATCGGGCTGTACCTGTTAAATTATCTTGTGCATAACGAAGCGCATCTGCAATTTCTTGGGATTGGATTGTTGAAAATGAAAATACAATTAAAAGATACGAAAATATTTTTTTCATCTTGATTAAATTTAAAAGGTAAAAACTAAATTATCTACGACCACCACCACCTGATCTTCCACCGCCGCCTCCATAACTTCCACCACCGCCTCCACTTGATCTTGGACTTGAACTTGGACTTGAACTTGGAGTGTAGCTTCTTGGACTTGAATTTGTGGATGGAGAATAATTCCTTGGTGAACTAGTTGAATTTGTTGGAGTATAGTTTCTAGGAGAACTATTTGAATTTGTTGGAGTATAATTCCTAGGATTAGTAGTATTAGAATTGTTGTTATTATACCTAGGATTAGTTGATACATTACTAGGGTTAGAATAATTTCTAGGAGATGAATTATAATCTCCATTTCTACCTCCCCTTGGAGTAGTAGAGGTGAAATAATCCCTGTTTCCAAGCGTCACATAATTACGTCTTACAGATCCGTAGTTACCAGAAAAATTTCCGTAAGAAGAACCTCTTCTTCCATGGTTATAAACATACATATGATGAGGATAACCCGAGTTATAATATGGATAATTATATCCATAATAACCACCATAATAATATGGGGAATAACCCCCCCAATAATTACCGTACCAATAATTATTATAGCCCCATCCAAAACTAGGCCCATACCAACTATTATAATAAAATGGATTATTCCAACCCCAATTGTTATAATAGCCCCATGAGTTATAACCCCAATTTGAAGGATAAACAGTTATAGAAACATTGCTTTGATTGCTTCCCCAACTAGAATAGTTTGAGTCGTTGTAATTTTGATTATTATTTTTTGCAACCGATATTGTATCTTTAATGCTAGTATATTTGTTAACATCAGTAAGTACTTCTGGATTTTGATCGTCCTGTTGTAATTTATAAAAATAATCATTGTACCTACCACTATTATTTGCTACAGGCTGTTCATGTCTTCTGCTTTCAGACGAACCGTAAATCCCATCATTGTCATAATAGGAACTGTTTTGATACGAACCACAAGAAGACATTAACAAAGTTAATAGTCCTATTGAAGCAAATAGGGATGTTTTTTTAAAATTAAAAGAATTAGTTTTCATATCAATAGCTTTTTTATTGTTGGACATTACAAAATTAGTTAGTTTTGCCGAACTATTTAGTTAAAATTAGTTAAACAATTTTTATGCCAATTAATTCAATATGAGCAAAACACTTACAAAACGAAATGAAGACTACTCCAAATGGTATAACGAACTAGTAGTTAAAGCAGATTTAGCTGAAAACTCAGGTGTTAGAGGCTGCATGGTTATTAAACCTTACGGCTATGCAATTTGGGAAAAAATGCAGGCTGAACTAGACAGAATGTTCAAAGAAACAGGACATAGCAATGCCTATTTTCCATTGTTTGTTCCGAAAAGCATGTTTGAAGCCGAAGAAAAAAATGCCGAAGGTTTTGCAAAAGAATGTGCAATAGTTACCCATTACAGATTGAAAAATGATCCGGAAAATAAAGGAAAGTTAATAGTTGATCCCAATGCTAAATTAGAGGAAGAACTTATTGTTAGACCTACTAGTGAAGCTATAATCTGGTCAACTTACAAAGGTTGGGTTCAATCATACAGGGATTTACCATTGTTAATCAATCAATGGGCAAATGTAGTTCGTTGGGAAATGAGAACACGTTTGTTTTTGAGAACAGCAGAGTTTTTATGGCAAGAAGGACACACAGCACATGCAACTAAAGCTGAAGCAATTGAAGAATCAGAAAAAATGATGAATGTTTATGCTGATTTTGCACAAAATTTCATGGCAATTCCAGTTATAAAAGGATTGAAAACCGAAACAGAACGATTTGCAGGTGCGGAAGAAACCTATTGTATTGAAGCATTAATGCAAGATGGAAAAGCTTTACAAGCTGGAACTTCACATTTTTTAGGTCAAAATTTCGCAAAAGCTTTTGATGTGAAGTTTGCTAATCAAGAAGGAAAACAAGAACATGTTTGGGGAACTTCATGGGGTGTTTCTACCCGATTAATGGGAGCTTTAGTTATGACGCATTCTGACGATAACGGACTGGTTTTACCTCCAAATTTAGCTCCAATTCAAGTGGTTATTGTTCCCATTTTTAAAACGGATCAAGAATTAGAAAAAATTAATGACGTAGTTCAAGGTTTAGTAGCTCAATTTAAAAAGATAAGAATTTCTGTAAAATATGACGACCGTACTACTCAAAAACCAGGATTTAAGTTTGCTGAATGGGAATTGAAAGGTGTGCCAATTAGAATAGCTGTTGGCCCTAAAGATATTGAAAATGGAACTTTTGAAGTGGCAAGAAGAGATACTTTAACAAAAGAAGTTGTTTCTAATGATGGAATAATAAACTATGTTGATGGTTTATTAGTAACTATTCAAAAAGAACTTTTTCAAAAAGCAGTTGATTATAGAACTGAGCATATTACAGAAGTAAATTCATTTGATGAGTTCAAGAGTGTACTAGAAAACAAAGGTGGTTTTATTTCTGCTCATTGGGATGGAACTGCTGAAACAGAAGATAAAATTAAAGATTTAACAAAAGCAACCATTCGTTGTATCCCTTTGGATAGAATTGAAAAAGAAGGAAATTGTGTTTTTTCTGGAGCTAAGTCTACTGGTAGAGTGTTGTTTGCTAAAGCATACTAAAAAAAAAAAAAAAAAGTTATAGTTGCTATTGTACGAATAAAAAATAATTGTATTTTTGCATCCGCATTTGGCACTAGGCCCGTTCGTCTATCGGTTAGGACGCCAGGTTTTCATCCTGGTAAGAGGGGTTCGATTCCCCTACGGGCTACAAGTTCAATTTATATTGAAACAATTAACAAACGCTGGATGATTTTGGCCCGTTCGTCTATCGGTTAGGACGCCAGGTTTTCATCCTGGTAAGAGGGGTTCGATTCCCCTACGGGCTACAAAAAAATATTTTATTTAAAAAAAATTAAAAAAAATGGCAAATCATAAATCTGCTTTAAAAAGAATTAGAAGTAACGAAAAAAGAAGAGTATTAAATAGATACCAACATAAAACAACTCGTAATGCTATTAAAGCTTTAAGATTATCAACTGAGAAATCGGACGCTTCAGCAAAACTATCAAGCGTAATTTCAATGATTGATAAATTAGCTAAAAAGAATATTATTCACGATAATAAAGCATCAAATTTAAAATCAAAATTAACTAAGCATGTAGCTAAGTTATAATATTTTGATGACAGAGGTATTAGAATTGTAATTTAATTTATAATATACTAAAAATAGAAATTCTATTTTAATTATCAAATTAAAATTTTTATATTAAAGACAAAAAGGATAGTTAAAGCTATCCTTTTTGTCTTTAATATAAAACAGTCTATTTGGTATACACCCATCACTTTTTAAATTCCATTTTCCGTTTCCATTCTGAAACTTCCTATATAACTTCAAAAGACAATTTTTATTCACAAAACGGTATTTTATTTTATCTGTATTTTTTAAAATAAACAAATGACTTAAAATATTATTTCACCAAAACAAATTGACTTTTGTATAAATTACTGTAAAATCCATTGTCTATTTTAAGCAAATCGGTGTGATGTCCTTCTTCAACGATTCTGCCTTTATCCATTACTACAATTTTATCAGCATTAACTATTGTTGCCAAACGATGCGCAATGACAATTGAAGTTCTGTCTTTAGTAATTGTTTTGGTAGCGGCTTGAATTAACTCTTCCGAATAGGTGTCAATTGAAGAAGTGGCTTCGTCTAGAATTAAAATACTTGGATTGCTAACATAAGCTCTCAGAAAGGCAATTAGTTGGCGCTGACCAGAAGAAAGCATAGTCCCTCTTTCTTTTACATTATATTGATAACCGCCTGGCAAATTCATTATAAAGTCGTGAACTCCAATTTTTTGAGCCGCATTAGTTACGGTTTCTAGATTAATTGATGGATTATTAAGTGTAATGTTATTTAAAATGGTATCAGCAAACAAAAAAACATCTTGAAGTACAATTGCAATTTGCGATCGCAAAGAAGTTAGTGCATAATCTTTACAATTATTTCCATCTATATAAATAGCCCCATTGTCTAATTCGTAAAACCGATTTAAAAGATTTATAATTGTTGATTTTCCAGCACCAGTAGCCCCAACTATAGCAACCGTTTGTCCAGACTTGATTTCTAAACTTATTCCTTTTAACACTTCTTCATTTTCAACATAACTGAAATGAACATTTTGAAAAGAAATTACTCCTTTAAAACGAGGTGCTTCAATGTTTCCAATATCTTGAATTTGATTTTTAGAATCTAAAATCTCAAATACCCTATTAGCCGCAATCATACCCATTTGCATTTCATTAAATTTATCGGCAATTTGTCGCAACGGATTAAAAAGCATGGTTATAAACATGGTGTAGGTGAATAAATCTCCAAAAGTAGTAATAGCATCTCCATCCAATATCTTATTACCTCCGTACCAAACAACACATCCCAAGGTAAAAGAAGAAATAATATCTGCAATTGGAAAAAAGATAGAATTGTACCACACTGTTTTTATCCATGCGCTGTTATGCTTATCGTTTATTACTTTAAATTTTTCATATTCAATGTCTTCCCTATTAAAAAGCTGTACTATTTTCATACCTGTTACACGCTCTTGTACAAAAGTATTCAAATTAGCAACTTGATTTCGTACTTCTTCAAATGCAAATTGCATTCGGCGTTGGAAAATTCGAGTAAAAAAGACAAGAATTGGCATTGCAACAATTACTATCCAGGCTAATTTCCAATTCATGTAAAACATAAAAAGTAAAATTACTACCATTTTAATAAGCTCGCTTCCAATCATGAAAAGTCCCTGACTGAAAATTTTTGCAATGGATTCAATATCAGAAACCGAACGAGTTACCAATTGACCTACTGGTGCACTATCGTAGTATTTCATACGGAAACTAAGCATGTGCTTGAAAAGCGCAATTCGTATGTCTTTTACAATATCTTGACCCAACCAATTTGCCCAATAAACAAAGAAAAAATTAGAAAACACTTCCAACATCAGCACAATCCCCATCAATATAATATACAAAAGCAATCCACTTTCGTCCTTAAATTTAATGTAATTGTCAACCGTTTGCTTTAACAAAAATGGACGAAGAGCGGCAAACAATGAAAGTGAAACAGCAAACAAAACAACCCCATTAAACCTAAAAAGATAAGGCTTTGTATAAAGAATGATACGTTTGAATAATCGGATATCGAATGCTTTTGCTTTCATTTATAAGTGCTTATTCTGTAATGATTGGAGTTAGGTAAGGATAATTAATTTGAGTCAAATGCAATCCATGAGCAGGAACAGAAAAACCAGCTTCACTCCTGTCTTTACTTTCAATTATTGCGTTGAATTCGGAGAGAGTTATTTTATGAAGACCTACTTTTATTAAAGTACCAACAATTGCTCTAACCATATTTCTCAAAAACCGATCAGCTGAAATTGTAAACTGTAATTGATTGCTATTGGTTTTCCAAAAGGCTTCATATACTCGACAATCAAAAGTAGCTACTTCCGTATTAACTTTAGAAAAACACTGAAAATTAGTATGTTCAAGTAAAAGTGCAGCAGCTGAGTTCATCGCATTGACATCCAAAGATTGTGCATAGAACCAACTTGAGTCTTGCAAAAAAGGATTTTTCTGATTGTTGATAAAGTATTGGTAAGTCCTTTGAGTAGCATCAAATCGAGCATGAGCTTCTGGATGTACAACATATAGATTTTGCACAGCAATATCTTTTGGTAAATATGAATTTAATTTAGATATATAAGATGAAGGGTTTTCTAGATTTTCATAATCAAAATGGGCAAACATTTGTTTAGCATGAACGCCGGAATCTGTTCTTCCAGCTCCAGTGGTATCAATTTTTGTATTCAAAATAGTAGTTAAAGCGTTGTTCAAAACTTCTTGTACAGAAAGTGCATTTGGCTGAATTTGCCAGCCGTGAAATGCTGTTCCTTTATAAGATAATTGAATAAAATAGCGCATAAGCCTAAGTGTGTTCTTAATGTTTGGCAATAAAGTGAACAAAGATACTTATTTAAATTTATTGAAATAATAAGAATTTATTTATAAAAGTACTATCTAACCACTTAAATTAAAAAAGGTTGAAATTATAATAACTTCAACCTTCATTTAAGAAAAAAAAAACAATATTATTTTATAATTAGTTTTTTAGAAACTGTTTTCCCATCAGATGTAATCGTAATTAAATAAACACCTTTTTCAAGTTGCCCGAAATTAATTTGCTGATTAAAAAGTGAATTGGAATTTTGAAATTCATTTACAAAACAAACTCGTCCACTTACATCAACAAGAGTTATTTTTACATTATCAGAAGTTTTAAGTTGTAAAGTTACAGTTCCATTCGATGGGTTAGGAGAAATATTAAAAAGGTCAAAAGTAGTGTTTTGAGTTGCCATTACTGGTGTTCCCATTATCCCAAAATTATCTATGATTACTCCTTCATTTTGAACTCCAGGATCTGAAACAAAATTAAATCTAAAAATAATATTAGCCTGAGGTGTAGCGCCACTATAACCAAAATCTGACATTTGCCATGAATAACTAGTTTTATTAGCATTTATTCCTCCATTAACATTCGCATCAGTTCCTGCACCAGTCCATTGAGCGCCAACACAGTTTTGACAATTAGTAGCATTTGGTGTATTGGCATTATTGTACCAAGTATTTCCAGTTGCTGCATCACCTAAAACGATCCAATTGCCTCCTCCATCAGTAGTGTATTCTACATTAATAAAATCGAAATCTGGTTCTAAATCAAATGCCATGTCAAATTTAACTTGCGGGTCCAATATGTTAGTTAAATCATAACATTGTGAAACTAAATAGGAAGTAAAACTGTCTGGATATAACCCAGAAAGATTAGTTCCATAAACATTAGAACCTCCAGAAACAGTATTATTTAAAATTGTTCCAGATGCTTGACCTCTTTGCCACAAACTATTAGTCCCTGCTTTATCAAAAGAAATTAAAGCATCATTTGCTGATTCAAAAGTATTGATAGCATTTACAGTTCCTACATTATTAACAACAATAATTCCAGATTTTGTATTGTTTGCACTGTTACCGTCATTTGAAGTTGTTGTAGAAATTGTTATTGAATGAGTACCTCTTGTCAAATTACTAATCGAAATCGGAAAATCCATGGTTTGGCAAGCAGCTAAACTCCCTGTCCAATTTAGGTTTGCAGGACTTGCACCATCAATTGAATAAGAAATAGCTACTGAAGAAATAGTATTAGTTCCTGTGTTTTCAAAAGTAATTGTTGGGCTATTGTTAGCACCACAAGCAACAGAAATGGGTTGAACAATTTTCTTTAAGGAAACATCCGTTGGATAACCAACATATTGTGGCCCAACATTGACTGCGTACCAAGCATTTGTAATGGCAATTACTTCAGGACTAGATCCACAATACATACTATTGGCAACTTCCAAAGTAGCATTACGCATGTCTAAATAAGTCGCATTTGGTGTCAAATAATCACGCTCTGCAAAAAATACAATTTGTGAAGATTTTGCCATTCCAATTCCTGTAACAGAATAGGCATGAGGAATAGGTGCGTTATTTGTACCTGATTTGCCTACAGTAACAATATAAAACCAGTGATTCATAACCCCACTGTTGTTATGAACCCCACATTGATCATTTCCAGTACTTGGTGTACAATTACCTTCGTCACCAGTTGTTGTCCAATTATTGCCTAAATAAGTATCCGGATTTCCATAAGTTGTAGGCGAACTCATGCTTCTAAAAGGTGTCGTACCTAAATCTTCAGCAATCTTCCAAACTCCTGTTGCAAAAGGAGCAGCTAGTGATCCTGTTCTTCCATAATGTTCAATACAAGCACCCCAAATATCTGATAATCCTTCGTTTATTGCACCAGATTGATTTTGATACGCTAAATTAGCAGTACTTGAACAAACTCCATGTCCTATCTCATGTCCACATACGTCTATACTAGTTAAAATTGACACCGAATTATTACCATCTCCATAAGACATCACAGAACCATTCCAAAATGCATTAACTAAACTTGTGTTTGCACTAGATCTATAATGTACATAACTTTTTAGGGAAGTACCCAAACCATCGTAACTATCTCTATTAAAAATATTTTTCCAAAAATCATAGGTCATCTCAGCACCCCAATGTGCATCAAGTGCTCCTATATCTTTGTTTGTATTGTTGAATTCCGCTGTTGTCCAATTGTTGTCAGCATCAGTAAAATTTGTAGATGGATAGGTTGTTGTTCTAGCACTATTATAAGTTAGAATTCCACCTCCTCGAGTATCATCATTTAAAATGTACTTATTTGTTGTTGATTGAAATGTAGTTTTTATTTGACGGCTACCACTGTACTTTGTGTTATTTGCTGTTCCTGTTACGGATGACATAACGATGTCTTTTTTTTTGGGATTACTTTCGTTAACGTGTTTGATTATTGGATTGGTATATAATAGAATTCCTGAATTGGCATCAATATAAAGCTCTTCACGCGCCAATGGCACTGTTGTGTAAATATCAAATTTGTAAGCCAAATGTATCTCACCTGTTTTTAAATTGGGTAATAACAACAATTCACCATTTGGTTTTTCGTAATTTAAGGCAGCAGCATCTTCAGAGTTGTCCCACATAAATTTAGCACCACTTTTTAACTGCATTATTTTGGTAAAAGCCGCCGTGTTTGACAAATCTGGATTTAGATTTGAAGAAGTACATGGATACACTTCACCATTAATCATGTAAACCAAATTTTCAAAACTGTGTGTAATTAATGTTCCAAATTCAACTTTTAAACCTTTATAATATTGTTGAAAATGCTGATGAATTCTGTTAGATTCGTCTTTAGTTGAATATGTTGGTAAAAAAGTATTGAATTTATCTAACTTATTTTGTTTCATGTATTGACCAATTGCTAGTTCCTGAGACAATGGATTGTCTAAACGCAAAATGGTTTGAATTGATGTATTCTCTTTTAATATTTTTTGCCCAATACTAAACTGCCCACAAACAGTTAATAAAAGTAAGAAAAAGTATCTTGTTTTCATATTTATTTATAAATCTAGCTGTCAAATATACATTTATTTGAATATAATATGAATTTTAAAAATATAATTCTTTGATTTTTTTGTTTTGTATAAAATTTGAATTGCATCTAAATTAAAAGAAGTTTATTGAAATCCAAATTCCAATAAACTTCTTATCTAAAAAAAATTGACTAATTTAAATTGAATTTAATCTATTCTTTACAAATTCAATTTGCGATTTTCCATGTGCTTCTGGTTTACCATTAATACCTAAACTTACCATAGTAATAGATTCAATAGTAATAATTGTTTCATGAGTCATTATATTCCTAACTTCACAAGTTAAAGTCAATGAAGTTTTTCCAAACTTTACAACATCAATTCCAATTTCAATTATATCTCCTTGCTTTGCAGAACTTTTAAAATTGATTTCTGACATGTGTTTCGTAACAATTCTGTAGTTCTCAAGTTGAATTATAGCATACAAAGCCAATTCTTCATCAATCCAAGCTAATAATTTGCCTCCAAACAAGGTAGCATTAGGATTTAAATCTTCTGGTTTAACCCATTTTCTAGTGTGAAATCTCATTTCGGGATTATTCTTTTACTATTTTTTTAGTGACAGAACCTTCTTTTGAATACATAGTAATAAAATAAATTCCACTATTTAAATCCGATATATTGATTTGATTATCAAAAATTTGATTAGAGACAAAAGTTGAAACTAATCTTCCATTTGCATCACTAATTTTAATTGAATCAATTACAATAGAATTTGAATTTTGAATAGATAAATAGTTTTTAATAGGATTAGGCGCAATTGAAATTAAATCTTCATTGAATGTTTTAGTTGACAAAGTTGCATAGACCATTAAATTATCAACAAAAAAAGCATGGCTTCCAGCGTTGTTAATAGGTGAATTTTGTAAGAAACTAAAATAATACACACCTGAGCTTGAAGGCGTAAAGTTATATGATTTAGCTGTAAATGCCGACAAATTCAAACCTGTTTCTGTTGCTAAAACAGTAGTTTGCGAAGCTACTGTTTGGTCATTTCCTACACTCAAAACATAACTAGCTGTATTAGTAGAAGCAGCTGTAGTTCCAGATATTGGAGAATTGTATGTTCTTACATAATATCTAATTGTATAACTAGTTCCTGCCGTTAAATTAAAACCTCTTGAATACAACCTACTATCCGAAATAGCAGTTGTGTTACTAAAAGAATAAGCGCAAGAAGCGCCATCTTGTACATATGCATTTCCTACACCTCCAAAATACAAATTCCAATCCGAAACTATATTACTAGAAGGAGTTGCTAACCAACCTATAAAAGGGAATCCCTCTAAAGCTTCGTTTTCAAAACTAGTAGTGTAAAGGGGCGTAGCTGGCGAAAATATTGTATGAAACGGATATGGTCCTTGCCAAATACTGTTTATACCACTTCCACAATTCGATTTTGCATAATACTCATAAGCTGTGCTGTTTGTTAATCCAGTTAGCGAATAGGGAGAGGTAACATTGTTTAATGTCGTTCCAGTTCCTAGAGTAAAATTATAAGGTCCCCATTCTACAATTGAACTATTACTTCCTGTTGTCCAATTCAAATCAGTTGAAGATAAAGTTGCATTATTAGTACTAAGTACACTTGGCCTAGCACAAATTACTGGCATACCTAATCGTGTTACTGGTCTATAATTTGATGATGTTAATACGGTAGGTGCTAAAGTTGAACTTGTTGCAGATTTAACACCATTTGTTAAAGTAATATTACAATAAGCTGTATTTGCAGTTGTAGCAATTGTTGTTGAAGGATTTTGATAGTCGTATGCTACATATATTCCACCACCAGTATATGTAAAACTTGTACCATTCGAAAAGGGAAAATCCACATTACCATTAACTGCTGGAATAGTAATAGAACCATTACTTACTTGAGTCATTCCTGTTATGGCTGTTGCCCAAGTTGTGCTTTTGCCATTGGTAACATCTGTTGTATTTTGCATGTAAACTGAAAAAGTCCCAGTGGTTGGAATATTTTGAGCAATAAAGTAGCTAAATCCAATTGAGTTTACAACCGTACCTGAAGTAAAACCAGATGCTTGCATTTCTGCAGCAGTAATTAACCAAATTGATCTAACATAATTTTTAGCACCCTGTGGTGCTCTACCATTTTGCGAAGTACTTCCATCAGGAGACACAACAGTAAAATAGTCTGTTTGAGAATAAATTTGAGTTGTCAAAAACACTAAATAAAGTAGAATAATTTTTTTCATAAAACGTAATTTAATTTATTAATATGTAAAAATAGCACATTTGTTAGTCATTCAAAATATTTTTTATAATAAAATTACATAAGGAATTAAAAAAACAACAAAACTTCAAAAATAATGAAGATTGGAATTAAATAAAAAAAGTAAAATACCCGTAATTAAAAATAAAAAAAGGAATTACAACTTAAAATATTAGTATTAAATAGCTAAATAATTGTATTGTAATATAAAACTGTTATATTTGCAACTTATTTAAGTTTTAATTATATTTTATAATCATGAAAAAAATTCTATTTTTAGTATTAATCAGCTTCTCTGCTTCTAATTTAAGTGCTCAGAAAGTAGCTCCTAAAAGCGCTTCAAAAACAAAGACTGAAGTAACTACAAAGAAGACTATCAAACAAATGAAAAAGGCTTTAAACGACTCAATTAACAAGTGGTCATTTGAAGTAATGGTTGGTCAAAGTAAAGGAGTAAGACCGTATGCTGATGGTTATTATTCTAGTAATCCAAATAGATTTTTTGGAGAAGTTGCAATCAATAGCTATGAAATTGGTGCTAGATATATGTTTACACCAAAATATGGTTTAAAGTTAGATTTTACTTATGACAAATTAAGTAACGTGAATACAAATAATTTAAGTAAACCATTCGAAATGTTACAATACCGTATGAGTTTTCAAGGTGTAGTTAATGCGAGAAATTTATTTGATTTAGAACCTGTAGCTCACAGATGGGGCCTTTTAATACATGGTGGTTTCCAAATTGCAAATAAAACATCAAAAACCGAAAATATTTTACCCTATTTAGCGGATGGAGTAACTTCAAATCCAAATTACGATAGCGTAAATTTAGACAATAATAACCACCATTACAATGGAAGTGAATGGGACGGAGGTTTAATTGTAGGTTTTACACCTCAATTTAGAATATCAAATTCATTGGCATTAATGTTAGATGTTAGTTCAGTAAGCAACTATAGACAGCATATGAATTGGGATGGAACTCATTCTAAAAGTTCTAACAACCTTTCAGGTCAGTTAGTTTCAACATCTATTGGACTTTCTTATTCTTTTGGAAGTGATAAAATGCATGGAGATTTCAGTGAAGCCCCAGATTTAAATGCAATTGAAAATGAAAGATTAGAGAAAAAATTAGGTGAAATTGAAACTTCAATGAATGACTCTGATAAAGATGGTGTACCAGATTATTTAGATAAAGAACCTAATTCTGTTGCTGGAGTAGAAGTTAACACTAAAGGTCAAATGATTGACTTAAATAAAAATAACATTCCAGATGAATTAGAAACCTATATTAATAATGCAATTCAAGAAGGAAACAAAACTACAATTGTTAATAATAATGCAAATGAAGCTATTGACTTTAAAAGTGACGCTGCTAAAAAACTTATCAATGAAAATTACAAAGCAGCTTATTTTGAATTTGCAATTGATAAACCAACCAACGTTTCTTCTGAAGGAATTGGATTTGTGTTAAGTTATTTAAGAGCAAATCCAAATGATTCAGTTGAAATGACCGGTCATGCTGATGAAATTGGTTCAACAAAATACAATCTAGCTTTAGCAAAAAGACGTGCTGAATCTATTAAGTCCGTTTTAATAAAATCAGGTATAAATGGAAACAGAATAAAAATTACTGCTAGTGGTATTGACAAAACTGTTGATAAAAAATCAAAAGAAGCAAGAAGATTGGTTAGAAGAGTTACTTTCAAAATTGTAAGTAAATAATAAAATCTAAAAATCCTTAATAAACAAAAAAACCATCAAAATGATGGTTTTTTTGTTTATTATATTATTGATTATTTTTTAAATTTAAAATATTTATAACTATTAGATTAAGTTATAATACATAGCTTTTACTATGCCATCTGAAAGACCTATCTTAGGAACATAAATATTCCTTGCCTTACTCCATTTCATTGCATTTAAATAAACTCTTAACGCAGGAATTATAACGTCAGCTCTATCGGGATTTAAACCTAATTCTGAAATACGTTGTTCATAAGTCATTGAATTGAGAAAGTTATATTGCGCATTCAAATACATATAAGACAATGGTTTATCCTCATGTTTTCCCGACATTTTGAATATTTTATTTATATTACCTCCAGAACCAATAATTGCAATATTTTCAAAATCAACAGTATAAATTTTGATCCACTTTTCAATTTCAAACCATACTAAATCGCTTACAACATCATTAAGTAAACGAACTGTTCCGGCTTTGAAAGACTTTGATGTTACTATTTTCCCATTTGAAAACAATGAAAATTCAGTACTTCCTCCTCCAACATCAATATACAGATAGGTATTATCAGTTTCAATTAATTTATGCAAATTCGTAGATGCTATGATACTTGCTTCTTGTTTACCATCTATTATTTCTATTTCTATTCCAGCATTTTCTTTAATTATATCGACTACTTCTTTCCCATTATAAGCCTCTCTCATTGCAGAAGTAGCACAAGCTTTATAACGCTCAATCCTATGCACTTTCATTAATAACTTAAATGCTTTCATAGCATCTGTCATTCGTTCAATATTTTCCTCCGTAATTTCACCTACAGTAAAAGCATCTTGTCCTAAACGAATTGGAACACGAACCAACGAACTTTTATTAAATTGTGGTTTCATCCCGTCTTGTTCTACAATATTAGTTACCAACAACCTCATGGCGTTAGAACCAATATCAATAGCAGCATATTTTTTTATTGAAATCAATATCTTGTAATTTAATTAGTTGTTTGCTTTTTCTATCATATTCTTGTAAAAATTATAGGATTCAAATTGCGCTCTAAAAATTTGTTCTTCCGGTTTGCGTACTCTGTATTTATTGTCCATTTTTTCTGAATGAAATCGAGCTTTTACATTTCCTTTCCAACCAACTTCAAAGCTTTCTATTAATTCTTGTTTAATATTTGTATCATAAATTGGACAAGTAACTTCAACTCTTCCATCTAAATTTCGTTTCATAAAATCTGCTGACGAAATAAAAACTTCCGGTTCTCCAGCATTTCCAAAAATAAAAAGTCGTGTATGTTCTAAATAATTATCAACAATACTTATGGCTTCAATGTTTTCGCTCATGCCTTTTACACCTGGAATCAGAGAACAAATCCCTCTAATAATCAATTGAATTTTAACTCCTGCCCTACTTGCATCGTATAACTTATCTATCATTTGAAAATCAGACAAACTATTCATTTTTAGTTTAATAAAGGTAGCTCTACCATTTCTAGCTAAAACAATTTCTCTATCAATTAATTTGTAAATTCTTGATCTAGTATAATGTGGCGAAACAATTAGATGTTTGTAGCGATGAATTCTGAAATTAACATCAAAAAAATCAAATATTTTTGAAACATCTTTTAAAATTTCTTGATGACTTGTAAGTAATGTTACATCGGTATAAACATTAGCTGTAGATTCATTAAAATTTCCAGTAGAAATAAAACCATATCTTTTCAATTTGCCTGCTTCAATTCGTTCAACAACACAAATTTTACTATGCACTTTCAATCCTTTAATTCCAAAAATAAGTTCAATTCCTTCTGTTTGCATTTGTTCTGCATACATAATATTGCTAGCTTCATCAAAACGAGCTTGCAATTCAATTTGTACAGTTACTTTTTTTCCGTTTTTGGCAGCATTTATCAAGGAACTAATTATTTGAGAGTTTTTAGCCAAACGATAAAGTGTGATTTTAATTGCAGTTACTTTTGGATCTAAAGCAGCTTCTCTTAAAAATTTAATTACATAAGAAAAAGTTTGGTAGGGAGCATTTATTAAATAATCTTTCTTGGCAATTTTATTCATTATATTTTCATCCAAACTCAAACCAGGTATTTGCAAAGCCTGATTAGTTTTATATAACAAATCAAACCTACCTAAATTAGGAAAACCCATGTAATCTCTTCGATTGTGATACCTTCCGCCCGGAATTATACTATCAGAAGAATCGATACCCATGTGGCTTAGAAAATATTTCAGTGTGTCCTTTTCAATTGATTGATCATAAATGAACCGAACTGGCTCGCCAACTCTTCTTTCTTTTACGCTTGTTGCAATTTTCTCAAGCATACTTTTACTTAAATCACTATCTATATCCAACTGAGCATCTCGAGTAATTTTAATCATGTGTGCTGAAACTTTCTCATAATCAAAAATAGTAAATATACTACTCAAATTTAATCGTATTACATCATCAAGCATCATAATGTAATGCTTATCATTGTCAGAAGGCAAAACTACAAACCTATTTATTCTAGTTGGTATTTCTATAACTGCATAACGAATCTCATGTTTTGATCGAGTTAAATTCAATAATTTTGACTTTTCAACTACGGGTTTCATAACTAATTTAACCGCTAAATATCCTGAAGTATCTTTTAAAACTGGAAATTCAGCCAGGTCATTTAAGATAATAGTTACAAGTTCAGGACTGACAATATTTACAAAAAAATCTTTAACAAATTCTCGTTGTTTAGTTGTTATTTCTTGTTCATGAACCATGTAAATATTTTGTTCTTCTAGCTTTTTCTCAATAATTTCAAGTATTCTCAAACTGTCTGATTGTTGTTTTATCGCTATCTCAGTAATTTCTTTAACTAATTTCTTAGCTGTTATGCCGCCTAGAATTTTTTCCCCTGTATCAGCAGTCAAACTTAATCTTCGAATTGCAGCAAATCGAACTCTAAAAAACTCATCTAAATTGTTTGAAAAAATACCTAAAAAACGAAGTCTATCTAATAAAGGTACATTTTCATCTGCGGCTTCTTGTAAAACTCTGGCATTAAAAGTCAGCCAACTTTTTTCTCTGTCTAAATAAATATTTTCTTTAATTATGCTCATTTTAAATCTTTTGGAAATAGTATTTTTTTTAATTTTCCTTTTGATATTGTTGCCCATTCATTGCCTTCAAATTCTAAACAAACAAACCCTGATGTTGGGACATTTTCTACATTAACGTCTCCAAATTTATTAACAAAATCTGTTATTGCATCATTATGTCCAAAAATTATTAAATTAATAATTTCATCTTTACACCCCTTGATTATTTGCTCTAACTTCTTCATTTCAAAGGTGTACAATTCCTTTTTAAAATGAATATCCGATACTGAAACCCCGATAATATCTGCAAAAATAGTGGCGGTTTGTGTTGCTCGAACTGAATCGCTGGACCAAATCGTAAATTTTTTAGGTAAAAAAGACATGCATTCCTGAAAAACAGCTTGACTGTCTTTTATCCCTCTATTGATTAAAGGTCTAGATTTGTCATCCAAAGGCATATCCCAGCTTGATTTAGCATGTCTAATTAATAGTAATTGTTTCATTTGGAATTGTTTTAAAATTTGTAAAATTTACTACTAACAAATTTATCTATAATTTCATTTATTTCAAGAGATACTTTCCAATTATAATTTAAAAATATGTAAACACAAACAACTAAAGTTGATTTCAGCACAATATTTAGTAAAGTATAAAAAGGAAAATCCCAAAAATAAAATACTATAAAAACAAAGGAAATAATGCCAAACGACTTTAATGTATTACTTGTAAAAGGATATAAGTCCATTTTTTTTACTACAAATAATAATTTAACCGTGTTATAAACCATAACAGAGAGTAAAGTTGCCCATGCAGAACCAACTATCCCATAAGGAGGTATTAATAACATGTTCAGTACAATCATCATAAAAACCAAAAGTAGCCCGAAAAACAAGACCATTCTATAATATTTGGTATTCAAAATAATTGCATTGTTATTTCCTAAAATAACATCGTAGAACTTGGTTAGTCCAATTATGAAAACAACAGCAATTCCGCCAGAATATTCACTAGGAATTAATTTGTATAATTCGTTTATATTTAAAAAAATAAGAAGCAATACCAATCCACCTACTATCTGAAGGTTTAATGCGCTTTTTTTATACAAATCGTTAAGTTCTTCCAACTTGTTTTCGTTCATTAAACGAGCAGTTATGGGATAAATAATCTGTAACATGGCTCTACTTGGAACAGCTATCACTGTTGCAATAAAAATAGCTACCGAATACAATGCATTGTTTTCAATTTTAATATATAACGGAATCATTACTTTGTCAAAATCCATTAATAAAACAGCTACGCTTCCAGAAAGTATTATAAAAACAGAATAACTCATTATTCCCTTAACATTTGCTGGTATTTTGAAACGTAAACGGGGCATTTTAACCGAAATAGCATAAATTTTCATGGCTACAACTTGCAAAAAATAGGCACCACATAATCCGTAAATAAAAGTATCTTTTGAAATAATATTCCAATGAACTGCAAAAAGCATAAACATAATTAAAACCCGAACAAGTACTTCACTTATGAAATTTCCAATAACAGATTTCATGTGTACTTTTACCCATGCATAAAAAATTTCGAAATAGCCCATACAAATCCCAATTACAGGAATTAACCATAAAAAAGGCTTTACCGTAGGGTTCTTTTTTAGCAAAAAATAAGCAATTTGATCGTATCCAAAATAGGTAATTGCGGTAATTGGAACTATCAAAAGCAAAGGCATATAGAGCATAAAAGTTAAAAAATTATCTCGCTCGTCTGCTGTTTTATACTTTGAATAAAAACGAATCAACGTATTTTGAACCCCAAAAGCCATCAAGGGCATCATAATATTGGAAGCTGAAAGCAAAAACGCTACCATTCCGTAATGCGTTTTACCTAAAAAATTGGTATATAAAAAAAGGGCGTTTATAGCTCCGATTCCAAAGCCAAAATAGGTGATAATTGTATTTTTTACCGACTGGTTGATGACAGATCCCATATGTTTTTTATAAAGACTTAATTAATTGAGCAAGTCTTTCAGTTATTGAGCGTCTTGAATAGTACTGTAATCCAACTGGATACGACTTTAATTTTCCCTCTAAAAATTGGTGGTAATAGTCCAAAAGTACTGCTTTAAGTTTTGCTTTTTCAGTATAATCGAAAAAAACACCAGTATTGGTGTTTGTAATGATAGCTGAAAAATCAGAATTACTTGGTCCAATGGCTAAAATTGGGCGTTCTGAAACCATGTATTCAAATAATTTCCCTGGTAAAATACTTTTTGTTTCTGGCGAATCAATTTCAATTAGAAGTAGTACTTGCGATTTTCGTTGGTGTTCTAAAGCTTCTTTGTGTGAAACATATCCAAAATTAGTTACAAATTTTAATAATTGAAAATGATGTAAAGTATCCAAAACATCATTACTTACTGCACCAATTAATTTTAATTCTAAATCGTTTTGAAACGAAGGGTTTTCTTGTAGTAATTCCACCAAACATTCCCACAAAATTATTGGATTTCGCTCTGATAATAACGAACCTATGTGTGCTAATGAAAAGGTAGTATCCAATGATTGTTGTGCCACTTGTTCAACATCGTAACCGTTTGTAAGTATAGTAATAGGTTGCTTAGTCAATGCTTCAAATTCAGTTTTAGTTGTGATGCTGGTAACTACAATTTGGTCAGCAGAATTGAGCACTTCCTTTTCAAGTTTTTTATGCTTTTTGCTGGCATAATTAGATAGTTTTAAGGCTTTATGATAGCCAATAGTAGTCCATGGATCTCTAAAATCGGCTATCCAATTCAACTTGTTTTTATTTTTTAGTTGCAATCCTATTAAATGTAAACTATGAGGCGGTCCAGTGGTAACTATTGTTTCAATTTTGTTTTCTTTAATATACTTTTCTAAATAAGAAACAGAGGGATGTACCCATAAAAAACGTGCGTCCGGAATAAAAAGATTGCCTCTAATCCAAAGTAGTATTCGTTCTACTACTGTTTGCTTTTTTATTGATGGAATAATACCTGAACTTATTTTTTTAGTGTTTTTTTTAGAAAAAAAAGAAGCTAATTGATAGGGTTCAAAAATTGAGTTTCGGAGTATAACTACTTCTTTTGAAACCTCAACAATTAAGTTTTTATCCACAATTGGATAAGATGGATTTTCCGGAATATAAACTATGGGTTCAATACCAAATTCGGGTAAATATTTAACAAATTTTAACCACCGCTGTACTCCAGGACCTCCTGCTGGTGGCCAATAGTAGGTAATTATGAGAATTTTTGAGGAAACCGTTTTCAATTTAATAGTGCATTCTGATTTAAAAGACTGTAAATTTAAACATTCTTTTTGAATAAGATTCAAATTATAAAATTAGGTTTGTGTGACTCTCAGTATTAAAATTTATAAAATTAAATTTTGAAAACATGTCATTAAACTAATTGCAACTGAAAAATTGCTAATAATGGGATTTGAAACCAAATGTAATTTTAGTAATCCTTTCTTTTTCAAAAAAATGTATAAATAATGTTGTTTTATTTTCAAATAAAAAAAGGGAAATAAACAATTAAAAAATAATGTTAGTATCTTTACATCTCCACAAATCCATCACTTTTTTGTTTATGAAAGCAGTAAAAATTCTAGTTGTATTGGTATTTTCCACTTTGACACTTTCGTGTATTAGTACCAAAAACACTATAAAAAACATTGATATTTCGCAACCAATTCCAAAATTAACTACTAAAAACACTTTCGTTCTAACAGAAATTAGTACGGATGTAAAATATGGTTTTGATCCTGATTATCCTATTAATATCTTTTTCCGAAATGCAAACGAAGACGACATGAATTTGAAAAGATATTTGAATGCACTCTCAGGGCCACATGGCGAAACCATAAACTATAAAAAAATTGGAATTTGCTGCCCATTCCCTACCAAAAACACCAATACAGGTGGTGGTTTTTTAGAAGTAATTGAAATTAGCTACGAAGGCTTACAAGTTCCTCTAAAACTATACTTGAATCGATACGAAAAAGGCGTGTTAAAAGCACCATTAGGACTAGGAATTAAACCAATTCTGTAATGTTTAAGTTCTTTTTAAGAAGTTCCTTAACATTAAAAGTACACAAAAAATAACTACTTTATAATTTCATATTTATATTTGCACCACTAAATCAAGATCATGGATATTCACAAAATACCACAAATTAAACACACAGAAAGTGCTAATTTTTTCCTTTTAGCAGGTCCTTGCGCAATTGAAGGCGAAGAAATGGCAATGCGAATTGCAGAAAAATTAGTCTCCATTACAGATTCGCTTCAAATTCCTTTTGTTTTTAAAGGTTCATTTAAAAAAGCAAATCGGTCTAGAATAGATAGTTTTTCTGGTATTGGCGATGAAAAAGCGCTTAAAATACTTCGAAAAGTTTCCGAATCATTCAATGTACCAACCGTTACCGACATTCACACCAACGAAGATGCAAAAATGGCTGCACAATATGTAGATGTACTTCAAATTCCAGCTTTTTTGGTAAGACAAACCGATTTAGTTGTAGCTGCTGCAACTACTGGTAAATTTGTAAATTTAAAAAAAGGACAATTTATGAGTCCTGAAAGCATGAAACATGCTGTTCAAAAAGTGTTGGATTGCCACAATGAAAATGTAATGGTAACCGATAGGGGTTCCATGTTTGGCTACCAAGATATGATTGTTGATTTTAGAGGTATTCCAACCATGCAAAAATTTGCAACTACTGTTTTAGATGTTACTCATTCTTTACAACAACCAAACCAAACAATTGGAGTTACAGGAGGAAGACCAGACATGATTGAAACTATTGCAAAAGCGGGTATTGCTGTAGGTGTTGACGGTATTTTTATTGAAACCCATTTTGATCCCGCTAATGCCAAAAGTGATGGTGCAAACATGTTGCATCTGGATTATTTTGAACCTTTAATGAAGAAATTAGTTGCTATCAGAGAAACTATAAATAATTTTTAATATCTCCAAATGAAAAAAACAATAATTCTAACTTTCCTATTCGTAGGATTGTTTATCCAAAATGGATTGGCTCAAGAAATAATGCCAACTTCTACTAAATATACAGCTCACAACAAAGGAAAATTTTACATCTTTTGGGGTGGAAACAGAGATAGTTATTCGCATTCAGACATTCATTTTAAAGGGAACGATTACGATTTTACGTTGTATGATGTTAGTGCACACGACAAACCAAAAGGATGGCATGTGGATTACATCAATCCATCAAGAATGACAATTCCACAAACCAATTTTAGAATTGGGTATTTTATTAACGATCATTACAACATTTCTCTTGGTTTAGACCACATGAAATATGTAATGACTCAAAATCAAATTGCTCGAATTGGCGGAACAGTAGGCAGCTCTTATCCTGATTTTGCAGGTACTTACACCAATGCTAGTACAAGTTATATTGATCTAACAGATGAAAAGTTCTTAACCTTTGAGCATACTGATGGTTTAAATTATGTAAATACTGAAATTTCTAGAGTTGACGATATTTCTTCTTTACTTACATTACCTAATACCGATAAATTCCAAATCAGTTTAACCGAAGGTGTAGGTGGCGGAATTCTGTATCCAAAAACAAACGTAATGCTAATGGGTAAAGAAAGACACGATGATTTCAATGTTGCAGGCTACGGCTTTTCAGCAAAAGCAGGTTTAAACTTTACTTTTTATAAGTACTTTTTCATTCAGGCTGAAATCAAATCTGGATATATCAACATGCCTAATATTCGTACTACATTTGATTCTTCAGACAGTGCCTCACAACACTTTATGTTTTTAGAAAGAGTGGTTGCATTTGGAGGTATCTTTAAATTGTAAAGCACATCTAATCATAAAAAAGCCTGCTTATACAAAACGATAAGCAGGCTTTTTTGTGTTATTATTATTAGTTTCAGAAACACTAAACGTGCAAAGCCCTATTTTCGGTTGCTGCTAAAGCGGCTTCTTTAATGGCTTCTGCAAATGTTGGATGAGCATGACTCATTCTGGAAATATCCTCTGCTGATGCTTTAAATTCCATAGCTGTTACCGCTTCCGCAATTAAATCGGCTGCTCTTGCGCCTATTATGTGTACACCTAAAACCTCATCAGTCGTAGCATCTGCCAAAATCTTTACAAATCCATCCAAATCAGCACTAGCTCTTGCTCTTCCTAACGCTTTGAAAGGAAAACTTCCCGATTTGAACGCAATTCCTGCTGCATTTAATTGTTCTTCTGTTTTACCCACTGCCGACACTTCTGGCCAAGTATAAACCACTCCCGGTATCAAATTGTAATCTATATGTGGTTTTTGACCCGCTATAATTTCAGCAACCATTGTTCCTTCTTCTTCTGCTTTGTGTGCCAACATTGCTCCACGAACCACATCACCAATTGCATAGATGTTAGCAACCGAAGTTTGCAAATGATCGTTTACTTCAATTTGACCTCTGTCCGATACTTTAACTCCTGCATTTTCTGCTTTTAGTCCTGCTGTGTAAGGACTTCTGCCAACTGCAACTAACGTATAATCACCTTCTAAAGTTACCATTTCGCCTTTGGCATTTTCTGCTTGAACTTCAACTGTTGCTCCTTTTCGTTCCACCGATTGTACTTTGTGAGACGTGTAAAATTTCATGCCTTGTTTTTTCAACACTTTGGTAAGTTCTTTCGATAAAGCAGCATCCATTCCCGGAATAATTCTATCCAAATACTCAACAACTGAAACTTGTGCGCCTAAACGCAAATAAACTTGTCCAAGCTCAATCCCTATTACGCCTCCCCCAATGATGATTAGATGTTTAGGAATTTCCTTTAGCTTTAAGGCTTCTGTTGACGTAATAATGCGCTCTTTGTCCAGTGTAATAAAAGGTAAATTAGCAGGCTTAGAACCCGTTGCAATTATTATATTTTTTGCTTCAATAGTCTCAACTGACCCATCCGCTTTAGTTACCGCAACATGTGTTGAATCAACAAAAGAGCCTGTTCCTTCAAAAACGGTAATTTTATTTTTATCCATCAAAAACTTAACTCCTCCTGATGTTTGATCTACAACCGCTTGTTTTCTTGCAATCATCTTTTCAAGATTCACCTTCACTTCACCCGTCAACTCAATTCCGTTTTCAGCAAAATGAGCAATTTCTGCATACTGATGAGAAGAAGACAATAAAGCTTTTGACGGAATACAACCCACATTTAAACAAGTACCGCCAAGGGTAGCATATTTTTCTATAATTGCAGTTGTAAACCCTAATTGTGCACAACGAATAGCTGACACATAGCCACCAGGTCCTGAACCAATAATGACAACATCAAATGAACTCATATATTTATGTATTTTAAAATTGTTATAACTAATTTAGTTTCTAAATCGTTTCGCAAAATTAACAAATTAAATTAAAGTACTTCTCATTTACTACCATAGTTGTCTGATAAAAAACAAAGAATCGAAGTTTTAGTATAAATGATGCATTGTAAATTATAAATGATGAATTGTAAATGGTGAATTGTAAATTATGAATTATGAATTGGTAACAGACTTTACATCTTTCAACCTACAACCCACAATTCACCATTTATAATTCACAATTTACAATTCAAAACGCCTAAAGCAGTTCCACTTTACAATGACCTGCATTGGCGTTGGGATTAATTACATTTAAGTAGGTGTTGTTTGTTGTGCCCAAATCGGTGATGGGGAACGTTTGTGATTGGTTTGGATCTACCATAACCTTCTGATTCAAGGCATCGCCATCGACGGTGTTGGTTAAATACAACACAAGGCTTACCGTGCCGTCGTTGGTAATTTTTATCGAATCGGTGTCGGCAAAAGTGTGTTTCATAATGTTGCTTTTGCCATTGGCGGCTACCGATTTTAAGAAAATCAGCTGTTCATGGTTCCGAATAGAGTCTAAATCGAAAAACGGATGCAAGGCTTCAGGGTCGGTTTTAAAATGATTCACCATCAAACCATAATTGGCAAACATATCTATCATTGCCGTGTTGATGGCGGCATCCAGCGCATCGCTTTTGTTTTCGGTGGTACCTTTGTTGCCCAGTTGTACGGTTCGGTTGGTGTTTAGTTGTGTGTAAAAAGCATCCACATCGGTTTTGGTGGCTGCCAGTGCCGCAATTCCGGTGAGCGATGTGCCCAACTGCTTTACTGCCGCAATCCGACTTTCTTTACCGCCTCTGTTAAAAGCGGCACGCCCTTGCGGAAACAGGGCTACATAGCCCGGAGTCCCCTTTTGATAGACGCCCAAAATGGCATATTCCCAGGTGTTGAGCTTGCTTTTACTAAGCAAATCTAGCAATTGATCTACCGTTAAGGTACTTCCTTTTTGCGTACCGCCTTGGCTTTTCCAGTTGCTGTAGGCAGCACTAATGGCAAGGTGTAACGGATGGTACGAAGTATAAAGCCCTGCAAAAAAGGGGTCGGAATTGTGCGCCAACAATTGCGCATCGTGATAGGTACTAATTTTTAAAGCAATAGCATACGTTTTTTTTGCCGCTGTTAAAAATGGGTTCAATAAAAAAGACCATGTTTTCATAATTTGATTTATTAATTGGTTACTACTGATGCTAAAGTAATAAGAGTCATTGATATAACAAAATAATTGTAGCACTTTTTTTTCAATTTATGGAACAGAAAAACCAAAAGTCCTATCCATTTGCACTTGCTATTCCTAAAAACACTATGCTTTTATGTCTCAACCAGCTAGACGAGCAAGCAAGTAACGCGCTTTTATATCTCGACCAGCTAGACGAGCAAGCAAGTAATGCGCTTTTATGTCTCGTCCAGCTAGATGAGCAAGCAAGTAACGCGCTTTTATGTCTCGACCAGCTAGACGAGCAAGCAAGTAACGCGCTTTTATGTCTCGACCAGCTAGACGAGCAATCAAGTAACGCGCTTTTATATCTCATCCAGCTAGACGAGCAAGCAAGTAATGCGCTTTTACATCTCGACCAGCTAGACGAGCAAGCAAGTAACGCGCTTTTATGTCTCGACCAGCAAGACGAGCAAGCAAAACACCTTTCTGTACTACTAACTATTGCAAAAACCCCGTGCTACAAAGTGGACAACTTTGCCGAACGGGGTTTTTTACTATCCAATACAAGGTTGCCTATTGTGGCACCAGCAACTCACAATTCACAATTTACAATTCACAATTCACAATTCAAAACTTATTCCTTCACAAACTTGGTTGTAAATTGGTCTTTGCCGGATGTGGCTTCAAGGAAATAAGTACCGCATGCTAGTGGTGCTACGTTGACTTGATTGGTGTTGGTGGTTTGTGTGAGTACCACTTTACCCATTAGGTCAGTAATGGTAATACTGTCTATAACTGTATTGTTGTTGTTTTGAACGGTAAGCAGGGTTTTGGCAGGGTTAGGATACACCACAATTGCCTCTTTTACAAAACCCGTAGTGGACAGCTCCGGTCCTAGTTTGACTACCCAAAAATCATAATTTCCATGATTAACTGTTACATCGCCGTTAGTGGATTGTGTATAACCAGCTACAATAAAACCGCCATCGGGAGTGGGTTGAATGCTGTAAGCCCGTTCATTTGATGTTCCTCCCAAGGATTTTTGCCATTGCAAGCTCCCTGTGGTGCTGAGTTTCACTACCCAAGCATCCTGAAATCCATGATTTACAGTTACATCTCCATTAGTAGATTGAGTATATCCTGCCATGATATAACCGCCATCAGGGGTGGGTTGAATGTTAATAACCTCATCAGTACTTATTCCTCCCAAGCATTTTTGCCATTGCAAGCTTCCTGTGCTGCTGAGTTTCACTACACAAGCATCAGAATTTCCATGATTTCCTGTTACATCGCCGTCAGTAGAACTAGCAAAGCCTGCCATAATATAACCGCCGTCAGGAGTGGGTTGAATGCTGTAAGCCCAATCAGTACCTGTTCCTCCTATGGCTTTTTGCCATTGCACGCTTCCCGTGCTGCTGAGTTTTACTGCCCAAAAATCACTACCTCCATGAAATCCTGTTACATCGCCGTTATTGGAATAAGTATAACCTGCCATTATATAACCACCATCAGTCGTGGGTTGAATGCTGTAAGCATAATCATCACCTGTTCCTCCCAAGGTTTTTTGCCACTCCAGATCACCCGTAGTACTTAGTTTGACTACCCAAGCATCACTACCGCCATGATTTCCTGTTACATCTCCGTTAGTAGAATTAGTAAAACCTGCCACGACATAACCGCCATCAGTAGTGGGTTGAATACTATTAGCCCAATCAACAGCTGTTCCTCCCAAGGTTTTTTGCCATTGCAAGCTTCCTGTGCTGCTGAGTTTTACTATCCAAGTATCATATCCACCATGATTTCCTGCTACATCACCGTCAGTGGACAAAGTATAACCTGCTAGGATATAACCGCCATCGGGAGTGAGTTGAATGCTGTAAGCCACATCATCACCTGTTCCTCCCAATGCTTTTTGCCATTGTAGGCTGCCCGTACTGCTGAGTTTCACTACCCAAGCATCAAGATTTCCATGATTTCCTGTGACATCGCCGTTAGTGGATTGAGTATAACCAGCTACTATATAACCACCATCGGAAGTGGGTTGGATACTTTGAGCATAATCATCAACTGTTCCTCCCAAGCATTTCTGCCATTGGATGGCTGGGGCTTGTTGTGCCAAAGTGGTCAGTTGTACTAGCGCAAAGGCAAGGATAAGTAGTGTTTTTTTCATGGTGTTGCGTTTTTAGTTGTTAGCTTTTCGTTACTAATGTCAAACATAAGCAATTAAAGCCAACCATTTGCAACAATGGGCAACAAATGTTGCTTGCCCTAACAAGGTTTTGGAAATCCGTGCAACGTTTTTGCGTTGTTTACAAACAAAAACCCCCACTTTAGTTGTTACACTAAAAGGAGGGGTTTTTGAAATGTGAGTTGTGAATGTTGTAAGTGTTGGGTTAGAAAACTACTTTACGACTTGTGACTCAAACGTACAACTTTAATTTTACTTTCTTATCATGCGAATGACTTGCATTTCGTTGGCTTGAGAAACGATTACATTGTAGATTCCTTTTGCAAAGTTGTTGCCAATTTGTAAGTTGGTTACTTCCGTTGGAGGCACTTGGTAGGTTGCTACCAGTTTTCCCATCATGTCGTAAACTGAAATGGTTACATAGTCATTGCTTAGGGTTACTAGATTGATACCGAAAGCCGTGTCAAACGGATTAGGATAGGCTGTAACGGCAAACGTTTTGGCTAGTAGTCGAACCGGTGCTGGAGGTGTGGTTACGGTACAAGCAGCACCATAATTTCCATAAACACCATTAATCAATGCCGCCACACGAATAGTGTAGGTTGTGCTATAGGCCACCGTAACTCCTGTTTGCGAAAGCATAAAGTTGTAAGCAGCTGAATTGTAAAGTGTCGTTACTCCACCAGTTGTAATTTCAAAACGATAACCGGTAGCCGCATAAATGGGCATAGTTCCTATTTTTGTAGTCAACGTTGGTACAGTAGTACCGCATACTGCTGGCAGAAGTGCTGTTGTAGGAATTACATTGACAGCAAGTGCTGGCGTAGTTACGTTACATGAAGCTTCGTAAGCACCATAAATACCGTTTATTTGAGCAGCTACCCTAATGCTATAAGTAGTGCCGTAAGTAGCGGTAACTGCTTGTGCAAGTCTAAAGTTATAGGTTGCTGAATCGTACACTGTAGTGACACCACCAGTAGTAATTTCAAAGCGATAGCCTGTGGCTAAAACAACTGGGGTTGCTCCTATCTTAGTGTCTAAAGCCGCTAAAGTAGCACCACAAAAACTTGGCATTACAGCTGTAGTTGGAATTGTAGCTGCAGAAAGCGCAGGCGTTGTTACATTACAAGAAACGCCATAAGCGCCCCAAGTGCCTCCCATTTTTACCGCTACTCGAACGCCATAAGTGGTGCCATACGTACTACCAGGCATTTGCGTTAAGCTAAAGTTGTATTTGTTTGCCTCAATTATAGAAACCGTTGCGCCATTGGTAACCTCAAAACGATAAGCTTGAAAACCAGCTACGTAATCGGCATTGATGTTAGCATCAAGAGCGGTAAGCGTAGCGCCACATTGGTTGGAAGCTACTTTTGAATACTCATTACAACCTACAAGTAAGGTTATCGTTTCATTGGAATTACAAGAAGACACATAATTTAAAGTAACCGCTTCTTTGTAGGCTGGATTGGGAAATGCAACCACTATACTACTGGTATTTTGCCCAGAAGTAATTGTCATCCAAGAAGGAACCGACCACACAAAGTTGCTACCTATAGTGCTTGGAACGGAATAAGTGGTTGAAGTTAATGAACAAACAAACGTCAAGCCAGTTATTGCATTGGAAGTTCTACTTACTGCTAATGCTGTTGGTGCGCTAGTGCCACAAGGGGTATCTGCGGAAACGGTAATTGTACCGTTTACAAAAGTAGTGATGTTGAAACTTACCACAATAGCGTTAGTCCCTTGACCCGAAACAATACTAGCACCCGTTGGCACTGCCCATGTATAATTTATGGCTCCTGCAACCGCTGGAACGGAATAGACGGCCTGACCCGAAACACTTTCTAGTAGCGTTCCTGAAGTATCATAGGTGTTTTTTACAAGTCCACATAGACTTTTAGGTCCCGATATAGCGCTGGGTACTTTCGTTTTTGAAATGGGTAAAACATAAGCTTCACTAGTTCCACAAGCGGTAGTAGCGGTTACGGATAAATTGCCTGTGTCAAATCCGCTAGCCATGTTGACCACAATACTATTTGTGCCTTGACCCGAAACAATGGTCATGTTTGTAGGTGGTGTCCAATTGTAGGTGGCACCCAGAATTATGGGTGTAGTATAAGTAGCCGTTGTTGCATTACAAATTTGTTGAGACCCACTAATTGTTCTCGGTTTTTGAGCATTGTAAATTACTAATTTACGAATAGCACTAACACCACAATTGTTTGTTGCTTGGACTGAAAGTAGCGTTCCATTGTGGAATGAATTATCATAAACAACGGTAACCAACGAAGTGCCTTGTCCAGAAAGAATAGTAATTCCTTGTGGCATTATCCAGTTAAAAGTTGCGCCTGCAACTGCTGGAACACTATAAGTTGTCGTTGAAACACCACAACTGGTAGCACTGCCCGAAATAGCACCTATCTCAAAAACTTTTGACAATGAAAGGTTTGCTTTATTAGCTGTATATCCACAAACGCCATACGCTTCGACACTAAGTAACCCATTTTCAAACAAAGAATCAATGTTTACCGTTACTTGATTACCTGCACTTGTAACTGGGCTTATACCTGCTGGAAATGTCCATACATAATACGAAGCTCCAGTCAATGCAACTACACTATACGAAGTTGAAGTTAACCCACAAACATTAGACACGCCACTAATGGCACCAATACTTCCTAAAAGCGTGTTGGACAAAGTAACTGTTATGGCTTTTCTAGTTGGACTGTTACAGCCGTTAATGGTTTGAGCAGCATAATAAACTCCAGCAACTAGCGGTGTTGTATCCATTAAATTAAGACCACCAGAAGCGGTAGTGAACCATTTTATATCCATTCCAACAGCAACTAAACTGGCTACAGTACTTCCAGTACAAAGCGTTTGGTTGTTTGCAATTGGAGTAGCTGTAACGTTAACATCAATTGCCAAAGTAGTTGTTGTTGCACATTGTCCTGTTGCAGGTGTAAAAGTATAGGTAGTGGTAGCCGTATTGTTTAAAGCGGGTCCCCAAGTTCCTGTTATGGCATTTGTAGATGTTAGAGGTAATGCCGACAAAGCAGCTCCAGAACATATAGCTCCTACAGGACTAAAAGTTGGTGTTGTTTCACTATTAATAGTAATAGTTACAGCCGTTCTTGTACTTTCTAATGAATTTAAAGTTTGTGAAGCATAATAAGTTCCTGTGGCTAATAGTGTCGCTACCGGAAGTGCTGCTCCTCCTGTCATTGCAGCATACCATTTAATTGCCGTTCCAGTAGCCACTAAGCTTGAAACGGTTGTACCTACACAATACACTTGTGCAGCAGCTGTAGGTGGTGGAGTGAAAACAACAGGCATAGTTACAGTAACTCCTGTAGTACTCAAAGCTCCAGTTGTGGTCATGGCTCTCCCTTCTAACTGCACTCCTGCCAATAAACTTATGGCTCCATTATTAGCAATTATAGTTCCTTTAAAAATGGAGTTCGTATTAATAGCAACTGCGCCATCTACTTTCCAAAACACATTTTTAGCTTGAGCACCATTCAGCAATTGCACATTGGCATTGCTACTGGTTGATAATACTCCATTTATTTGAATAACAAAAACAGCATTCGGATTACCTTCTGCATTCAAATACAAATTGTTGGTCAGTGTGGTTGCTGCATTAAGCAAATAGGTATGTGGTGTTAGCACTAAATCATTTCCAAATTGAGCGGGTTGCATCAATTCAATGTCGTAAGACAATCCATTTAAGTAATTATAGGCGGCTAGTAAATCAACTGCTGCAACGCCTGTGGAACTATCGGGTACAAAATGAATGGTTCCTGAAACATTGGCGGGAACATAGCCTGTGGTTGATCCTAAATTAGTACCCACATCGCCTGCTACAATCGTAACACCAGTATTGGTAACAGCACCATTTGTTGAAAAAAGACTGTAAGCAAGTGTACTGTTCAAATTGGGAGCTAGAGGTCCTGTTAAACTTGGACTACCTAAGGTATTTGGGATATAAGCTACATTTCCGTTAACAGTTACTGCTCCCGCAGTTGTCAAAGCCCTTCCTTCTAAAACCGCACTCGTATTTATAGAAATTGCCGCATTATTAGCAATAATTGTTCCTTTCATACTCGCACTTGCACCTAAAGTAACCAATCCTTCCACTTTCCAAAAAACATTGCTGGCTTGCGCCCCATTGACTAAAACTACTTGAGCATTCGTTGCCACAGACAATGCGCCTTGAATTTGAATAATAAATACTGCATTGGGATTGTTTTGTGCATCTAACGAAAGATTTGATACTACAGATGCCGCACTTGGAACGGCATAAACACCAGCAGTTAGTAATTGCCCATTCCCTAATATTGTCGAGGCAACAACAGTAGGTACCGCATTGTTCAATTGGTTGTAGGCTAAAATTACATCATTTACGCATTGAGCACTAACTGCATCTGCATTGTGGATAGCTCCATTTATATTGCTAAAGCCCGAACATGCGCCACTGTTAGTTCCTACATTGCCTGTTATTTGTGTATTACCGGTGTTGGTTACTGCGCCAACTGATGAAAAAAGTACAAAATTAGCTGCCCCTCCAAGTGAAGGTGCCTGACAAAAACCTAACAGCGGCACCAAAAGCAGTACCACTATACCTATTCTAAATTGTAAATATTTTTTCATGATTAAAAAGTATATAATGTAGATTCATTTCTACTTTACAAAGTTCCGTTTATATCCATTTTAATACTTACAATTTAGTATTTCAAAATTGTATTATTCACATGTATTGAGAATGAAAAATACTTTAGAGACCACTTAATGAATTAGTTGTTATTAAATAACTACATTTTTGTATAACAAACAAAACCCCTCCAACTCCGTAAGGAATTAAAGGGGGTTTTGATTGTTGATTGAAGAGTAACGATTTTAGACCCGAGAGCTTTGTTCTAACTGGCGAAGCCTTTTAGATTTAAAAACATAAATCGTATAAACCTCATAACCTTATTTCCGTATCAACCGAAGGACTTGCATTTCGTTGGCTTGAGAAACAATTACGTTGTAGATTCCTGTTGAAAAGTTGCTTCCTAATTGTAGGTTAGCTACTTCCATAGGATTCACTTGGTGTGATTCAACAAGAGCACCCATCATGTTGTAAACGGTAACAGTTACATTTTCTTTGCTAGGAGTTTCTAGGTTTAAGTTGAATGCGGTGTCATAAGGATTTGGATAGGCTTTTACAGCAAATGAATTATTTGTATTGCTTAATTTTGTTATTTGATTAAATCCACAATTGGTTGAATAACTTGCTCCTGCTGGTTTGCTCCATTGTGCTTGTTCCCACCAATTTTGTGGATTACTAGTGCTTAATTGATTAGCAGTCGCTACATCGTCAACTTGAATACAAGTTATATTTTCGCATTGACCTACGTTTAATTGTAAATTTGACATTGATGCTAAACCTGAAAGATTTATTTTATTTAAAGAGCTTGCAACTAAATAAATATAGGTTAAATTATGACAGCTTGAAAGGTCAATTTCACTAATATTGAAACTATTCATTTCAACATAACTCATGGCTGTTAAGCCAGCAAAGCTAATTGTAGTTAGTGGACAACCACCAAAATTAATATGATTTAGAGCGGTACAACCTGTTAAAATTACAGTAGTTAAAAAATAATCTTGATAGGAATTAATGTTTTGTAAATTAGTTAACCCAGAAACGTTTAATGAAGTAATGTTGCTATTGAAGCAGTTTAGGTTTTGTAAACTTGCAAAATCACGAATCCCTGTCAAATCTGATATGGTGCTATCTGCAACATTTAAATCAGTAACACTAGCAATATTAGCAGTTATTACTTTGTGGTCAATTGCACCACTATCAAGTCCTAAGCTAATTAAACGTGCTTCAAAAACTGGATCCGGAATAGTAGTATATTGTATAGGAGCTGCAGGTGTCGTTACTGTACAAGAGGCACCATAATTTCCGTAAACACCATTTATTAATGCAGCTACTCGAATGGCATAAGTAGTACTGTATAATACAGTAGCTCCCGTTTGTGAAAGTTTGAAGTTGTAAACCGCTGAATCATAAACGTTAGTTACACCTCCTGAAGTAATTTCAAAACGATAGCCTGAAGCATTTAAAACCGGTGCAGCAGGTATTTTAGTATCTACGGCAGCCAAAGTTGTCCCGCAAAATGTAGGATGAATTTGTGTAGTTGGTATGTTATTTGTAGCTAGAGTTGGAGTTGCAACAGTACAAGAAGCGCCATAATCTCCATAGACACCATTTACTAAAGCGGCAACTCTAATCGTATACGTCATGCCGTAATCTACCACTACACCAGCTTGTGTCAATTTAAAAATATACGTTGCTGAATCATACACTATAGTAACCCCGCCAGTGGTAATTTCAAAGCGGTAGCCTTGTGCGTTCTGAACTGGTTTTGCAGGTATTTTTGTATCTAAAGCCGCTAAAGTAACGCCGCAAAAGTTAGGATGTACATTTGTTGTAAGCACTGTATTACTAGCAAGAGCAGGGGTTGTTACGTTACACGAAGCGCCATAATCTCCCCAAATGCTTCCGATTTTTACCGCTACACGAACACCATAAGTAGTGCCGTAAGTAATATCAGGCGTTTGTGTTAAGCTAAAGTTGTATTTGTTAACATCTACAGTATTAACCGTTGCACCATTGCTAACTTCAAAACGATAAGCTTGATATCCTGCCACATAATCGGCATTGATGTTGGCGTCTAGTGTAGCTAAAGTTGTACCACATTGGTTGGCTTTAACTTTTGATGTTGGAATACTAATAAAACCTGAAACCATGAAATTTTGCCATACAGGAGCCGACTGGTATGCCGCTACACTTCCAACAGGCACTTTTAAACTAACAGCACCTTGGGTTACACCCTGAAAAACATCTGCATTAATTACAAGTGGTGAAGTAATATTACAAGTAAACGATGTTAAAGAGATACAGTCTTGAAAAGCAAGATAATCAATACTCGCTACCGAGTTGGGAATTGTAACCGAAGCTAAACTTGAACAGACAGCAAAAGCAGCATGACCAATGCTAGTTACCGAATTTGGAATTGTAATCGACGTTAAACTACTACAACGATTAAAAGCATCCGGAGCAATACTAGTTACCGAGTTTGGAATAGTAACCGATGCTAAACTTGAACAAGTTCCAAAAATACCAGTATTTAAAGAAGTTAACGTGTTAGGAATTGTTACTGATGTTAAACTATAACAACTGTGAAAAGTATATTCACCAATGCTAGTTACCGAGTTGGGGATAGTTATTGATGTTAAAGCAAAACACTGATGAAAAGCATAACCGCCAATGCTCGTTACCGAGTTGGGAATAGTAACTGATGTTAAACTAGTACAACTGAAAAAAGCATAATCAACAATACTAGTAACCGAATAGGAAGCACCGTTATAAGTAACTTGTGCTGGTATTGTAACATTTCCAGTTGTAGCATTGTTTTGAAATGCAACTGCCACAGTGGTTGGCGAAGTGACATCATAATTTATATTTCCAGTAGAAAAACTTTGCGCTTGAATAGCCGTTGCGCTGAATAAAAGCATAAACAAAGCGATTGCTTTGATTTGCCATTTCGTTGTTAACGAAGTAAAAGTAGAATCTTGATTCATTTTGTTAAATTTTTTTTGATAAATTTTGTTTACTGTTCCTTTACTTACTCTGTCAAAAATTGACATTTCAGAAGGCGCAACTTTCCTTTTTAGGCAATCAGATAACTATGTTTTTTTTCTTCATTAATTTTATTTTATTATTAATTAAACAAGGTTTTAAAATATCAAACTCTGAAAACAATACGTTTAATACTTAAATAAGTAAAACAGAAAGTTTCCTTTTTCATAAGTTTCGTCTTTTGTTAAAATCTTTATATTATTTTTGACAAATGTAAATGACATAACAAGATCAAAAAATAGTGTAAATACACCATTTTTCAATTTACAACCTTTGATCCGCATATAAATTTGTAAAAAATGGTGGAATTACACTATTGTTTACAAATAGTCTTACTCTTAATTTTGCCAGTATTATGAAGCTATTTATCCAATTATTATTTATCAGTTTTTGTTGTTCCATTTCGGTTTATGGTCAAAAAGACCGTAAGATTTTGTTACAACAACTTTCAAAAGCTGAACAAGATACAAACAAAGTATATTTGCTTTTGGACATAGGAGAAACGTTTATTGATGAGCCAAAAAAATTCAAACAATACCTTCAAAAATCATTTTCTTTAAGTAGAAAATTAAACCACACTAACGGAGAAAACAAGTATTATTTTTTAATGGCAAAATTTTATACCTATCAAAATGAACCTGATAGCTGTATTTATTTTGCAAAAAAAGGAGTTGAAAATGCTAAAAAATTAAAATTAGACAAACAAGCGCAAGCCTATTCCAATTTAGGATCAGCCTATACGCTAAAAGGTTATACCGATTCTACAACTTTGGCACTTTTAAAATCATTACGCATTCAAGAAAAGCTCAAGCCAGACCTTTATAGGCTCGCACTATTGTACATAAATTTAAGTGCTAACAGTTATGCAATTCATGATGATAAAAAAACAATAGAATATGCTAGAAAATCATTGTATTATGCCAATAAAAATCCAAAAAAAACATTTCTAGCCGAAGCACATATCAATTTGGGGTTAGGTTTTACGTATGATAAAGTTTTGGACAGTGCTAATTATCATTATAACAAAGCTTTGGAAATAGCTTACAGAAACCAAAATGCAATTCAGCAATTATATGTTATAGAAAACATAACGGATTTATGGAATATTAAACGGAACTATCTAAAAATGTTGGAAACAGCAAAAATTTATAAAAAAATCAGTAGCGCGAATCCAGAATTTGTTTCCGAATGGATAAAAAGTGATCTTTTATTAGGTGAAGCTTATTTGTATAACAATCAAATTGATCAAGCAAAATCATATGCAGAAACTGCTTTAAAGAATTCTCAGAAAGATACTGACCTTCCTGAAAATATAATGCGAATACATTTTCTCATGTATGAAATTGAAACCCGCTTGGGAAATTATAGCAAAGCTGAAGATCATTTTAACATTCACGATTCTATTGACAACGTTTTTAGAGGAGAAGAAACCCAGCAAAACATTAATATTTTAAATACAAAATTTAACGTTGAGAAAAAAAATGCGGAACTTAAATTGCAAAAAGCCACTTTAGAACGTAATAAAATTATCATTTTACTTCTATCTGTTGGGTTAATTTCTTTAATAGTTTTAGGCTGGTTGATCTATAAAAACAGAACAAAAAAACAAAAAATAGAGGCTCAAATTCAACAAATTGTTGCTTCAAAATCAATAATAAAAACCCAAGAAGATGAACGAACCCGAATTGCAAAAGACCTTCACGATGGTTTGGGTAGTTTATTGTCGGGCGTTAAACAATCGTTACACGGTATGAAAAATAGTTTTATAATGGAAGCCAGTGAGGCTAAATCGTTCGAAAAAACAATTGATGTTTTGGATCAAGGAATTAAAGATTTGCGGAACATAGCACACAATATGATTCCAGAAAACCTAATTAAATTTGGATTAGAAACGGCAACACACGATTATTGTTCGCAAATCAACAATTCAAACACATTAAAAGTAGTTTTTAGCCCAATTAATATGGTTAATTACCAGAAAGATTTCACGCATTCTATAACTGTTTATAGAATTATTCAAGAATTAGTTCATAATGTAGTTAAGCACGCCGAAGCAAAAAATTTAATTGTTCAATTAGCCGCACAAAGCAATACATTACATATTACTATTGAAGATGACGGCAAAGGTTTTGATACAAACAATTCAACAAATGGAATTGGAATTTCAAATGTAAAGAATAGAGTTTCTGTATTAGAAGGAACAATGCAAATTACTTCAAACCATCTTGGAACAACCGTAAATATTGAACTTCCAATATGATAAAAATTATGATTGTTGATGACCATCCATTGGTTATTGAAGGCTTAAAAGCACTAATAGAAACCGATAAATCCATAGAAATTATAGGTATTGCTCTAAATGGACATCAAACGAATCAACTTCTTAAAATAGAAAAACCAGATGTTATCTTTTTGGACATCAACCTACCCGATTGTAGTGGAATTGATTTGTGTAGAGAGATTTTACTGAAATTCCCATCCATTTTGATAATAGGTATTAGTACTTTTAACACTCCAAGTTATATCCAGGCAATGCTTGATAGTGGAGCAAAAGGGTATTTGCTAAAAAACACTACAAAAGACGAACTACTAAAAGCCCTAAACACAGTTATATCACATAAAACATATATTTCTGAAGAAGCAAAAAGTATTTTAAACACCTTTAAAACTGATACAGCAATAGTATTGACGAGAAGAGAACGAGAAGTTTTACAACTTATCGCAAGCGGTAAGTCAAATACAGAAATTGCTAAAGAACTTTTCATTAGCCCTGCAACAGTTGATACACACAGAACTAATTTATTAGCTAAATTCAAAACCAATAATACCGCACTATTAATAAAACAAGCTGTAAAATTAGGGTTTATAATATTTTAGCACTACCATTTTTACAAAAAAAACTTAATTATTTTTTAATCAACCGAACAGCTTTAGAGTTGACTCCTTGAGAAACAAAAACATTGTAGGTACCAGCTGCAAAGTTATTCCCAATTCTTAGGTTGGCTATATCTGTTGGGTTGACCTGGTGAGTTTTTAAGATTTTGCCCACCATGTTATACACGGCAATGGTTACGTCTTCATTGCTAGAGTTTATGAAGAGGTATGGATTTAGTAGCAATCCTTACTACTTTTTTTACTGATTAGTAACCTTTTTTTGGTTGGTCAAGACGATACTTATATTTTACCGTGGTAAATCAATTTAATTACCGCGGTAAGTGAAGCGAGTTACCGCGATAATTTGCACAACTTATCGTGGTAAATTTTTTGTTTGATCAGACCGAAGCATTATCTTTGTCCTGATTAGTAAAAAATAATCTCTTGAACGATAAATACTATGGCAATAACAATTACCGCTATCGGAAAAACCAATCCCACAAATCCAAGTGCTTCTATGCTTTATTACCCTAAGGTCACCAAAACGGGAGAAGTAGATTTAGAAGAGCTATCAGAACAAATTGCTTATGGTTCTTCCTTAACTCAAGCCGATTGTTATGCCGTTATTATCAGTTTGGTTGCTACAGTTTCTAAAGAATTAGCTGCGGGAAAAATAGTCCGACTTGGGCAATTAGGTGCGTTTCAAATTAGTGTAAAAGGAACTGCTAGCGAAACTCCAGAAGCGGTGTCTCCAAAAAATGTAAAAAGTGCTTCCATGACATTCAGACCAGGCAAGAAGTTCAAAGCCATGTTACAAGAATTAAAATTTATTAAGAAACCACTTTAATAAAGACCCAAAATGAAAAAACCCCTTCAACTCTGTTAGGAATGAAAGGGGTTTTTTTCAAGTATTGAGTGTTCAGGATTTTAGTATTCAGACCAATTACTATTCACTATTTACTAATCACTACTTCCGTATCAAACGAATGGCTTGCATTTCGTTGGCTTGAGAAACAATTACGTTGTAAATACCTGTGGTGAAGTTGTTGCCAATTTGTAAGTTGGCTACTCCTTCTGGGCTTAGTTGGTGGGTTTCTATGAGTTTCCCCATCATGTCATAAACAGCAATAGTTACGATTTCTTTACTTGGCGTTTCTAACTTTATGTTGAAAGTCGTTTCAAACGGGTTTGGATAAGCTGCAACTACAAATTCGGTTGTTTCAGCAATTTGTTTAGCAGTTGTTCCTTGAGTATAAACGTTGCAAGAAGCACCATAATTGCCGTAAACACCGTTTACTTTAGCAGCTACTCGGATAGCATAAGTAGTGCCATTAGTAACTACAACGCCAGCTTGCGAAAGCTTAAAGTTATAAACAGCTGAATCATAAACAGTAGTTACACCACCTGTTGTAATTTCAAATCGGTAGCCTGTAGCTGCTGAAACTGGTGCAGCTGGAATTTTTGTGTCTAAGGCTGGCAAAGTTATTCCGCAAAAATTTGGATGAATTTGTGTAGTTGGTACGCTACTCGGAGTTAAAACAGGAGTAGCAACAGTACAAGAAGCACCATAAGTTCCATACACGCCATTCACTAAAGCGGCTACACGAATAGTATAATTCTTACCATAATCAACAACTACTCCTGATTGTGAAAGTTTAAAATTATAGGTTGAAGAATCATAAACAGTAGTGACACCATCAGTGATAATTTCAAAACGGTAGCCTGTTGCTGCTACAACTGGTGTAGCGCCAATTTTTGTATCTAAAGCGGCTAAAGTGGTACCGCAAAAGCTAGGCATAACTGTTGTTGTTGGAATTACATTTACAACTAAGGCAGGTGTGGTTACATTACAAGATGCACCATAAGCACCCCAAGTGCCACCCATTTTTACAGCGACACGAACACCATAAGTTGTGCCGTAGGCAATACCAGGTGTTTGTGTCAAACTAAAATTGTATTTGTTTACCTCAACCGTATTTACTGTTGCTCCATTAGTTACCTCAAAACGGTAAGCTTGAAAACCTGCCACATAATCGGCATTGATGTTGGCGCTAAGTGATGTTAATGTTGTACCACATTGAATAGCACTTACTTTTGAAGTAGGAACTACAATAGACGTTAGCGTAACAACAACTGAAGTTCTAGTGCTTTCGCAACCATTAACGGTTTGAGAAACATAATAAGTGCCCGATATTAAAACGGTGTTGGTAGCCAAAACCGAACCACCTGTTGCAGCACTATACCATTTTAAATTACTACCTGTTGCTACTAAATTGGCAACGGTTGAACCTGTATTAAAGTTTTGCGCAGCAGCTGTTGGAGCAGTTGTTGTGTTTACCGTGATGGTCATGGTGGCGTTGTTGGCACATTGCCCCGCTGCTGGTGTAAAGGTATATGTTGTCGTTGCTGTATTGTTCAACGCTGGTGACCATGTTCCTGTAATGGCATTGGTTGAAGTAGTTGGCAAGGCTGATAAACTCGCGCCTGAACAAATTGGTGCTATTGTAGTGAAAGCTGGTGTTTGTGTGGTAACAAAAGTAAAACTACTACTACTATTAACAGTACCCCCAGCTGTGGTTACAGCTATAGCACCCGTTGCTCCTGCACCCATCACTGCCGTAATGGTAGTATCATTTACTACCGTAAAAGAAGCCGCTGCCGTACCCCCAAAACTAACCGCAGTAGCACCCGTAAAATTAGCACCCGTTAGGGTTACACTCGTGCCAGAACAGCCGTTGGTTGGGGTGAAGGAAGATATGGTTGGCGCAACAGCCTGCGTTACTTTTCGTATTCTGTCGGCATAACTGTTTTGATAAGACACAGAAATGTAAAAATTCCCAACGGCATCTACCGATACCGCTATAGGAAGATATAGTAAAGTCGCAGTGGCGGCGCACCCATCACCTGAAAGACCCTCATTTCCATTACCCGCTACAGTGCTGATGACGCCTGTGGCAGCGGTTACTTTTCGGATTCTGTAATTACCGTAATCCGCTATGTAAATATTCCCAGCGGCATCTACCGCTATATTATTAGTATTTTGGAAAGTAGCCAACGTGGCTGCACCTCCATCGCCTGAGAAACCACTTGTTCCATTACCTGCTACGGTAGAGATAATACCCGTGGCGGCCGTTACTTTTCGGATTCTGAGGTTATTTTTTTCCGCAAAGTAAATATTGCCAGCAGCATCAACTGCTACTCCACCAGGATTATTTAGTTTAGCCGACATGGCTGCACCTCCATCACCTGAAAAACCTGATGTTCCATTACCCGCTATGGTGCTGATAATTCCCGTGGCAGCCGTTACTTTTCGGATTCTGTTATTTGCTCGATCAGCAATGTAAATATTTCCAGCGGCATCTACTGCTACGCCCGCACTAGAATTTAAAGAAGCCGACGTGGCGTCACCCCCATCACCTGAAAAACCTGTTGTTCCATTACCCGCAACAGTACTTATTATGCCCGTGGTAGCGGTTACTTTTCGGATTCGGTTTGAACTTGAAATGTAAATATTCCCAACAGCATCTACAGCTACTCCACTTGCACTTGAAAAAGAAGCCGACGTGGCGGCTCCTCCATCACCTGAAAAACCAAACGTTCCATTACCCGCTACGGTGCTTATCATGCCGGTTGTAGCTGTTACTTTTCGGATTCTGTATTTATCTGTAATATAAATATTCCCAGTGCCATCTAACGCTACTAAACTACTATTATTCAAAGTAGCTGTTGTGGCGGCACAATTGTCGCAGTTGTAGGTAACACTTCCGTTACCCGCTACGGTAGTAATAATTCCTGTGGCAGCCGTTACTTTTCGGATTCTGCTGTTAGTAGAATCTGTAATATAAATATTCCCAGAAGCATCGACTGATACTCCATCAGAATAAAAAGCAGCAGTAGTGGCGGCACCCCCGTCACCTGAGAAACCATTTGTACCATTACCCGCAACGGTGCTGATAATGCCCGTTGCAGCCGTTACTTTTCGGATTCTGTAGTTATCAGCAAAGTAAATATTTCCAGCGGTGTCTACTGCTAGACGTCGAGGATTATTTAGAGTAGCCAATGTGGCGACGCCCCCATCACCTGAAAAACCATTCGTTCCATTTCCCGCTACGGTGCTGATAATGCCCGTGGCAGCCGTTACTTTTCTAATTCTGTTGTTCCCAGAATCCGCAATGTAAATATTCCCAGCAGCATCTACTGCTACTCCAGCAGGAATAGATAGTGTAGCCGATGTGGCGACACCCCCATCGCCTGAAAAACCTTGTGTTCCATTACCCGCTACGGTGCTGATTATGCCCGTGGAAGCTGTTACTTTTTGTATTCTATAGAAATTTGCAAAGTAAATATTCCCAGCGGCATCTACGGCTACTCCACCAACATTATCTAAAGAAGCCGCTGTTGCAGGACCCCCATCACCTGAGAAACCACTTGGATACGACCCATTACCTGCTACCGTACTGATAATGCCTGTGGCTGCCGTTACTTTTCTGATTCTGTATAAATCATTAATATAAATATTCCCAGCGGCATCTACTGTTACTCCTAAAGGAGAATTTAAAGAAGCCGCTGTTGCAGGACCCCCATCACCTGAGAAAACTGCTGTTCCAGTACCCACTACGGTAGTGATAATACCCGTGGCAGCCGTTACTTTTCTGATTCTGTTGTTTTTATTATCTGCAATGTAAATATTTCCATCGGCATCAATAGCGGTTTCAATTGGTTCATAAATAGGTGCTAATGTTGCCGCTAAACCATCTCCCACGCCGCCACCGGCTACGGTGGTAATGATTTGTGCATTAGTAGCAGTGCTTAATAGTCCAAATAACAGCAGTAATTGTAATGCAATGGTTTTTGTAAAATAATGTTTCATAAATAGTAGTATTTATAATCCCTGTTCTTTTGGCTTCGCAGGTCTTGCTTTTTTTCCCCTCCACAGCCCTCCCCGAAGGGGAGGGAGACGTGGTGGGTTGGTTTTGGTTACATGTTGTATTTTAAATTCTGAATGCTTTTCAATCCTCACACCCTCTTTTGATTATAGTTTTAAAAAAAATAATCGTAGCGTTAAAAAAAAGCTAAAATAGAACTATTTTTTAATGTAGCACTAAGTTGTCTTTTATTTTTAATGGTTTCTTAATATAGTATTTTGATTTAGGACTGAAAAGGGTTATAAGGCTATAAGGGTTATAACCCTTCAACCATTAACTCATAATTCACAATTCATAATTAATTTACCCTGTAATCGTTGCCATGACCACATCGCTCCATGGGCCGGTTTCGCCACGAGTGTTTTCCCATCGGAGCCAGTAATAGACGGTTTTGCCAGCATTAACACCGTTAAACTGATAGGTAAAGGGCGAAGCCGTGTCGGTAGTCATATAGGCTAACTCGCTAGGGTCTATAGCTGGTTCGCCAATTTTAAACCAAATCTGACAACCCCGCACGCCGTCGGGCTTAGCCGCCGAGCCGTCTTGGTCGGTAAACGAAATGGTGTGTTCGAGCCTCATGCTGGTGTCTATCTGCCCGATAGGCTTAGTGGTAGGCACAGGAGCTGGAGTTCGTGCGGTACTTCTTTCGGCAACATTTAGGGTGTTGCGGTCTTCAACGGTTAGCACACTGTTTGGAATATCAGCATACACAAGGCGCAGGGTGCTCATAAGGGTTTCTTTAGCAATATCCTTGTTTTGCACAATCGATTTGGTGCGGGTATTCGTGTTTTGCGAATCGGGATACACAGCGTTCCAAGCCGTGAGTTGTGCCGTAAGCAATGCCTGATTGGCTGTCGACACCAAAAGGCGCGCGTTATTTAAAATTAAATAAGCGACTACCGCTTGAAAATAGGTATTCAAATCGGCTTCTTTACTTGGGAATGGTTTTGAATTTGGCATAATGTATTGATTTTAAAATTATTATTTTTTAATTTGTATTGTATTTTATTGTTATTCTCTGTTTTGGTATCGCTACCCTAAGTCTCGGTAGTGCTACCCTAAGCTTCGGTATCGCTACCTTAACTTTTAGTAGTGCTACCCTAAACTCCGGTATCGCTACCCTAACTCTCGGTATCGCTACCCTAAGCTTTGGTATTACTACCTTAACTCTGGGTATTGATACCCTAAGCTTTGGTAGTGCTACCGGAACGCTCGGGGTCGACCCTCTAATGTCGGGTGTGTACTGCCTGCTATTATTTTTTATGCAACTGCTTTTCATTTTAAACCTTTTTTGTAGCTAGTGCTATGCGTAAACTTTGTGAACTTTCTAACCTTTAAACACTTTCTACCCCCCTTTTGGCTTGAACGCTGTTCAAAGTTTGGCATTATAAACGACAAAAAAAATACCCATTAATGGGTATTTTTCAATTATTTTCGATTTTAGTAAAAATGGCTTACCCCTTGTCAATAAAGGAAAGTTACTCTTTTGGAGCAAAATGATTTATTTTTTGCTAAAAAAAAGACGTCGTGGTTTTGGTAATTTTGAAAGTTGCCATTTAAATTTGGAATGGATTTTTAAATAGAAAAACCCCCTCCAACTCCGTAAGGAATTAAAGGGGGTTTTGATTGTTGATTGAAGAGTAACGATTTTAGACCCGAGAGCTTTGCTCTAACTGGCGAAGCCTTTTAGATTTAAAAACATAAATCGTATAAACCTCATAACCTTATTTCCTAATCAACCGAAGGACTTGCATTTCGTTGGCTTGAGAAACAATTACATTATAAATACCTGCGGCGAAGTTGCTTCCTATTTGCAGGTTAGCTATTTCTGTTGGGTTGACTTGGTGAGTTTCTACCAGTTTCCCTATCATGTCATAAACAGCAATAGTAACCTCTTCTTTGTTAGGCGTTTCTAAGCTCAAATTGAAAGCTGTATCAAACGGATTTGGGAAAGCAGCTACTTCAAATGTTTTGGCTTTCAATCTTGCTATTGGTGCTAGTGGCGTTGTTACAGTGCATGATGCACCATAATTTCCATAAAAACCACCTACTAAAGCAGCCGCTCGAATAGTATAAGTTGTGCCGTAAGCTACCACAACACCTGTTTGTGAAAGTCTAAAATTGTATGTAAGTGAATTATAAACGGTAGTTGTACCTCCTTTTATTATTTCAAAACGGTAACCTGTTGCGCTAGCTACAACATCAGCTCCAATTTTTGTATCTAAAGCCGCTAAAGTGGTGTTGCAGAAAGCAGATCCTACTTTGGTTAATGGCACCGTATTGCTTGATAGCACAGGAGTAGCTACAGTACACGAAGCACCATAAGTTCCATACACGCCATTGACTAAAGCAGCTACACGAATACTGTACGTTTTGCCCCAATCAACAACAACTCCTGCTTGTGAAAGCATAAAATTGTAAACAATTGAATTATAAACGGTAGTCGTACCAGCAGTTGTAATTTCAAAGCGATAACCTGTTGCATTTGTAACAGGAACAGCTCCAATTTTAGTATCTAAAGCAGCTAAAGTAGCTCCACAAAAACTAGGTAAAATGGTTATTATTGGAATCGAATACGCAACAGGTGCAGGCGTAGTTACAGTACACGATGCACCATAATTTCCATAAACACCTCCTACCAATGCCGCCACTCGAATGGCGTAAGTAGTATTGGTTGGTACTGTCCCTACTGCTTGCGAAAGCATAAAGTTGTAGGTTGCCGAATTATAAACCGTAGTCACCCCGCTTGTTGTGATTTCAAAACGATAGCCAGCGGCTAAATAAACAGGATTGGCTCCAATTTTTGTATCTAATGTAGCTAACGTCGAGCCACAGAAGTTTGTCAATAAAGTAGTCGTAGGGATAACAGCAACGGTTAGTGAAGGAGTGGTTACGCTACAAGATGTACCATAGGTTCCCCAAACACCACCAACTTGCACTTTTGCTCTGATTGAATAAGTAGTAGCATAAGCACAACCCAGAATTTTAGCCAAATCAAAATAATATTTATTTGTTGCGTAAGTACCAACAATAATACTACCCTTTGAAACCTCGAACATATATTGTTGCGCGGTAGCAATATATGTAAATAGGATTTGAGAATTCATTGTTAGTAGTGTGATACCACAATAGGGAGATTGCATGGCAGTGGTTGGAATATAATTTGGTGTAATGGTTACAGCAACCGAAGTTTTAGGACTTTCTACCCCACCAACAGTTTGGGTTACATAGTAGGTGCCTGTAGAAAGCAGGGTACTTGTAGCTAGTGCGGCGCCTCCTGTTGCTGTTGTATACCATTGAAGGTATGTTCCTGTTGCTACTAAATTAGCAACGGTGGAGCCTGGATTAAGCGTTTGAGCACTAGCTGTTGGTTCTGGTGTAACTCCCTGTGTTAGTTTTCGGATGGTATTAGTGGTTATGTTAGTGTTATTGTTGTAATTTGAATCTATAAAATATATATTTCCAGTAGCATCTATTGCTAATGACGTTGAATTTGAAATGTATATTCCTGTATTCATTGCTAGAGTAGTAATAATACCTGAAGTAGTGTTTATTTTACGAATACTTGAAGGATAATTTTCATCAACATAAATATTCCCGTCGGCATCTAAGCCAATTGAATAAGGATTATTTAATTTAGCTAATGTCGCAGCACCATTATCTCCTGTAAAACTATTTTGTCCGTTGCCTGCTATAGTAGTAATAATACCAGTGGCAGCAGTAATTTTTCGGACTCTATAACCACCTACAATGTAAATATTCCCTACGGCATCTACTGTTATACCTGTTGGAATAATCATAGCTGCCGTGGCAAGACCATTGTCACCTGAATAACCTGCCGTTCCATTCCCTGCAACTATGGTTGAAATGCCTGTAATAGCATTAACTTTTTTTATTTTATTATCATCAACAAAGTAAATATTATCTGAAGCATCTAATGCAAGAACTCCAATGTTTAAAGAATTAAACATATATGCTATAGTGGTTATAATGCCAGTGGTTGCAGCTACTTTTCGGATTCTATAGCTTGTATTCTCGGTGCCATTTCTATCTGCAAAGTAAATATTGCCAGCTGCATCAAGGGCTACCCCTGAAGGATTATTTAAAGAAGCAGCCGTGGCAGCAACATTATCTACTGAGTAACCTGCAGTTCCATTACCCACAACAGTATTAACAATACCCGTTGCAACCGTTATTTTTCGGATTCTGTTATAATCAGTAAAGTAAATATCCCCTGTAGCAGCTATTGTTAAACTAGTAGGGTAAAATAGAATAGCAGAATTTGCAGAAACATTATCGCCTCCATAACCCACTGTTCCAATACCACCTGCTATTGTGGTAATAATACCAGTAGTAGCCGTTATTTTTCTAATTTTATTGTTACCTGAGTCTGAAATGTAAATATTCCCAGCGGTATCTACTGCTACGCCACAAGGACTGTTTAATGTAGCAGAGGTGGCAGCTCCATTATCGCCTGAATAACTTGATGTAAAGCTACCCGCTAGTGTGGTGATTGTACCTGTGGATACTGTTACTTTTCTAATTCTACTGTTATTAGAGTTACAAGATTCTGTAAAATAAATATTACCTTCAGAATCTAGTGCTATTTTAGAATTTATGGTTATTGAAACCGAAATTGCAGAACCACTAGCGCCAAGGAGAAAACAACCATTAGGACTAGGTCCATTTCCTGCTAAGGTAGTGATTATACCTGTGGCTGCATTAACTTTTCGAATTCTATTGAAAGAATCCGAAATATAAATATTGCCAGACGCATCTACTGTTACTGCTACAGGAAAGAATGAGGCCGCTGAGGCCGCTCCGTTATCGCCTCCATAATTTCCTACTCCATTACCCGCTACGGTAGTGATAATGCCTGTGTCAGCGGTTACTTTTCGTATTCTGTTGTTACCTGAATCTGCAATGTAAATGTTACCGGTAGCATCTACTGCAACATCGTATGGATGATTTATACTTGCCTCAGTGGCGAGACCATTATTACCTGAATATCCTGCAGTTCCATTACCTGCAATGGTGGTAATAATTCCTGTGGATGCGTTAACTTTTCGGATTCTGTGGTTGCTATTATCTGCAAAATAAAAATTACCATCTACATCTAGGGCAACTCCATTAGGTTGATCTAGTGAAGCCTCAGTAGCTAAACCATTATCGCCAGAATAGCCAGCTGTTCCATTTCCCGCTATGGTGGATATAACTCCTGTGGCAGCGGTTATTTTTCGAATTCTGTGGTTGTTATAATCTGCAAAATAAATATTTCCTGCGGCATCAATTGCATTTGCTCTAGGACTATTAAGAGGTGCAGCAGTTGCAGCAAGTCCATCTCCTATTCCTTCAGTGCCAGCTACGGTCGTAATGATTTGCGCGTTTCCTAAAAAGGGTAGTAGTGCAAGGGCTAGGGTAAGTAATGTTTTTTTCATAGTGTTGTTAGGTTTAAAATGGCTTCATGCTTACTGTCGCAATTGAATGGGTGGGTTAAATAGGGAGTGATTTTATTTACTCTTGTAAAAATATAAAAAAAATTAACATATCGTTCTGTTTCAGGGTTATATTATAATTATTTTTCATACTATATTTCGAAAAGTATTGTATAAAGCAACGAATTAGAAAATTAACTGGATATTTTAACTTTCAATTAAAGAATACCAATTGCAGAAGTGTACAATAAATGTTATTCTTCATAAAACAGGTTTATGAAATATGTATTTATTGTGGACTAACGTCTTTTATCTAATGCCATTCTACTTATAATTCAAAACTTTCTTAACTAATAAAAAAAGTAGTATTTTTACGCAATAGCAAAATGATTTGAAAATGCCTACAAAAAAAGCAGCACTTTCTGAAATACAAGGAATCGAAAAGCCTGAAAATCTGAGTAAAATTGTAGCACTACAAGTGCAACATTTGCGTAAAAAAGAAGTATTGGCAAACGATTTGATTGCAAACATTTTAAAAGGAGATACAATTGCGCTGAGCAGGGCTATAACTTTAGTGGAAAGTACCAATCACGCCCATTTGGAAAAAGCCAACGAAGTGATAAACGGTTGTTTGCCTTATGCCAATAACGCTGTTAGGATAGGTATTACAGGAGTTCCTGGCGTTGGTAAAAGTACTTTTATTGAAGCTTTTGGTAAGTATTTAACTGGAATGGGCAAAAAAGTGGCTGTTCTGGCAGTAGATCCTAGTAGTTCGTTGTCGCATGGTAGTATTTTGGGAGACAAAACCCGAATGGAAGAGTTGGTAAAAGACCCGAACGCCTACATTCGTCCTACTGCTTCTGGTGCAACTTTGGGCGGTGTTGCTCGAAAAACTAGGGAAACCATCATTTTGTGTGAAGCTTGCGGATTTGATACACTACTAATTGAAACTGTAGGCGTTGGTCAGAGTGAAACTGCAGTTCACAGCATGGTTGATTTCTTTTTATTACTTAAAATTTCGGGCGCTGGCGATGAGCTACAAGGAATTAAACGAGGCATTATGGAAATGGCAGACGCTATTGTGATAAACAAAGCAGATGGTGACACCATTACTAAAGCAAAACTTGCCAAAAGCGAATTCAGCCGAGCCTTGCACCTTTTTCCTGCTAAACCATCTGGTTGGCAACCAACAGTTGGAACTTGTAGCTCTATTACAGGGAATGGTATTCCGGAAATTTGGGAAACTATATCCAACTACCTAACACTTACTAAAGCAAATCATTTTTTCGACGCTAACCGACAAGCACAAAGCCATTACTGGATGATGGAAACAATAAACGAGCAACTGAAGGCTCATTTTTTTAACGATCCCGCCATAGAAAGTTTACTTGAAATCGTTAAAAATGAAGTGGCAAACAATACAATATCGCCTTTTACAGCCGCTAATAAATTGTTAACTACCTATTTTGAAACGCAAACTACAAAAACAATTTCAACAAAGAAGTAGGTGTGGCAAATTATGACACCAACTATTTTAAGTAAGTTTTAAGCAATTTATGCCTAAATTTACTTACTTTTATAACTTAAATTTAAAACGAATATGAAAAAAATTCTAATTGTTACCAGTTTAGTCCTAGTTGTTTTTTTAAGCTGTAAAGGCAGTGGCAACACCAACGATGCTAAAAAGCTAAGTCTAACTTTTGAATCCAAAAGCAGCAGTACCGTTGCTGGAACTGCTTCGTTTGTTGAAAAAAATGGAAAAGTAACGTTTGTTGCCCAGCTTTCGGGTTTAAAACCAGGTGTACATGCCATACACATTCATGAAAAATCAGATTGCTCTGCTACTGACGGTAGTTCGGCAGGTGGCCATTGGAACCCCACTTTTAAAAAACACGGAAAATGGGGAGCAGCCGAATACCATAAAGGAGATATTGGCAATTTTACAGCCGATGAAAAAGGAAATGGTACCATTACTTTAACTACTGATGAATGGTGTATTGGATGTGGAGATGCTACCAAAGACATTTTAGGGAAAGGCATCATTGTACATCAAGGAACCGACGATTTTACCTCACAACCAGCTGGAAACGCAGGTGCAAGAGTAGCTTGTACTGCAATTATTAAATAGATTTCTACAACAATCTTGATAGGCACAATAAAATGGTAGAACTGCATTTTATTGTGCCTTTTTTATTATGACATAGTGAACAAATTCTAACTGTATTTTGACTATTCTGAAAATCGATGCAATTGGCAGTAAGAACTTAAATGGTGATTATTAATTTGATTAACACGTTTTAAAGGAACTTTAAAATAGTCCCAATGGAAAAATGAAAAAAACAGCAATTTTAATTTATTTGGCATTTTTTAGTTTATCAAAATTGAATACTACTATCCTAAATAAAAGTTAAATCCTAAAAAGTAATAGTATTACTATTATATTTGCATTCATAACTATTAAAAATGCAAACCGTAATATCGAATATTGTAATTAATGTAAACGAAAAACTTTACGTTAAAAACCCAGAAACCACCGAACTGGGTAAGAAAATACTAGAAAAAAGCATCGTACTAATTGACGAAATAGGCTTTGAAAATTTTACTTTTAAAAAACTCGGCGAACAAATTGGTTCCAATGAAAGTTCGATTTACCGTTATTTTGAGAGTAAACACAAATTAATGTTGTACTTATCTTCTTGGTATTGGGGTTGGATTGAATATCGTTTGGTATTTGCTACTTCCAATATTACTGATAGTATGGAAAAACTTAAAAGAGCCATTACAATTGTAACTGATAAAATAGAAGACGACACTGCAACACTCCATATAAATGAAGCTATTTTAAACAGCATTGTCATTTCAGAATTTACAAAGACCTTATTAACAAAAGAAGTTGAGGAAGAAAACAAAACTGGCTATTTTCAAGTTTATAAAAGAGTAATCAATAGAATAATTACACTTATTTTAGAAGTTCAACCAAACTATCAATATCCTAAAAGTTTGGCATCTTCCATTGTAGAAGGTGCTTTACACCAGCATTATTTAAAAAAGCATTTAAAAACGATTACTGATTGTGATACAAACAATTCGCCAACAAATTTTTATACTGATTTAATAGAAAAAACATTAAAATAAAAAATCCATGAATCAAACTACTTTACAACGGTTCTTTAATTTATTAAAATTAGACAAAAAAGACATCTCGCAAGTATTTTTCTATGCCATTTTTGCGGGTTTAATTAGCCTATCGCTGCCATTAGGAATACAAGCAATTATCAATTTAATGCAATCAGGAAGGGTAAGTGCTTCTTGGATTGTACTCATCGTTGTAGTTGTTATTGGAGTTACTTTAGTTGGTATTCTGTCGTTAATGCAATTGCGAATTACTGAGAATTTACAACAAAAAATATTTGTACGCTCCTCCTTTGAATTTAGTTTGCGTTTGCCTAAAATTAAATTTGAAGAACTTTACAATCAATACCCTCCAGAATTAGCTAATCGCTTTTTTGACACATTAACCATTCAAAAAGGAACATCAAAACTTTTATTAGATTTTTCAACAGCTTTGTTACAAATTGTTTTTGGCATACTATTACTTTCCTTATACCATCCGTTTTTTATTTTATTTGGGATTTTGTTGTTATTGCTTTTATTTTCAATCTTTAAATTTTCGTATAATTCTGCGCTTACTACAAGTTTAAAAGAGTCAAAATACAAATATAAAGTAGTTAGTTGGCTTCAAGAAATGGCTAGAAACAACTACAGTTTTAAACAAAAAGAACATTTTGAATTTGCATTAAATAAAAACAATTCCTTAGTGAGCAGTTATTTAGAATTTCGTGAAAAACATTTTAGCGTTATTAAAAGACAGTTCGTACAACTTATTGTTTTTAAAGTAATCATAACAGCCAGTTTGTTACTAATAGGAGGCTTCTTGGTATTAAACCAACAAATGAATATTGGTCAATTTGTTGCCTCAGAAATCATTATTCTACTTGTAATAAATTCTGTTGAAAAAATAATTGTGGGGTTAGAAACTTTTTACGATATTTTAACATCCGTAGAAAAAATAGGTTTAATTACCGATTTAAAAACAGAAGAAAGCACAAAAGAACAAAACTATTGTTACACAAATGTTAGTTTGGAAACGGCCAATTTAAAATTTAAATTCCCAGACTCTCCTTATTACGTACTCGATAATATCAATTTAAAAATTGAACCTTCAGAAAAAATAGTTTTAGAAGGGCAAAATGGATCTGGTAAAACAACACTTATTAGAATTTTAGCTGGACTATTAGAACCAAGTTCTGGTATGTTTTCAATAAATGATGCAACATTCAGAAAAATTGATTTGAATCAATATCGTTCACACATAAGTACTATAATTCATGGAGAAACTCCATTTGAAGGTACTATTTTAGAAAATATAACTTTTAACAATCCAACTATTAGTGATGAGGATTTAAAATGGGCCATAGAAAGTGTCAAATTAGATTCCTATATTAAATCGTTACCTCTTGGCTTAGAAACTCAAATTTATCCAGAAGGAAGACAACTTTCATCGTCAAATGCACAGAAAATACTACTAGCAAGAAGCATCGTTTGTAAACCAAAAATAGTGTTTTTAGAAGATCCATTAGACAAAATGGACGAAAGAGATTCAAAAGAAATTATTGATTTTATGATGGATAACAAACACAAATGGACGCTCGTTGTCGCTTCAAAGAACAGCTATTGGAAACAAAAAAGCAGTCGAGTAATTACCATGAAAGAAGGAAACATTAGTACTGATATTAAAAATTAAATGTTATGTTGAATATCTCAAAAAAGAATCCAATAATTACTGAAAATATAACACAATTCAGTGCTATAAAAAATTTAAGCAACAGACCACATTATAAAATTCTAAATAAAATAATAGTGGGTGTTTCATTAATTGGCATTGTGCTATTATTTATGCCTTGGACACAAAACATTTCCGGTTCTGGCGCAGTTACAACTTTAAAACCAGATCAACGACCTCAAACTATTCATTCAGCCATTGCTGGTAGAATTGAAAAATGGTATGTAAAAGAAGGCGACTATGTTCAAAAAGGAGATACAATTCTATTTATTTCAGAGGTAAAAGAAGATTATTTAGATCCGAATTTAATGGAAAACACAAAAAATCAAATGGAAGCTAAAAAAATGGCACAAGAATCCTATGGTGGAAAAGTAAATGCGCTTTCTACTCAAATTGCTTCCATTGAAAACGAAAAAAAATTAAAATTACAACAAGCTAAAAACAAAATCCGACAAGCTGTTTTAAAAGTAAAAAGTGACAGTATGGATTTAATTGCGGTTCGAACGCAAGTAAAAATTGCGACAACCCAATTTAACCGTTCAATGACTTTAAATAAAGAGGGATTAAAACCTTTAACAGATGTTGAAGAAAAAAAACTAAAACTTCAAGATGTTGAAGCAAAAATAATTACACAAGAAAACAAATACATTGGAAGCCAAAACGAATTGATAAATGCAAAAGTAGAAGTAAACCGAATAGCTGCCGAATATGCAGAAAAAGATTCAAAAGCACGAAGCGATCAATTTACAGCATTAAGCAATAAATACGACACTAAAGCACAAGTAAACAAACTTGAGAATCAATATACCAATTACAAAATTCGAAATGGTATGTACTACATTAAGGCACCACAAAATGGATATGTTAACAGAGCAATTCAATCAGGAATTGGCGAAACAATAAAAGAGGGTACGCAAATTGTGAGTATAATGCCTTCAAAATACGACATTGCTGTTGAAACTTTTGTTAGTCCAACAGATTTACCTTTAGTACACAAAGGTGAAAAAGTTAGAGTATGGTTTGACGGTTGGCCAACTGTAGTCTTTTCAGGATGGCCCAATATGAGTTATGGAACTTTTGGCGGGAAAATTGTAGCCATTGAAAATTTCATAAGTGAAAATGGAAAATTCAGAATTCTCATTGCTCCAGATCAAAACGAGACCCCATGGCCAAAACAAATTAGCATGGGATCTGGCGCACAAACACTGGCTCTTTTAGAAAATGTTCCCGTTTGGTTTGAAATTTGGAGAACTCTAAACGGATTTCCACCCAACTATTACCAACCAAAATCAAAAACTGTAAAAGACAAAAAATAATGAAAAAAATAATTGCCTTACTACTGTTTACTACTTTTATGTTTGCTCAGGAAAACACTTCTAAAGTGTTAACTTTTAATGAATACTTAGGGTATGTGAAAAAATTTCATCCTTTAGTAAAAAGTGCCAATTTGCAAATTTCAAATGCACAAGCAAATTTAATGATGGCAAGAGGTGGTTTTGATCCTAAAATTGAAGTTGATTTTGATAAAAAACAATTTAAAGACAAGAACTATTACTCAATTTTAAACAGTAGTTTTAAAATTCCAACTTGGTATGGCATAGAAGTTAAAGCTGGTTTTGAATCTAATGATGGTTTTTACGTCAATCCAGAAAACTCAGTTCCATTTAATGGGTTAACCTCCGTCGGTATTTCGGTTCCGCTAGGACAAGGTTTACTAATTAACCAAAGAATGTCGGATCTTAAAAAAGCAAAAATACAAATCCAACTGAGTAAAGCAGAACAAAAACTTCAGGCTGTTCAGATTGTATTCGATGCTTCAATTGCTTATTTCAATTGGAAACGAAATTATAGCGAAGTGCAACTTTATGAAAATTACTTAAACAATGCAAACACACGCTTTAAGGGCATTCAAAGTTTAATAAAAAATGGAGATAAACCAGCTATTGACTCTGTAGAAGCTCATATAATTGTTAGAAATAGAGCTTTAAGTCTAGAAGATTCAAGACTAAAAATGGCTAAAGCCAAATTAGAATTGTCTAATTTTATGTGGTTAGAAAATAACATTCCAATGGAATTACAAGATTCCATCGTTCCTGAAGACAATTTACTTGTAACTTTACAAGACTCCTTCAAATTAAATGATTTGATGGATGCAAAGACACTAATTGAAAATCATCCAAAAATAAATGCAATTCAAAGTAAAATTGAACTTTTACAGGTTGATAGAAAACTAAAAGCCAATTCGTTATTGCCTAAAATTGACGTTGGTTACAAATACCTTTCACAACCTGATTACTGGAACACAACAAACTACAATAACTACAAGGTAAGTATGAACGTGTATTTTCCTTTATTTTTAAGAAAAGAAAGGGGTAGTTTAAAAATAGCTGAATTTAAAATTCAAGATTCAGAGTTTGATTTAAAGCTTCAAACTTTACAATTGGCAAATAAGATTAGCGCTCAACAAACTGAAATAAAATCACTTGAAAAACAAAAAATGCTCAACAATCAGTTAGTTTCAGATTATGAAATCATGTTACAATCAGAAGAACGTCTATTTTCGTTTGGTGAAAGTTCTATTTTTTTAATTAATTCTCGTGAAAACAATTTAGTAAGTTCTCAATTATCAAAATTAGCATTGGAGAATCGTTATTTGATTTCAAATGCAGAATTATTTAAAATCTTGGCAAATCCAGATTAAAAAAAGAAAATAATCACATCAATTTGCATAGATTTGCCATTCAATTGTGAAGCATGATAAACCCTTCTGCAATAGGATGGATTGATAAATATTTTATTGAACAAAATCCCTTGTTCGATACTAAATTAATTGACACTCTTACATTTTATAACAATATCCGAAAAACAGGGCTTATTTACGGACACATCATTTCAATAAATTCGCAACCTGTAATTGATATTAGTACTTGGAAAATAGATGAAATTTCAAAAGTAGCTTTACTCACTTCTTTATTTGAAACCTATAGCGTTACAAAAAAAAGTTCCGATATACAGCATTTCATTTCAGCTGCTGTAGCTTTTTATACTGAAATGACTCCAAAAGATTTTGGTTTTTTTACTAAAATAATTCATCCAACAGCAACTTCAAAACTTGAAAATTTAATTGATGCTAGAGTTCAAACTAACAAAGATGTAATTAGCAAAAATTTTTCAAACATAGTTACAAATGCATTGTTATTTGTTGATGTTTTAGCTTTTCAAAAATACCTTATTGAAGGAGCTATTCCTGAAAAATATTTAAAAAAAATTGAGGAATTGATACTCAATATCGTTTCATTAACTTTACAGGTTAAAACTAAAAAATCAGTACATGATGATTTATTACTCAAACTTTTTGAAGCATCTGCTCGATATACTAAATTTTCTGAGATAGAATTTCAAACTTTTGAAAGCTTGCCTTTTCAATACTTTAAAGAAGATTTTGAACGCTATTATTTTGTAGATTTAGCTGGAATTACACTTTGGAGTGATGGCGTTATAGAAAATGAAGAAATTTATTTTCTATACAAATTAGCAGAAATAATGCATGTTCCAGATGATTTTGTGAAAGAAAGTTTAGAAAAAACAAATGCGTTTATTTCAAATCACAAATCTGAAATCCAGTATTTTAACAATTCTAATCCCGTAAAAAACTTTTACGATCAAACTTCACAAAATGTTGCTACTCTAATTGTGCGAAATAAAAAAAGATTATTAAAAGAACTTTCTGAAAGCAAAGAACTTGTAGTACTTTTGGCCGTATCCACAAGAAGAGATTTAAACAGTTCAGAAAAAAGAAAAGTAAAAAAACAATTATTAGATATTTGTAAAAGTATTCCTTCTTTAACCATTTTTTTACTCCCAGGTGGAAGTTTGTTGCTTCCTATATTGGTAAAATTCATACCAAAACTATTGCCTTCCGCATTTAATGAAAATTTAGAAGATTAAAACTTCAATTGATATACCTCTGCTAAATCTTGATTGGAACTAATGTTTACTTCTAAATCTGTTACAAAACCAGAATTCAAACCATAAGCCCATCCGTGAAGCGTTAACTCCTGCCCTTTTTTCCATGCAGATTGAACTATAGAGGTTTTAGACAAATCATAAACTTGTTCTATAACATTAACTTCTACAAATCTATTGAAGCGATCATCTTCGTTAGTAAAACTATCCAATTCAGTTTTATGAAGTCTGTAAACATCTTTTATATGTCTAATCCAATTGTCAATAATTCCAATAGAATCATTCCCCATTGCTGCTTTTATACCTCCACAACCATAATGTCCGCAAACAATAACGTGTTTTACTTTCAAAACATTTACAGCGTAATCTAGAACACTCAGCATGTTCATGTCAGAATGTACAACCATGTTTGCTATGTTTCTATGAACAAAAACTTCGCCAGGTTTTGCTCCAATAATTTCATTTGCAGGTACGCGACTATCCGAACACCCTATCCATAACAAAGGCGGATTTTGACCTTTTGATAAATCTTTAAAATATTCTGGATCAATATTTGTTTGTTCTTCAACCCATTTTTTATTGTTATCCAATATTTTTTTATAAAAATCGCTCATAATAGTAATTTTGAAACATAACGTTTAACGATATAAATGTATTCTATTTTTTTTGAAAATGCGAATTAATATTCAGAAATCCAATCAAAATTGGAATGTATAATTTCCGACTTGTTTTCTCTAATAAATTTCAAATATGCTTGAGAAACAGGCGAAAGCTTTTTATCTTTCAACCAAATTAGTCTCCAATCGGATTTTATTGGAAAACCAGGAACAGAAATAATTTGTAATTGTTGATTGTTCAACTCATTTTTACAACCAATTAGCGGCATTATTGAATAGCCAAAACCTGCTAATAATGCTTGTTTTACTGCTTCATTGGAAGTCAATTGAAGTTTAATTTTAGGTTGAATATTCTTTTTCTCAAAAAATAATTCCATAACGTGTCTGGTTCCTGAACCTTCTTCTCTATAAATTAAGGGATAATCATTAAAAATATTTTGGCTATTTGAGGAATCAACATTTGGAATGTTTTCTTTGCCCATAACAAACAATTTATTCTCTAAAAGCAATTCTGAATCAATTGAAATAGCGCTTGGTAAAACCGATATTAAAGCAAAATCTACTTCGTTAAATTCTAAACTTCTAATGACTTTTTGTTTATTAGTAACATCCATTACCAATTCTACATTGGGGTATTTTTTCAAAAAAGCACTTAAGAAAAAAGGCATAACATATTTACCTGTCGATACAATTGAAATTCGTAACCTGCCAGCCAAAATATCTTTAAAAGCAAGCGACTTGTATTGTATTTCATCAACTTCATTCAAAATGTTTTTGGCAATACTGGCAATTTCATTTCCAAATTCGGTTACAAAAAGTTGCCTGCCTATAATTTCTGTTAATGGAATATCAAACTGATTTTGAAAATTTTTTAATTGAATAGAAACCGCAGGTTGTGTTAAAAATAATTCTTCAGCTGTTTTGGTAATGCTTTTTGTTTCTACAATACGCAGAAATAATTTAAGTTGATGTAAGGTATAATTCATAAATATATTTTATGTATTGGATAACAAATGTAAATAAAAATATATACATAGAACCTAATACATTTGTCCCATAACTAAAAAACAAAAAATATGCAACGAATAACTATCGCAAAAGGTGACGGAATTGGTCCAGAAATTATGGATGCTACGCTACAAATTATTAAAGCTGCTGGAGCGGCAATTGAAATCGACGAAATTGAAGTTGGTGAAAAAGTGTATCTATCCGGAAACACATCAGGCATAGCAAAAGAAAGTTGGGATGTTATTACCAAAAACAAAGTGTTTTTAAAAGCACCTATTACAACTCCTCAAGGTGGAGGTTACAAAAGTTTGAATGTTACAACAAGAAAATTCCTTGGATTGTATTCTAATGTTCGTCCTTGTGTGAGTTTATACCCTTTTGTGGCAACCAAACATCCTAAAATGGATATAGTAATTATTCGTGAAAATGAAGAAGATTTATACGCAGGAATTGAACACCAACAAACGGATGAAGTGGTGCAATGTCTGAAAATCATCAGTCGGCCTGGTTGTGAAAAAATTGTACGTTATGCTTTTGAATATGCCAAACAGTATGGTCGTAAAAAAGTAACTTGTTTTACAAAAGATAACATCATGAAACAATCGGACGGATTATTTCATAAAGTTTTTGATGAAATTGGTGAAGAGTACCCTCAAATTGAAAAAGAACATTGGATTATAGACATTGGAGCGGCAAAAATGGCAGATACTCCTGAAGTTTTTGACGTTATTGTTACTTTAAATTTATATGGCGATGTACTTTCGGATATAGCAGCTCAAATTGCTGGTTCTGTTGGTTTGGCGGGTTCTGCAAATATTGGAGAAGAGTGTGCCATGTTTGAAGCAATTCATGGTTCAGCACCAAGAAGAGCAGGACTAAACATGGCAAATCCTTCGGGTTTATTACAAGGAGCTGTTATGATGCTTAATCACATTGGACAAACAGCTGTTGCAAGTAAAGTTCAAAATGCTTGGTTAAAAACACTTGAAGATGGAATCCATACTTATGATATTTATTCAGAAGGAAACAGCAAACAAAAAGTAGGTACTAAAGAATTTGCCGAAGCAATAATTGCCAATTTAGGTCAAAAACCGTCTTTATTAAAAGCTGTAAGTTATGAAAACAATGATGCGTTAGTACTCCCAAAATATGTCAAAAAAACTCAGGCTAAGAAAGAACTTGTTGGACACGATGTTTTTGTGCATTGGAATGGAACAGATGCAAATGAATTAGCAGACAAAATAAAGCATATACGTTCTGAAAACGCACAACTAAACATGATTACAAATCGTGGTATAAAAGTGTGGCCAGAAGGTTTTAAAGAAACTTTTTGCACCGATCATTGGAGATGTAGGTTTAAAACGGAAAACGGAAAAACACTCACAAAAATGGCTATTCTAGATTTATTACATCAATTCAATTCTAGTGGCATTGACACAATAAAAACTGAAAACCTTTACTACTTTGACGGTGTTTCAGGATTTTCTTTAGGACAAGGACAATAACAACTAAACTAATACATTTTTCAAATGGAATTCAATTTAATAAACGGCTCTTATACTTCAAATGAGGCTATGCAATTGATCACAAAAATTGCTGAAACTAAAATTACTTTTTTAGAATCCAAAATAAGTACGTTTCAAAACGAAGAAGACATAAAAAGCATTGAGAAAAAAATAATTGCTTTACAGCAAAATCTCATGGCGTTAAGGGCTGAATCAACTGATCCTCTTCAATCATTTCATATCAGCTGTACAGTTGCTTTTACCTAATGCACTATGGAAACAAACTATAACTTCAAACTTATTGACGGGGTTTTTCAACCAACTGAAGCTCAAAAAGTGTTAATGGATTTACTAAATACCAAAATTAATTATCATAATTTAGATGCTTTTAGCAATTTTATAAGGTTCAATACCGAAACAGAAAACTCCAAAAAAAGGGTTGAAGCTTTAGTTCAATCAAGTAAAACAATTATGGAAATAATTGAACTAGCAACTAGAAACAATTTGGAATTGAAAATCAATAGCAACATTACAATTGAACTCCAAGAAAATGTTTCAAAATAGAATACTGGTCATTGCAACCAAACATAAAAAAGAAACCGTAATTGCACCTCTACTAGAAGCAAATTTAAATGTGAAATGCTTTGTTTTAAAGGATTTTGATACCGATTCTTTTGGAACATTTACTGGTGAAATTGCTCGTAAAGACAATGCTTTTGAAACGGTTCGAAAAAAATGTTTAGCTGCAATGGCTATTTCAAATTGTGACTTAGGAATAGCAAGCGAAGGTTCATTTGGACTACATTCAACTGCTTTTTTTGCAAGTGCCAATGAAGAAATTTTGCTTTTTATTGACCTAAAAAACAACCTTGAAATTACTACAAGAATACAAACTTTAAACACCAATTTCAATAGTTCAATTATAAAATCGAAAACGGAATTACAATTGTTTGCGGAAACATGTAAATTTCCTTCGCATGGTTTAATCTTACGATCCGAAAATTCGGAACTAATTGTAAAAGGAATTACTGCTTGGGAGGAATTATATGAACACTTTGAAGCACTAAAAGCAAACTATTCCGATATTATTGTCGAAACCGATATGAGAGCACTTTATAATCCTACAAGGATGAAAATTATTGAAAAAACAACTATGCAACTTATTGAAAAGATAAATTCTAAATGTCCAAATTGTAATCATCCTGGATTTGGAATTGTGGAAGCAAACAAAGGACTTCGATGCGAACTATGCAACAATCCAACCAACTCCATTTTATCATACACTTATCAATGTAGTAATTGTAATTTTAAATCAGAAAAAGCGGCTTCTAAAAAGATGGAAGACCCCATGTATTGTAACTATTGTAATCCTTAAATTGAAATGAATTCAGAATTAGTAGTAGCAAAAAAACTATTAGAACAAGGAGATGTTATAGCTATTCCAACTGAAACAGTTTATGGCTTAGCTGCAAATGCATTTAACCAAGAAGCTGTTTCAAAAATTTATGCTATAAAAGAAAGACCCTTATTCAATCCATTAATTGTCCATATAAAAGCAAGCAGTTATTTGGAAACTATTGCTCAAAACATACCTCCAAAAGCATGGCAATTGGCAACCGCTTTTTGGCCAGGACCGTTAACATTGGTTTTGGAAAAAAAAGAAATTATTCCTAAAATAGTTACTTCTGGAAACGAAACAGTTGCTGTAAGAATTCCCTCCCATCCAATTGCATTAGAATTACTGCATCATTTGGATTTTCCATTAGCCGCACCAAGCGCAAATCCTTTTGGATACATCAGCCCTACTTGTTCCCAACATGTTAAAAAACAACTTGGTGATAAAATTAGTTTAGTTGTAGAAGGAGGAATATGTTCAAAAGGAATTGAATCTACCATTCTAGGTTTTGATAATTTTGAGCCTGTTTTGTACCGAGTTGGGGCTATTTCAAAAGAAGAAATTGAAGCTGTAATTGGAACAATCCAAATTAAAAACAAATCCACAACTTTGCCCCAAGCTCCTGGGATGTTAAGCAAACATTATGCACCAAAAACTAGGTTTGTAATTAGTACTGACCTGTCAAAAAGTATTGAGGAAAACCGTAACAAAAAAGTGGGATATCTTTTGTTTTCAAATCAAAATTACGGTTTGAATTCAAAACAATTCATTCAATTATCTACAGAAAATAATTTATCGGAAGCTGCTCAAAAACTTTATGCTGCCATGCATGAATTGGATGATCAAAATTTAGATTTAATAGTAGCGGAACGATTTCCTGATATTGGAATTGGAATTAGCTTAAATGATAGGCTTCAAAGAGCACAAGAAACAAATTTTTAACCTTTTTATTAATTAAAATAATGAATTTCAATCTCTTATTAGATAATATTACTAGCCCTGCCCTATTGTTTTTTATTTTAGGCATTTTAGCTGTTCAATTAAAAAGCGATTTGGAAATCCCACCACAATCTTCCAAATTTATTTCGCTCTATTTACTTTTTTCCATTGGCTTCAAAGGAGGACAAGAGTTGTCACACAGCCACTTTGATCTAAACATTGCTTGGGCAATTCTGTTTGGAATTTCAATTTCGATAGCCATTCCTTTTTACACTTTTTTCATTTTAAAAAAGAAATTAGGCGTTGAAAATGCTGGAGCAATTGCGGCATCTTATGGATCGGTAAGTGCTGTAACTTTTGTAACAGCGGTGTCTTTTTTAGAAGTTCAAAAAGTAACATTCAATGGGCACATGGTAGCCATTATGGCACTTATGGAAGCTCCTGCAATTATTGTTGGGGTACTTTTAATTACTTGGTTTCAAAAAAATAACACCATCAAAATTTCAGAAATTGCGAAACATTCATTTACAAATGGTAGTGTTTTGCTAATTCTAGGAAGTTTGCTTATTGGGCTGTTAGCAAATCAAAATCAAGCGGAAGGAATTAAACCCTTTACAACCGATTTATTCAAAGGTTTTTTAGTTATTTTTCTATTAGACATGGGAATTACCAGTGGAAAAAAATTACATGATTTTATAAAAAACGGATGGTTTACAAGTCTTTTTGCTCTGGTAATTCCTTTTGTAAATGGTTGTTTAGTTGCCTATCTAAGTCAATTTATTACACCCGAAATAGGTGACCGTTTCATCTTTGCCGTTTTGGCTGCTAGTGCTTCTTATATTGCTGTGCCTGCCGCCATGAAAATTGCCGTACCAAAAGCCAATCCCGGTTTGTATTTACCCATGGCTTTGGCTGTTACGTTTCCATTTAACATTACTATTGGTTTACCTGTTTACTATGCTGTTATTACAATGTTGTAATTATTGACAGAAAATCTAGGGTTATAGTTTAACATGCGTTAAATCTACTTAGTTTACTTAATTGCGTTGACTGACCAATTTTTGAACATGTCTTTTTTTGGTTTTCATAGTACTTTAATCAGTTTATCAAAAACAAAAGCTCCTTAATTAAACAACTTAAATTTCTATAAAAGCTATTAAATCTATTGATTTATAAAATCTTACTTTCTTGCGTATTCCTACTTATTTTGTCTATGTTATTTGTGTAAGAATAAAAACGATTATAATCAATAACAATAATTTCTAATAATTTATACTTATGGATGTCTCACTTATGTGAGACATTTTTTTTATGATTCTTTTGTTTTTCTTTAGCTGCTTCTTTTAAAATGAAGTTGGTTTTTAGGAATTTTATTTTAAAAAATATCGAAAACTAAAAAAATATTATATTTTTAAATGGAAATATTCCTCTTAATAAAACAATGTTTTTGTTTTATCAATTAAAAAGTAAAATAAATACTTTTAAATTTTCTCAAAACATGATTTATATCATAAACCACACAATGAATCACGTGTAAATTTGTCTTAACAATTCATTAACTAAATTAATTAATTATGAAAACACGTATTCCTTTTATTTTTACAACACTTATCGGTTTGATAGCTTTGTTACTTCAAAGCTGTACGCATGATATTTATGTTGATCCATTAGCCGATCAAAAAGCAGCCTATGACAATGCCGATGCTATAAATGGAGCCAAATTATTTAGTAATTTTCAACACGTAGATGCTGGATGGCCACTAGTAACACCAACTGATGCTACAGCCAACCCTTCTTTAGCAAATTTAGTTGGTTGGCCAAATCCAAAGTATGCAGCAGATCCAACTCTTACTGATGCAGAAGTTAAAGCTTTTGCTACTTACACAGCACAAACTGGTGTAACAACTCCAACTCCTGCTCCGCAAGCTAATAGAAATTTTTATTCTTGCTCTAGTTGTCATCCCGCAGACGGAATGGGAAGAGAAGGCTTTGGAATTTCTAAAAAAACGGCAGCAAATCAGCCGCAATTAGCAACAAATAAATTATTAGACTGTAAAACCTGGGAACCTAAAAGATTGTTTGATGCTATTAAAAATGTTGGCGGAAGACAAATAGATGCTACCAAAACAGCAAATGGTTTGGATTTAACTTTAGGTGGTCAAACACACCCTGATTACAGTAGGATTTTAACAGATGACAAAATTTGGGATATAGTAAAATGGTTAAAAGAAGGTATGTTTAATGAAAATAATGATTTATACACACTTACACCTCACAACGGACCTTATCAAACTGTTCAAGCTACCCCAGCTCCTTATGTAACTTATACAAACCTTGGAAGTGATGGAGATGCCGCTGCTGGCGTAGCTTTTTACGCTCAAAAATGTGCTTACTGCCACGGTGTTGACGGTCATGGTACCACTAATGCTCAAGGGCCTGTAATGCCAACTGGTGTTGTGAATCAAACAAATGGTGCAGGATCTGCAAATCCAGCTTCAACAGCAGTTCCAAATCCTAAAATCTATGGGCTTGGTTCTTTCTTTAGATACAATACTGCTAGTGCTGTGTTTACTGTAATTACTGGAAAATTCGGAAACGTGCCTTGGATGGCTGCTACGCCAATTTCAAAAGACGAAATGAAAAATTTAATAGCTGCCTTTAAAGACACGAATAGATTTCCTGATTTTACGACTATACTTCCAAATCCGTAATGATAAGGGTTAGCTAATTTTGTATAAAATAAATTTTAATTATAAAAACACATAAAATGAAAAAAATATTTCAAATAATGATGGTAGCATCTATAGGATTATTGGCTACTTCATGCTATAAAGATGAACTTCCTGCTACTCCGGTACCAGCCAACGTTACGTTCAAAAAAGATGTTCAGTCCATTTTTAATAAAAATTGTATCGGTTGTCATAAAGGCGGATTAACTAGTCCAAACTTAACCGAAAGTAATTCTTTCACAGCGCTTACAACTCCTACGTTACAAGGAGAGCTTTTGGTAACTCCAGGAAGTGCAGAAGGTAGTATCTTATATCAAGCTATGATTGGAAAAGGAGCGCCTCAAATGCCACCAAATGGTGTGTTAAGTGCCTCAAAACTTGCCATTGTTGAAAAATGGATTAACGATGGAGCTCCAAATAACTAACTAAAATTTTTAATATCATGAAATTTATTAAATCAATACTTATAGCCGCACTTATTTTTCCTTTTGCACTTGTTGCTCAAGATAAAACAGCAGCAAATTCAGAACCAGTTAAACCAAAACTTGAAAGAGCCGCTTTTGAAAGTACTCAATTGATTGAAAGTCAAACCAACGTGCTTTTAACTAAAGGTACTTTAGAATTAACAATGAACCACCGTTTTGGAATTGTAAATTCAGGACCAGGAGCCAATGACTTTTTTGGAATTTGGGCTCCTTCAAATATCCGTTTAGCTTTAAATTATGGGATTACAGACCGAATTAATGTTGGTTTTGCTACTATAAAAGATAGTCGTTTACAAGAAGTAAGCCTAAAAGGAGCTCTACTTAGACAAAATAAAGTAGGCGGAATGCCCTTTAGTATGACTTATTACGGAAACATAACCATGGATGGAAGACCGTCTGAAAACTTTTTACATCCAACCGACCGTTATTCCTTCTACAATCAACTTATTATTGCAAGACGGTTTAACAGAAGTATTTCCGTTCAAATAGCACCAAGTTTGTCGCATTTTAATTATGTTGAAGCACCAATTAAAAACGATTTAATTGCAATTGAATTTGGAGGACGTGTAAAAATTAATCCTTCAACCGCTGTTATCTTTGACTACAACCAACCTGTAACTAAATATGATAATAATGTAACTAAACCAGGAATGGGGCTAGGTTTTGAATTTTCAACTGGTTCACATGCTTTTCAACTATTTGTAACCAACTATAGAAATTTAAGTTCACAATACAATGTAATGACCAATCAAACCAATTTCTTTGATGGGAAATACATGATTGGATTTAACATTACTAGATTATGGCACATGTAATTTATATATAAAAAACATGGATAAACCTGATAAAAAAATTAGCAGAAGAGGCTTTTTACCATTACTAGGAGGGGGATTAATTCTCCCTCTTGTAAGTTTTGGAAAAACAAATTCAAATGAAACAACACTTGAAACAGATTATGAAATTCTTTTAAAACCAGATGGTACAACAGTTAAAGTTAAAAAAAGTGTCGTAAGTAAAGCTACAATTGTTGAGAAAAACATTTCCAACAGTTCCCTTTTAAGCTGGTTAAAAAACAAATAAAACCATGGAAGAAAATAAAGAAAATTCAAAACGTAAATTTTTTGAATTAGGAATAAAATTCGGATTACTAGCCACTGCGGGTACTGTCCTTGCAGTGGAAGCATTGAAAAGTAATGATTCTCCAGAAGAAACAGTTGAACTAATGTCAACTGATGGACATCTTATAAAAGTACCAAAATCTGAAGTTCAAGATGTTGCAATTAAACCCAAAGATTACAATCCGAGAGTTGGTTTTCCTGGTAAAAAGTTTGTGATGGTTGTGGATTTATCTAAATGTAAAAATGCATTAAAATGTCAAAATGCCTGTAACAAAGGACACTACATTACAGGAGAAAATGCTTGGTTGAAAGTCTATAAAATGCAGGAATCTGAAAAAACGGCTCCCTATTATATGCCTACCCAATGTCAGCATTGTGACAAACCACCGTGTGTTAAAGTATGCCCAGTTGATGCTACTTTCAAACGTGAAGACGGTATTGTTTTAATCGATAACGAACGTTGTATTGGCTGTCGTTTTTGCATGGCTGCTTGCCCTTATTCTATAAGAGTTTTTAATTGGGAAGAGCCTAAACAAGACAAAGCATTACTAAAATCTGAGGACTATACACCCGATTATTGCGGACAACCAAGTGTAAAAGGAACCGTTGATAAATGTGATTTTTGTCCACATCAAATTGTAAAAGGAGAGCTTCCGTTTTGCGTAAAAGCTTGTCCAAATGATGTATTTGCATTTGGTGATATGTACGAAGATGCTGTTACAAATGGAAGTGGAGAGACTTTTAAATTAAGTCAATTACTTAAGGACAAATCAGGACATCGTTTGATGGAAGGTTTAGGAACTGAACCAAGTGTTTACTACTTACCTCCTGTAAATAGAGAAGGTGATTTTGAAGAAGGTTTGAAAAACTTCAATGGTTTTGAATCCGTACATAAAGACGTATAGTTATGAATAAATATGATCAATTAGTCGAAGATCTAGCGCCTAAAAAATTTGGGAAGCTAGGGCAAATATGGGTAGGATTTTTAATAGTCGTTATCTTATGTGCAGTTTACGCTTATTTTCAACAAATAAAACATGGCTTAAGCATTACAGGCATGAGAGATTATGCGCTTTGGGGGGTGTATATTTCAAACTTTGTTTTCTTTGTGGCTATTAGTTTAGTTGGTTCTTTGGTTACGGCAATTTTGCGTTTATCAGGAGCAACTTGGAGTACACCACTAACTAGAATTGCAGAGGTTATTGCGGTTGCAGCAATTATTATGGCGGGTTTAACCATCATTATTGATATGGGGCGTCCTGAACGAATTTACAATATCTTTTTACATGGACGACTTCAATCTCCAATTATATGGGACGTGTTGGTAATTTCTACTTATTTAGTAATCAGTTTGATGTTGTTGTTTTATCCATTATTGCCTGATTTTGCAATTATGAAAAAGTACTATCAAAACAATCCTAAACTAAGTAAACTTTACGGAAAACTATCGCTAAACTGGGTTGGGAACCAACAACAAGTAAAAATATACAACAAATCTATTGCGACCCTTTCTGTTTTAATAATTCCTGTAGCATTTGGAATTCACACCGTTACTGCTTGGCTATTTGCTACTACCTACAGACCTGGTTGGGACAGTTCTAACTTTGGCCCTTACTTTATTGCTGGAGCTTTTGTTGCTGGTTCTGGGGCAGTTGTTGTAGTTATGTCTGTTTTAAGAAAAGTGTACCATTTAGAAGCCTACATTACAGACCTTCATTTTGATAAAATGGGGAAACTCCTAGTTTTATTGTGCTTAATCTATTTGTACTTTAATGTAAACGAATATTTAGTGCCGGCCTATAAAACAACTACAGAAGAAGCCGATCACTTAGCTGATTTATTTATTGGCGATTATGCCATTATGTTTTGGGGGGCAATAATTGGTGGTTTAGTCATTCCAATTTTAGTGTTGCTCTTCAAAAAAGGAAGAAAACCCATTCCTTTGCTAATAGTTGGAATTTTGGTAGTGGTTGGCGCATGGTGGAAAAGATACATCATTGTAACCCCCACATTATTGCGACCTTTTTTACCGATACAAGGCGTTCCGAAATCTTGGCATAGCTATTTCCCAACTGCTTTAGAATGGACAATAACTTTTGGCACCTTAGCGTCTGCATTGTTAATAATGACGGTATTATTTCGCTATTTGCCTATCATTCCAATTCATGAAACGGCAGAAGAAAAAGGAATAGTAGAAACCCATAATTCAGAATCGTTATGAAAAATAGCATAATTTCAAATTCTAAAAAGGCGCTTTTGGTGGCACTGTTCTTTTTTGCATTCGTTGGCACCAAATGTTATAGTCAAGCCGCTAAAAAAACAGTCAGTCTTGCGGTGCAACATTTCAAACTGATGAAAGAATACTCCTATTTGACTATTCTTACAAAAAGCAAAGGCAAAAATGGTTTTGAACCAATAGCTGTTAGCAACTTAACCATTTATACAACTGATACAACTGGAGTAGCTCCTGATTTAAAAATTGGAACCATTAGCACCAATAAAGACGGTAAAGCAAAATTCGTTCTTCCTTCTAAATTCAATTCTGAATCGGCGTCTTTCGTTGTAAAAGTAGTAAACAACAAAATGTACAACGATACAGATGAAACTGTTTCGGTAAAAAATGGCACTATTGAAGCTTCCATTGAAAAAACGGATAGCACGTACACACTTAAAGCGCGATTAACAGATGATAAAAACAAACCCATTGCAGATGAGGATTTAAAAGCAGGTTTGAAACGATTGTTTGGCACTTTAGCTCTTGACGACAAAGACAGCTATACCACTGATGCCGATGGGGCAATCGAAATTTCCTTTGCGAATAAAGGCTTAACTGGAATAGATGGCAATCTCAATTTTCAAGTAGCACTGGTCGATAACGAAAAATACGGAACTATTGTAGCTTCTATTATCAAAAAAATGGGGGAGCCAATTACAGATAAATCAACGTTTAACGAGCGAACCATGTGGTCGCCACCAACAAAAACACCCCTATTTTTATTAATCATACCCAATGTAATTTTAATCGGAATTTGGAGTATCTTAACCGTTTTATTATTTAACTTAATCAAAATTTATAAATCTAAAAAGTAATTACACATGAAAAACTTCAAATTAGTAGCAGTTTTAGGCCTTTTCTCATTGGCCTTAGTATCGTTTTCTTACCTACAAAAAAAATGGGAAGTGCCCGCAAAATTCAAATCCATGAAAAATCCAACAGATGCAAAGGACAAAGATGGAATGAACGAAGGCAAAGCGCTATATGCCAAACAATGTAGCTCCTGCCATGGAAAAAAAGGTTTGGGCGATGGCTCCAAAGCACCAGAGTTAAAAGGCGATTTGGGTGACTTTTCCTCAGCAGCATCTCAAAACCAAACAGACGGTGAAATTTTTTACAAAATGACAGAAGGAAGAGATGACATGCCTTCGTTTAAGAAAAAAATTCCTAATGACGAAGACCGTTGGTTAGTAGTAAACTATGTTAGAACACTAAAAAAATAGTGCTAAAAGTACTTAAAAGAAAAGGCTGCTGTTTCAAAACATTAGCCTTTTTTTATTTCTAAGATGTAGTAGTAATTCCGGTAGTAGTAAATGATTTGTGAAATGCCTTTGTTTGAAATTGTTTCTTTTTCTTTTATTTCCTTGATGAAGATATTTGTAAAAGATATTTAACCACATATAAGCAACAAAAAGGAATGCATATTTCAGCCAATGCTTGTGTTCCTAATCCCTTACGACCTGGATTAAAATAGTAAGTGTTTAAATACAGTCCTATAACTGTAATCGCTATTATAAATAATATAATTGAAAGTATTTTATCTAGTATTAACAGAGCTCTATTCATTATTTCTTGTCTTTATTTAAATAATCCGTTATTGCACTCATAACTATTTTATACTGATCTTTAGTCATTCCTTGTGCGTCAAATTTAATTTCACTTTTATCATCAAAAGCATTCCAATTACCAGATAATATATTATGCCCCAGCTAGCGCGAGCGTCTCGCTCGTGCCCACAAATCAATTCAAATCAATCTCCAAAATACTCTGGTCATCATCCCCATAATTTCTGGCACTGCTAAATTTCCAATCAACAGGATTCAAAACAAACCCACTGGCTACAGGATTATTGTGAATATAATTTAATTTCTGTTCAAATACCTTTAATGACCAAATCTCAATGGGCTTATTGTTTTGCTGCCAAAACTGCATGCTTTTTACATTACTATTCTTTTTACCCGCATGACTGAACATCCAAAGCAGCCATTCCTTCCTACTTTCCTGCGAATTTTCCGTAATCGCTTTTAATAATTTCCTTGCAGTAAATCCTTTGAAGTCTCTTATCAGTCCCGATGGGTCATTTAACGATGACCTGAAAATTAGATGAACATGGCTTGGCATTATGCAATAGCCATACAACTCCATACCCTTATTTTTTCTACAATAATCCAAAGCTTCAGTAATACAGCAAAAATAGTCGTCTCGTGTAAAAACGTCAATCCAAAATACTGTTGCAAAACTTATAAAATAAGCACCACTTTTTTCTCCAAATTTATATTTTCTGCTCATACAGTAAAAATAGGAAATTTTTTATTTTGGGCACGAGCGAGACGCTCGCGCTAGCGGGGCTTTTACTAAAAACCTCATGTGGTTTTGTTTAAAACCTCACATGGTTTTATTTTGAAAGATTTTTCTAAACTACCATAGGAAGAGATTTGTGAGGGAGCGGGGTTTTAACCTCTAGTAAAATCAAGGTTTAGTCTATCACTAAATTTGAAAAATTGTCGTATACAATGCTAATCATAATTTGATGGGTCGTTTTCAAGTTTGTAAAATATATTTTTATCTATAAGTAAGCATGGTATATTTTCATTGCTTGTACATTTTTCTATGGCAAGGTAACTAACGACTTTAGATTTATAATTTATAACCATTACTTTTCCTCCTTCCAACTCCCAGCCAGAACCTCCAGAAGTTTCACTCCTTACAAGATGACCTCCTTTAATCTCCTTACTATATGACGTTTGTAAGGTAATTATACTATCTTTAATTTTATAAGTTCCTCCAATACATATGATACGCTTTGTCGAATCATTCTGATTGATATTAAAACGAAATTTTCCATTAGAGAAGAATTGATAATTATCAAACCAACCCGAATTTATCTCTTTATTCCCTGATTGCCATATCCCAATAATATTTTTACTATCTATTACTTGAGAATAAGCAGAAAAATTAATAGCAATTATTAAAACTAAGGTTCTTATTAAAAACATAATTATTTATTTTTTAGTTGGTGATACATATACATAAAAAGTCTTTGGTTTTGTTTTACTTATTGCACCATTTAAAGATACAAAACCTGAATATTTTTTTGGCCCAATATTAGCGGACTTACCTTTATCAATATTATCTCCAACAGAAAATGTCAATACATGACCATGACCACCTTGCGGGTTTTTCCATCCAATAACAACCAATTCCCCATTTTTAGCACTACTTTCTGCTGTAGTTTGGTCAACTTTTTTATAGCTACTATTTGTTCCTTTGTCTAAGGTTGTAACCATTGTGTTTGCGTTGCCCGAAACAACTGCATTTGGGTCTTTCTCTGCCGAACCAACAGTTTGCATTATGTTTTGTGTTGCTTGATTACAATGGGTCTCCCCTTGACCTTGTGAATTCTCTTGTAAACTAGGATTATCATTATTCATGTTTTGTTGTTCCTGAATTGCCGAAGTAAAATTGACTTCATTTTCGCCTTTTTGTTTTTCATCATACCCAGTAAACTCATAATGTTTATTTGTACCTTTTCCTGTTTCTTGAAAAACAGCGTTTGAACCATCGTCAACAGTTTTAGTAGTATTTCCATTTGCATCTTTAAACTCTGTATCCAACATCCCGTCTGGGTCAACGAATCTTATTGGATTATCAATACAATAATTATAAGGTGACCAACGTCTATTTTCTTCAGCCAGCGGGTCTATATTCGTCCATCGTCCAATCGCTGGGTCATAATTCCTCGCTCCATAGTCGTAGAAGTTAAGCCCCAACTCGTCTTGGTACTCCTTCCCATTATATTTATAACCATAACTCGTTCTAAACAAAGGCGGCACAGGTTTTATCTTTAATTGTTCCAGCTCTTTGACGTACATCATTTTATCGCTGTTGTAGTTGGTGTGCTTGAGTCCAAAGGGGTAGTAATGGTTTTCTTCAATAATGCTAAGGTCAGTCGTGCCGGGCTTTTGGGCATAGCTCAATCGGAACGTTATCCTATTTAATAACTAAATAACCTGTTTCGTCATCAATAAAGCAGGAAATTTGATTCATAAATAATTTTTCAATAATAATATTTTTTTGGTTTTCGCTGATGTCATCCTTTAAAACCTTTTTGTTGTTAAAATATAGTTTTATAAATGTATCAATTCCTAATTTCTTAGGACAATTAATCCTTTTATCCTGATGGAATTTTTGAAATCCCCATTTTTTCAAATCTAAATTACTTAACTTTAGTACTTTTTTGTCTTTTAATATGGACTTTATATATGCTTTATAATCCTCTTTGGTAAATTTTTTTGTAATGGCATAAAAAAGATATAAATCATCATTTTCAATAATTACAGGTCCAGAATATGATTTTGATTCAACATTGAGTAAAAGAAACATACTATTTGAGCGAAAGTCATTAGTAACTTTTTCAATAAAAGATATTTGTTGCATTACTAAAATATAAATGAAAATTATTGCTTTCATAATTTATTATTTTATATAAATTTGTTTTAATAACGATGGTGGAATCAGTTTACCACCATAATGTGTTCTAGATTTTTCATTATTCACAGCTCTCATTCTATTTTCAATTTTGACAGCATTTACTTCATTCATTCTTATACCATTTGAAGTTCTTGCTAGTGTTGAAGTTCCTTGGTCACAATCGTATCCATGACCTAATAATTCATGGGTTAATGCATCCACAGGTTGTCTTTCCTTGCCATTAATATCCCTAATACCGTTTGGGTTGTATTCTGTAGTTGATCCTGTGGGTTTTCCTAAAAATTCTGAAACACGATTTTCAGCAGTATTGCCGTTTCCATAACTTTTATCTGAAACCTCTTCAATTGTATGTACCTGATCGCTATTTTCAAGTGTATTAAGTCTAACAGTTAATTCCTTGTCGCCACTATTTTTAATAGTATTCAAATCTGATAATACATTTCCTATATACTCATTTTTTCCCTTGTATTCACTTCCATCTTGATCCGTTTCAGAATCTCGGAACTTTACGGAAGTTTAAATTTCACTTCTTCAATTGGTGCACTAACATTGCTAGTATCACTGATTGATAAATTAAGGGTATCTCCTTCAGTAATTTTATAATTATTCAAATAATTAAATCTTTCATAGCCTTTTAAAACTTCTTCAACATTATTTTCAATTTTCCTAACTTGTATGGAAGATTCAGTTGTCGCATTTGAAGGCATATAATACACCTTTAGCAAATAGTTTTTATGAGGAACTTTAATTTCTTGAACAACCTTTATTTCATCGTTAAATAATTTAAACGTTGATAATTGATAGATTACATAAAATATAAAAAGAAGAAACGCTATTCCTAAACCGATAAAAAATTTCTTAAAACTCATAATTAATTATTTTTTTTATAATAGTTAAATCCACCAATTATCATTTGCTGGTCTCTTGGGTCATCTCCGTAAGGTGGCAACATTACTTTTTGGTCAGTCCAGATAACTCCATCTCCCCTCTGAACTGGGACTCTTTCTGTTCCATATCTTTGCCATTGAGGTTGAGATGTTCCCGCTTGCATTTGCGCTTGTCCCGCTTGTTGCAACATGAAACTTTCAGAAAACAAATTAGCCGCCTTTCCTACAGCACCAAAATGATAATTACCAATATCTGGTGAACTCATCGTGTTTCCTTGAAAACTAAATGTTGTTTTACCATCATTTCCTAAACCAAATATGGTGCTTTTATTATTTTTTAAATCCCAATCTCCATGCCCTTTAACGTGGTCTCTAAAAGTAAAAGGATTGTAAATGTCTTTTGCTTCTTTAATATTTTTATTTAAAAGATTGGCAAATATTTTATTAACATTAATTTTTCCGCCTATTTCGCCAATCTTCTCACCACCCGCAGATGTATTTTTAGAGCTATAATCTTTTTTATAATCCGCTGACGATTTTGCATTTTCATGCACATAAACTCCATTATCTCCATCGTTATAATTACCAAGTACTGTTCCATTTTTATCTAAATGTATTGACTCAACTCCCATGCCATCAGGGTCAACAAATCTCATTGGGTTGTCAATACAATAATTATAAGGCGACCATCTTCTATATTTTTCAGCAAGTGGGTCAATTACATTCCATCTACCAATCGCTGGGTCATAATCTCTAAAGCCATACGTGTACATATTAAGCCCCAACTCGTCTTGCAACTCCTTCCCATTGTATTTATAATTGTAACTAGTTCTAAACAGCGGCGGCACAGGTTTTATCTTTAGTTGTTCCAGCTCTTTGACGTACATCATTTTATCGCTGTTGTAGTTGGTGTGCTTGAGTCCAAAGGGGTAATAATGGTTTTCTTCAATAATGCTAAGGTCAGTTGTGCCGGGCTTTTGGGTGTAGCTCAATCGGATGTTGCCCAAATGGTCGGTGTAGTTGTACACGTAATTAAACGGTTGTGGTTTTTGCAAATCGGGCTCGTCTATTACTTCATCTACTGGCACACCGTCTATAACCACTTGTATCATTTTTGGTACATTACAATTAACGTAGCCTTCCGCCGTAGGAAAGAAATTTAAATAGTCGTTTTTGTATTGAAATCCGTCCATGTAGTCTGTAATGGTATGGTCGCCCGCTTGGCTGTTTTCCACAGTTTTTTGCACCTTTTGCCCCGTGGCGTTGTAAAGATAAGTAATTAAGCCAATTCCATCAAAATTTATTCTTGTTGGCAAATTCAAGTGGTTGTAAATGATTTGTGAAATGCCTTTGTTTGAATCGGCAGTCATGTTGCCGTTGGCATCGTAGCTGTAATCTGTTTGGGATAGGTTGTTGTCGTTAAATCCTTCTGGGTTGTTAGTGGAGTCGGACACACCTACCAATCGATTGCTAGTAGTACCATCATAACTATACGTTAAGTCGTCAATCTGGTTTATCAAATCTTGACTGTCTAGTCCGCCATTGCGCTGCAAGCTCATAATGTTACCGTTTTTGTCGTACTGCAAGCTTTCGTTATAACTGTTGGTTAGCACCACTGCCTCTTGCGGTTTTTGGTACTCCGCCAAGCTCAAACGGTTCAAATTGTCGTAACTGTAAGCATATTTCCGCATTGTGTTGTCGCTACTGCTGCGCCAAAAAGTTTCGGCTATGTTGCCGTTATACAGTGCTTGTGCGGTTTCGGGCGCGTTGTAGTTTATTTTAAAAGCAAATAAATTAATCATGGTTTTATTTGATTCACTACCTAAAAAAGTTTTTAAAACAATAAAGACGACCAAACGACCGTCTTTACTGTTGAATTTAGTTTTTAATTTAAACGAATTATCAATACGTTTTGATTTTCTAAAACCACACGATTGATTCAACTCTACCATTATTTTTTGCTATAAGTGGCTAGTTTAATCATATCTTTAAACATCTTGCCAGGGCGAAAATTAATTTTTGCACCTTTTATTTTACTACTTGTTACTTCAGCTTCTGTGTCTGATGGGTTGCTTGACAAACTCATTTGAAGCGTAAAATACTCTCCCACTTTTACAATCTTCCCATTAGATAAATCTTTAGAAACCTTAGTAAGTGTACTTTCTAGCACTGCCAAAATATCCGCTTTTGACACAGTTGATGTTTCGCTTGCATAATCTGCTAAATCCTGCAAAGTTGTATCACCATCACCTACAGTTGTGGCATACCACTTTGAGGCTGCGTTCATGTCTTGAGGATTTTTCTTTTGAACGACTTTAAATTTAATTGACATAATCCAAATTTTTTAAGTTACTAATTTTTGAAGCAATTATACTATAATTTTTACTAATTTCAAAACCACGTGTGCTTTTTATAAAAACCACGTGTGCTTTTACTAAAAACCTCATGTGGTTTTGTTTAAAACCTCACGTGGTTTTATTTTGAAAGATTTTTTTAATCTACCGCAGAAAAGGATTCGTGCGGGAACTAGGGGTTCAATTTAATATATATTTATATTAAATAATTCGCAGAAACAAATTATTAAACCAAAAATCATTATAAAACACCCTAAAATAATTCCATTTTGTGTACGAATATACATATCTATAAATAATCGATTTTGAAATGCTGTTTTGCCTTCTCTCTTCATAGCTTTTGCCAATTTATATTCTTCTTTTGGGTACATTTTATGTAGCCATACGGAAAATAATACAATTAATATTCCTGTTATAATAATTAATATACCCATTTGGAAACGAGTAAAAAGTCCGAAAAACTTGAATGGTGGTATCATATTTTTAATAACCCTTACTTTAATTGATTTTTTTCGTGGATTTTCTCCACCGCTACCATACAAATCTCTTTGTGTGGTTATATTCTTAACTTTCTAAATACAAGTCTTAATTTTCATTCCCAGTAAACACGTCCAACCAGCCAACTACTGCAAAGCTAATAAATTACAATTCCATTGGTTTATGAAATTTATAATTTCTACTCGCAGCTATTTGCTGTATAGTTTAGCATAAATGTAACTAATTATCATTTAGTAACACCTAACACGCGATGGGATTCGTGAGGGAGCGGGGGAGTAAATGCTTAAATTAAAAAGGATTATAAATTTTATTAGTAGTTTATTCATAAAACATTCTTTAATTATTCTGCTTGAAAACATTCATAAAACAATTCTCCATTATCAAAATCAATTTCTTTTAGACTAGGAATTATCTTTTGAATTTGTGTATATTGCTCTTTGTTTATATCATATACCATAAAAACATTTGGGTCTTCATCCGTATCGACACTTAAAATATTAACTAATTTATCAACTGACAAATCAATTTCAAAACTTTCTATATACTTTTCATCTTTTTTTTGATAAATTGCTATTTCTCTACTTACTTTCATGTTGTTGTTCTTGCTAAAATTATTTTATGGTGTAACTAAAACTCCGCACCGCTACCATACAAATCTCTTTGTGTGGTTATATTCTTACACTTTCTAAATACAAATCTTTATTTTCATTTCCACTAAACACGTCCAAACAGCCAACTACTGCAAAGCTAATAAATTACAATTCCATTGGTTTATGAAATTTATAATTTCTACTTGCAGCTATTTGCTGTATAGTTTAGCATAAATGTAACTAATTATCGTTTAGTAACACCTACCTAACAAAATGATTTAGGGGGGGGAATAACCTTGAATATTTCAGTCATTTTTTTACAAATATATTGATTTTGTATTTCATTGCCAATAAAGGATTAAGTCAATGATTACTATGTTATTAAACACACGTATAATCACAAAAAAAATTCCTTAGTTGGAAGTGAATTTTCTCCTAGACGGAAATTTTGCTATGTAAAGAGGTATTTTTAATACTGTAAAACGCACTTTTTAAACGAAACAGAAACGATAAATTTCGTGTTTTTTTTACTATTTTTCCCTTTTTGAAACAGCCTAAAGTAACTACGTGTTACCTTCTGATAAAAGTTACAAAATAATGTGTAACATAGTTCTTCATAAAATCATACTTTTGCACTTTATACTATTTATCATATATTTTTTTTAAATAAGCAATCATTAAAACTAAAACATGGAACACAAAGCAGGTTTTGTAAATATCATTGGAAATCCAAATGTTGGAAAATCAACTTTAATGAATGCGTTTGTGGGCGAACGTTTGTCTATAATTACTTCAAAAGCGCAAACAACCCGACATCGTATTTTAGGAATTGTAAATGGTGAAAATTTTCAAGTAGTTTTATCCGACACTCCCGGCATTATTAAACCTGCTTATGAAATGCAGGAATCAATGATGAATTTTGTAAAATCGGCTTTTGAAGATGCCGATATTTTGATTTACATGGTTGAAATTGGGGAAAAAGAATTGAAAGACGACGCTTTTTTTTCTAAAATTGTCCATTCTAAAATACCTGTTTTATTGCTTTTAAATAAAATAGACACTTCCAATCAAGAACAATTAGAAGCACAAGTTGCTTTTTGGACTGAAAAAGTGCCAAATGCCGAAATAGTGCCCATTTCTGCTTTACAAAATTTTAATGTAACCGAAGTGTTTAGCAGAATTATTGCGCTTTTACCTAATTCGCCTGCCTATTATCCCAAAGATACATTAACGGACAAGCCCGAACGTTTTTTTGTAAATGAAACTATTCGCGAAAAAATCTTGTTGAACTACAGCAAAGAAATTCCGTATGCTGTTGAAATTGAAACGGAAGAATTTGTTGAAGATGCAACTATTATTAGAATCCGATCTGTAATAATGGTGGAACGCGACACCCAAAAAGGCATTATAATTGGGCATAAAGGAGCTGCTTTAAAAAAAGTAGGGGTGGAATCTCGTGCTGATTTAGAAAAATTCTTTGGCAAACAAATTCACATTGAATTGTATGTAAAAGTGAATAAAAATTGGAGAAGTAACGCCAACATGCTTAAAAGATTTGGTTACAATCAATAGGTTGGTTTATTCAATAATTTTTAAAAACTGTTGTTCCAGTTCATCCATCTGATCGGCACCTTTTTCTCGTATGTTTTTGGCAATAACGTACAATAAAAACCATAAAAACACCATTACCATCATAATTAACAAATCCGTTTGCGTGCTGTTTTTTAGCGTGAAATCAGAATAAGCTATCATACTAAAAATTAAAAACACACCTGCAATCATAAAATGTAAAAACATAAAAAAAGTCCAAAGTGTTGGGTCGGGACCAAAAAGCCCTCTGATATGTGTGGTGTTTTCAGTTGTTTTTTCAAGTTCAATGTGTAAATGGGGCGACCAATAGGCTTTTTTATCTGCAGTTACATTCATCCAAATGTGGTTGCCTTTCAGTTTCAAAACGCACTTTTTCTCGCTGTAAGTCTCAAATTTTCGACTAATTGTTTGTATGTTTTCATCCAAATCTTTATAAAACCGCAACCGAAGTCGAACCTCTTTTGAAGTATCCATAGCTTTCTCTTTTAAATTTATAGTTATAATCTTTAGGCTAATATACAAAAAAATGGATACTATAGTATTTAACACTACCTTTGCAACCCGAAACTGCTAAGCAGTTAAACAAAGAATGAACTTATTTGAAGATTGAATTATGAATAACATTGTTGCCATTGTTGGAAGACCAAACGTAGGAAAATCTACCCTATTTAACCGATTAATAAAAAGAAGAGATGCCATTGTTGATGCTGTTTCGGGTGTAACTCGCGATAGAAATTATGGTAAAAGCGAATGGAATGGAAAGGAATTTTCAGTAATTGACACCGGTGGCTATATCAAAGGTTCTGATGATGTTTTTGAATCAGAAATTAGAAAACAAGTTGAACTAGCTATTGACGAAGCCGATGTGATTATTTTTGTTGTAGATGTTGAAGAAGGCATTACCCCAATGGACGATACGGTTGCTCGTTTATTACGAAAAGTTACAAAACCAGTTTTGCTAGCCGTAAATAAAGTAGACAACGCCATGCGCGAAAAAGATGCAATGGAGTTTTACAATTTGGGATTGGGAGAATACTTTACTTTTGCCAGTATTTCAGGCAGTGGAACAGGAGATTTGTTAGATGCGTTAATTGATTCGTTTCCAATAAAACCAGAACCCGTTCAAGAAGAAATTGTGCTTCCTAGATTTGCCGTTGTAGGACGACCAAACGCAGGGAAATCAAGTTTTATCAATGCCCTAATTGGTCAAGACCGTTTTATGGTTACCGATATTGCTGGTACAACAAGAGACGCTATCGATACTAAATTTGACCGTTTCGGTTTTGAATTTAATTTAATTGATACTGCCGGAATTAGACGTAAAGCCAAAGTAAAAGAAGATTTAGAATTTTATTCTGTAATGCGTTCCGTTCGTGCTATTGAACATGCCGATATATGTATCTTAATCATTGATGCTACTAGAGGATTTGAAGGTCAAGATCAAAGTATTTTTTGGTTAGCCGAAAAAAACCGAAAAGGAATTGTAATCCTTGTAAACAAATGGGATTTGGTTGAAAAAGAAACCATGTCCACACGGGATTATGAAGTTAAAATTAGAGAAGAATTAATGCCTTTTACTGATGTTCCCATTCTTTTTGTTTCGGCTTTAACGAAACAAAGATTGCTTAAAGCACTGGAAACAACTGTTCAGGTTTTTGAAAACAGAAAACAACGAATTGCTACTTCCAAATTTAACGATTATATGTTAAAGGTTATTGAAGGTTACCCACCACCAGCTTTAAAAGGGAAATATGTAAAAATTAAATATTGTATGCAATTGCCAACTCCTACTCCTCAATTTGTGTTTTTTGCAAACATGCCTCAATATGTAAAAGATCCTTACAAACGTTTTCTTGAAAATAAAATTAGAGAAAATTGGGATTTTTCTGGTGTGCCCATCGACATTTACATTCGAGAGAAATAGAAGTTCGTTTTAAGTAGGTAGATTTTATAAGTAACCCAATGAAAACCAACTTGCTTAAAAAGAATAGGTAGTGTTTAAAAAAAGTTGAAATTGCTAAAATGTTTAGAAAAAAATTAGTTGTTGATTATTAGTTTACTTAAAAAAGAACAAAATAAAGTATATTTGCTTCACTAAAAACCAAAAACAATGCCTCAATTAAACGAACTAAACGCCATTTCTCCTATTGACGGTAGGTATCGAAACAAAACCAAGCTTTTGTCAAATTATTTTTCCGAACAAGCATTGATTCGTTACCGAGTTTTGGTAGAAATTGAATATTTTATTGCTCTTTGCGAATTTCCATTACCTCAACTTACTACTGTTAATCCGGCTGTTTTTAAAGATTTAAGGAGAATTTACGATAACTTTACTACCAAAGATGCGGAAGTAATTAAAGGTATTGAGCTAACTACCAATCACGATGTTAAAGCGGTTGAATATTTTTTAAAAGACAAATTTGACACCCTTAATTTAGGTGCTTTTAAAGAATTTATACATTTTGGTTTAACATCGCAGGATATAAACAATACTGCCATGCCGCTTGCTACAAAAGAGGCTTTTGAAAAAGTATATCTACCTTCATTAAATGTCATTATATGTAAATTAAAACAACTTAGCGACGAATGGGCAAGTGTACCAATGCTAGCTAGAACACACGGTCAAGCTGCCTCTCCAACTCGTTTAGGAAAAGAAATTGGTGTTTTTGTAGAACGCTTAGCACAACAAATGCAATCGCTACCATCTCTTCCTTTTGCGGCAAAATTTGGAGGCGCAACTGGAAATTTTAACGCGCATCATGTTGCCTACCCCAAAATAGATTGGAAATTATTTGGCACTTCGTTTGTTGAAAATAAATTAGGATTGCACCATTCTTTTCCCACTACACAAATAGAACATTACGACCATTTTGCAGCTTTTTTTGATGCACTGAAACGAATCAACACTATTTTAATTGACTTAGATAGAGATTTTTGGACTTACGTTTCAATGGATTATTTCAAACAAAAAATAAAAGTTGGTGAAATTGGATCGTCGGCAATGCCACATAAAGTAAATCCTATTGATTTTGAAAATTCAGAAGGTAATTTAGGAATTGCAAACGCATTATTTGAACATTTATCTGCAAAATTACCCATTTCTCGATTACAACGTGACTTGACTGACAGCACTGTTTTACGAAATGTAGGAGTCCCTTTTAGTCACACCATTATTGCTTTTGAATCGACTTTAAAAGGGTTGGATAAATTGGTGTTAAATCAAAGTAAACTAGATTATGATTTAGAATCAAATTGGGCTGTTGTGGCTGAAGCAATTCAAACCATTTTAAGAAGAGAGGGGTATCCTAACCCTTACGAGGCATTGAAAGAATTAACACGAACAAACAGTTTGATTACTAAAACTTCTATTCACAATTTTATAGACAACCTTAATGTGTCTAATGCTATTAAATATGAATTAAAAGCAATTACACCTTCAAATTTTACTGGAATTTAAAACTACCTAAAATTCAATATAAAAAGGCAAATTCAGAAGTAACCTTACTTTTTGGCAAAAAATATAAAAATGACCAATTTTGATTTTCATTTTTGGTCATTTTTGTTTTTCAAAAGATTCTTTTGTGTGAAAAATGTTTTTTTGATCGTGACGAGGCGCACGTTCCC